>JAYUIW010000028.1:0-26088 GCA_043765655.1 bacterium
GTTCATATGAGGAAGTTGTATAGTACTAAAGATGCTACCACTTTTTAGTCTATTCTTCTATCCTCAAAATGTAAAGTATGCTCTAGGATTTACAGATTACAAAAAATTCCCCTTTCTTAGAAAGGGGTGGTGACGAAAGTCGACGGGGTATTTTTTAACACTAATTTAAGACATAAAAATAAAATCACGATGACAACCGAAAACAACCAAAATGCCAAATTCCTAGTTATCGACACCGAAGCCACTGGACTTAGTCTAGATCACGGCTTGATTCAATTAGCCTGGCTAGTTGTAGATGAAGATCTGAATATTATTACCCAAAAAAGTATAGATATTAATCCTCCGCAAGGTTATCTAGTGAGCGAGGAAGCCTCATTAATCCACGGAATAAGTGATAAAAGAATCCAGGAAGGTTATAATTATGAGCAAGCCTGTGGAATATTTTTTGACTCTATTAAAGTATACTTTAGGAATGCTAAGCCAATTATTATCGCTCAATTTTGGCCTTTTGACTACAAGATGCTGGAGATGATGTTCTGCAAAGCCTCACAATTCGAGAATTTTAACTCTATTATCGGCAACGAATTCATAGACACCAAAGCTCTTGTGATAACTCTCAACGAATCCGCACGACTCAAGAATCAACCAATTTCCTTCCCTGTAACATCGTTGTCCAAACCTGGTGGACTCAAAGACAAATTTTCTCTAGAATTCGACTCGCATGACGCACTGGGAGATTGCAAAGGAACGCTAGAGTTATTTAAAAAACTATTAGAATATTTTTAAAAGTCGTAGACTGCAAAAACTCAGGTTTGGGAGAGTGTAAAGAAATGTTAGTGGGATTTAATACTTCCATTATCAAGACATCGTAGATAATTAACGAGATTAATATACTTTGGACTTGTTCTAAATACATCCTCATCATTGCTTAGTTGAAAAACCCCATAATCTGCAATTTTTCCAAAATTAGCTGTATGAGAAAATGCCCAAAATGAACTTTCAAAATTACCTTCATTTCTACAATAATTAACAGCATCGTAGAGATTAGTTATATACCTGCCATTATAATATCCTTGATTTTCTATCTCCATAATTCTAGTATTCAAAATATTTATTAACTTATCAACTAATTTTTTGTCTTCAAATTTTATTTGGATAACTCCGTCGACATAATTCATCGCATAGATTGGAAATTGATTAAGCAGTAAACCCATAACTTCGAGATTACTTTTGAATTCTATACTTTCTAAAATTATATTTCTATTTTTTTTAATTACACTTTCTCTTTTTTCTACTCTTTTTCTTTTTATTTCAGACTTCTCATGTTCTTCTGCTTTTTTAGACAACCAATGCAATGAACAAGCTGCAACTAAAATTATACCCCAAGATAGACCATCTTGCAATTCAAAAGGCTTTTCATAGTGCGAATTTTCTCGATTTAATTTATGCTCAACCCCATTATTTTTTTCGTCACGATTGTTGAATTTTGAATTTGTATAGTGAACTTGTCAACTTCTTCTTTGGTTATAGTCGGTGAGACTGTTTTGTATTCATGCATATTGTTAACTATACAGCAATTATTAGGTTATGTCAAACTTGAATTTTTGGATTTAAAATAGTAAAGTATTAACATTTAGAATAATTTAGTTGAGAATTTTTGACAATATTTTTGACAATATAATTATGTGGAAGTACAGTTAAGTAACTATGAACAACAATCTCGCAATTATCGGACTAGCTACAATGGGAGCTAATTTTGCCAAGAACTTCGCCTCTAAAGGCACCAGAACCGCAGTTTTTAACAGAACTTTCGCCAAGACTCAGGAATTATTGAATGAGAATAATCCTAACATCTTTGGGTATGAGAACTTAGAAGATTGTATTAATTCACTAGAACTTCCCCGCAAGATTTTCCTATTAGTCAAAGCTGGAAGTGGAACCGACGAAACAATTGAACAGATTTTACCTTTGTTATCCCAAGATGATATTCTGGTAGATTGTGGTAACAGCAATTATAATGACACGATTCGTCGCCAAGATTATTGTGAGTCCAAGGGAATTAAATTCATTGGCTGTGGAATTAGCGGCGGTTCGGATGGAGCGTTATTAGGACCGAGCTTGATGCCTGGAGGTCATAAGGATTCGGTGGATCAACTTTTATCATTTTTGGAGCCTGTATCTGCCAAGGATTTCAACGGCGGTTATTGTGTTACTAATGTTGGGCTAGCTGGTGCTGGACATTTTATCAAGATGGTTCACAACGGAATCGAGTATGCCATAATGCAAGGAATTGCAGAGATTTTTGACACTCTTAACAAGATCGGCTACGACCAAAGCGAAATTCAAGAATTTTTCTCACATATAAATACTGGAGATAATAAGAGCTTTTTATTGGATATTACTGAGGAGATTCTGGTTGCCAAAGATAATCTTGATGAAGGGTTTCTCGTGAACAAGCTTGATTCTCGAGCTGGAGCCAAAGGTACTTGCAAATGGACAATTGAGGCGGGAATGAATCTAGGTGTGGCGGTTCCTAGTATCTTCGCAGGCCTTAATGCCCGCGTAATGACCGAGACTAATCATAAACTCAAAGAGTTTGTACAACCAAAGCCTGTAACTGTTTTTGACAAAGCTAAGATTAATGTCGAAGAATTCAAAAACCTACTTTATGAAGTCGTGGCTGGATTTTATCTCGTATCGTACGAACAAGGGTTGGAATTAATTCAGGCTGGGAACGCAGAATATAACTGGAATATTGATATTTTGGAAGTTCTGCGAATCTGGCAAGGTGGCTGTATAATTCGATCGCGAGCGCTCGAGACAATTAGTAGTTATTACCAATCTGGAACCTATCCACAAGAAGCTCACACCAAGGCTATAGAATCAATCTCTAGACTCCAAAGCATACTCCAAAGCAGTGGAATCAAAATCCCTCTTCCTGTAATTAATTCAACCATTGATTATATTCTGAGTGTAGAAGCTGTGCAATTACCACAGAATTTGGTGCAAGCTCAACGAGACTTATTCGGAGCTCACACTTATCGCAGAATTGACCGAGAGGGTGACTTTACTGGTGGTTGGAAATAAGTTTCAAAACGAATATATAAAATAAAAACTTGACAAAAAGCAATAAAACTGCAATAATTTAATTCTGTATAAAAACATAACTACTATTTTAAGGTAATAGCAAAAATATATTTTAGATCAAAAAATATCGCTATAGTTATCACCAAAAAAGCCTAGTAAAAACAATATTTTGACAAATATATGACCAACAAAACCTACACAGCATCTACACTTCTTAACCACAGTCCACGTAAGACTAGATTAATCATTAACCCCATCCGTGGCAAAAAACTTTCTGAAGCTCTCTTGATTCTCAAGTCAATGAATAAACCAAAAGCCAAAAAAATTACTAGTCTTTTGTCGTCTGCAGCTAGCAATCTTCAACTCACCGAAAGTAATTATGGTGATTATACAATTAATCATATTGTAGCAGAAGAAGCTGGAATTCTCTATAGATTCACTCCAAGAGCTAGAGGTAGTGCAGGTAAAATCAGACGTAGACAAGCTAGAATTAAAGTTCTTTTGACTTCTAATAAGTAATCTGTATGATTAAAATTCAAGGTAATATACAATATGTTTTCTTAACTTTTTGTTTAACCTTTATTTTTTTTGTTCAAATACTGGGGATTAATGGTAATTCTTTACTTCTTAACCAAACTTTTTTACCTTTTAGAGTTTTGTTACTAGTTTTGGGAATTGTTTATATGACGATTTTTGTGAGTATTTTGATTTGGAAACGCAATACAGTCTCTGTGATTCTCCAAAAAACTATTCTGAATTTTATTTTTTATGGGTCAATCTTGGTTTATTTGTCTACTATTAATACTAGTAAATTCATTCTTAACGATGTTGCAATAACTCCGAATTGGTTGGCAGTTGTTGGAATTATTCTGTGTTCGATCATTAACTTTGGACTTCTCAAAACCAAATCTCTTAAGTTAGATAATTATTTTATTGCTTTAATTACGCTAATTCTAAGCCTTATAAGTTACGGATTTATGTTCTCCAAGAATCTAGATGTTAGTAGCTACCGAAGTTTTAATGATGGAATTCTCAGTAATTTCTTTAATTTCCCAAAGTATATTTGGTTAATTTTTAATTCTTTTACAATTGGAATTCTAATTAGTCTCAAGAACAAATTTAGTTTTTTGGAGGCTTTTATTAATTTTTTTGTGGTTTTGACAGCTTCGAGTTTGTTTACGATTTGGGTCAATTATACCAAGTTTAGTTATTGGCACTATGCAATTTTGACAACTACTATTGCTAATTTTGTGCTTAATTATTATCAGATTGCTAAGCTTCCTAACGATCACAAAAAAAATTGGCGTTACATTTTTAGTTCGCTTTATCATTTTATAATGATTATTTTGGTGTTTTTAATTACAAGTTTGTAGTCTATTCAAAACAACAGTAGAAAACTAAGTTCTTGTGATTATGCAAAAAATTAGCCGGGAATTCGTAGCTTTCCAAAATATTATCCTCAAAAGCTTGCAAAATAGCTTTTTTTTCTTTGCCGATTAGAATTACAACTATTTTTTGGGATTTTAGAATATATTGTGGCGAAAGCGTAAGTCTGTCTGGAACTAGATATGGAGGCTTAGAAATTGTATGCAAGACTTTGTTTTGTGATTCTAAAAGTTGCTTAAATCCCTCAATCTTATCTTTTTGTTCAGGAGTATTTTGGTTTTGGTTCTCCCAATAATCTGCAGGAAAAATAGAAGCAAAGTGTCCGTCAATTCCAAAGCCAAGAAAACAAACATCTAACCCATTTTTTGGTAATATTATAGAATATTGTTCAATAGATTTAAGAATATTTTGAGAGTTATCTTGAGAACTGTTTTGAGATACATCAAAAGGTTGAAATTGTGAAAGAAGTTGTGAGTTGTAACCAAATGCATGGGTAATCATTTTTTGATTAGAATCTGGACTTTCTGAGCCAACGAATCTCTCGTCAACTTGAAAAAAACTAAACTTTAACCAATTAATTCTTTGATCTATAGTCATAAGCTCGTACAACCTACGAGGCGAACTTCCTCCGCTTAGTCCAATATTTTGGAAGTTTTGACTCAACAAAAATACATCTTTAATTATATTTTGATAAAGATCGGTTGAGTTTGAGAATTTTAGAATTTGGCAATCATGCATTCTTATTATTTTTCTTTAAGAATATTTTTCTTCATATATATTATTTGCTCCTTGTTTTGTTAAAATTTCTTTGACAGCTTCGATCATCATAGGATTACCACAAAGATAAAAATCAGTTAAATTAGGCTCAAATTCGTGAGTTTTGAGTTTTGAATCTAGGTAACCAGTAACAAAACCTTGTTGAACTTTTTGTTTGAAGTTATTGTTCAAATTGCAGTCTAGCTTACTATTATCTTTGGAATCTTTAGTGGTTGGGTCTAGTTCAACGCACACATTTAGTTCTAAGTTTGGAATAGAGTTTAGAAGGCTATAAGCAAAATTATCCTCGATTGATTTTACACCAAAATATACAAAAATTTTTTCATTAGAATCTTTTCTAATATTATTAATCA
This sequence comes from bacterium, assembly GCA_043765655.1. Taxonomy (GTDB): domain Bacteria; phylum Patescibacteriota; class JACMRA01; order JACMRA01; family JACMRA01; genus JAYTWQ01. The sequence continues at coordinate 5,604 of JAYUIW010000028.1, forward strand.
TCGGAATAAATGGTGCCAAACCTGTACTAGTTGCAACAAAAACTCTAGAATTTTGACTTTTGACAAGATTGAATTTGCCACTTGGACCCAAAGCTTTTACTGTATCGCCGACTTTACAATTTTGGGCATATTGTGAGCCAATTCCACCAGGTCTAGTATTAATCATTAATCCAATTATGTAGTCTGTAGGTTTTTTGTTTTTGTTCAAATCCAGTTCAAAAGGATCGTTAATTATTGTTCCTAGTTCAAAAATTGAGTAGGATCGAAAAGTTTTTGGCAAGACTTCTAAAGAAATGTACTGACCTGCTGTATATTTTAGTTCGCTGGAACAAGTGTAGTACAAGATTACGATATCTTGGTTGAATTGATATTTGTGAACTAATTGGATATCAAAAAGAGGCATTAAAAAATTATTTAAATTAAAAAAATTAGTTTTTGGGTTCTACATCTATAAAATTTTCTTTAGTTTTGGATTTAGCTTTGCTAGAATAATTAGATGAATTACTATTACCAAGCTGATTCCACAACCATACAATATCGTCAATTGAATATTTGAGAGCAAAAAATAGCGCAATATAACCAAAAACTGGAATATAAGCCAAAAAACTTAGGACAAAAGTAGCCGAAAGCCACCAACGAACAGAATTATAGCTATATCCAAAAATTAGTTGAGATATTATTGTGCTTGGATTGGGCTTGGAATTAGCAGAAACATGAGTATCAATTAATATTAACAAGCTAATCACGATTATACTTATCCAACCGATTGAAAGGAACTTGTTGCCCAGAAAACCTGTAAGATAAACTGTTACCAAAACAGAATTTAGAGCAATCTGTGCCAAAATTAAACTTTGTGAAGATACTTTAATAATGAGTTTACTAAGCTTATTCATTCCTTTAATTATGCTTAATTTATGCTTTTTGGTCAAGAATAATACACAAAACTGATCAAATTAAATTCCTTAGAATTTTCCTAGAATTCACGCTTAATGAGAATTTTTTGTGTCATCATGATCGTCATACTTGACCATCAACCAACCTTCCAATGTTTTGACCTCACCACTCTGGCTAGTAATTATATCTTTAGCAAGACCCAAAATTTCTGGTCGCTTTAGTAATAGTTTGGATCGTTTTTGCCATTTCTATCGCTCCGCCATGATGTCCGAGCATTCCTTTGATATATTCTTTGTCCATCTCTATCCCCACCTTACCTTTCATTCCGTCCATCGTTGCCATATAATTAGAATTAGGAGTGTATTCTTTGTTGAACCAAGTTTTGTACCAAAGTTTCATAGAAGTTATTTCTTTGGTTTGGGCTATAATTACATTTTGGGTAAAGGTTTTGAGTTCTGTATCTGTTGTAGTTTTGAGGACTTGGTTAGAGCTTTCGACAGCTTCTTGGTGATGAGGAATCATACCTTCCAGAAAGCTTTGATCGTCTTTGACTTCCATTGACATATGATCCATACCTTTCATTATTCCTGTCATTTTATCTTCAGTTTTGGATAGACTTGATGTTGAAGTACAGTTAGACTCATTGTGGCTACCAGACGCCAAAACTCTAATCTCCAAAAAACTAGTTTTACAAGTATCTTTTTGCTTACTAATCAATGCATTTGCGTACGAATTCAAACCCAAATACATGACAATAGCTATAATTACAAAACTTCCCAAAATGATTATTAGTTTTTTAAGTGTAGTTTCATAGTTGTTTTTGAGTAAAAAAGCAATGAGTGATAGAATCAAACCAAGCGGTATCAAATAACTAGAATATACAGGAAAATCACTAAAATGTTGTGTTCCGCCACTTATCATACCAATTCCAATGGATAGCAATAATGACAAAAAGAAAAATTTTATAATACCAGTTTTGGTGGTATTTTTGTTAATTACGAACTCTTGTACAAAAGATCCAACCAGAAAAAGTGCTATTCCGACGGTTCCAATTGCAATATATTTGGGTATTTGGTTAATATCTCCAGAGTGAACAATTGAGCCAGAGATGAATCCTGTGCCAACGAACAGTGAGAGATAAGAAAGATAGGATAGAATTATATTCTGAGCTGTTTGAGCTGTTTGAGCTGTTTGAGCTGTGTTATCTAAAGATATATTAGTTATTAAACTATAATTGTAGATTTTTGGCAAGAAATTATTTGTCTAAACCAAAAAATCTTCTATTATTTTAACAACTTCAATTATTAGATAAAGGTCTAAAGTATTAGTTTTTTTATTCTAAATGTACTTTGAAATGGATAATCTATAAATTTTGATTCTTTGAATCTTCCTCCAGTTTTATCTAATTTATCCCTGTCAACAAAAAATGCTTTTGTCTCAAAATCAATCAAACCTTGCTTTTTTAGTGAGTTAAGTAATTCCAAGGTAAGTTTGTAATTGTCATAAACTTTAGCTTCAAAAAAACTTCCATCTTTTGCAAAATAGTTTAATTTATAGCTGTCTGAACTATCTCTCCTCAAGTTAATAGGAGAATTGTTAAAATAATTAGTTGGGAAGCTAGGATCAAACAACAAAGGGTGTAATACATTAAATACTAACCATCCTTTTAGTTTTAGACTATTTAAACTATTGTTTACAACCCTATTAAACTCTTCAAACCTTAAATACATACTCAATCCAAAAGCAATCGCAAAATCAAATTCTCTGTTAAGATAGTCGAATTGAGATACAACATCTTTACACCAAAACTCAGATTCAGGACATAATATTTTTGCCTTATCAATCATTGCCTGAGAATTATCAATTCCAACAAAACTATATCTATCTTTAAGTAATAAAGATATTCTGCCAGCTCCACAGCCAATATCTAGCCCAACACCATGTTCTGGAATTTTGGACATAATGAATTTTAGACTTTCTAATCTGCTAGGATCTCCAATATAGTTAGACTCAGATAAGTTTGAGAAAGAGTCTACGGTTTGTGGTTTTTCAAAAGGGTTATTTTTCATCTTATTTTAACTTAATTTTCTAAATTTATCTCTATCTTTATCAACTTTAAGTTTAGAATTTCTAACATAGAATCCATTTTTGTCTGTAATTACTGGACCTAATATTCTCAAACCCTCCAATAAAACAAATTTTGCACTTTCTTCGGATTCCACTTTAACAACTTTACTTGTTGAAGTTTCGAGTAAAACAAAGGTATTAGAATTTATAAATACACCGTTTATTTTTATAGCTCCGCTTGTTACCATTATTCCTGAATTATGATTGGGGGTTGTGATTATCTGACAATTTGAATTATTTTTTATCTCAAAGTTGATAATATTGACTTCTGAAAATGTTTTTACGATTCCCTCGATACCATTATAAAAACCTGAAATTACGGTTGTTTTAAGTTCATTTTTCAAAGTACTTCTAAAATTTTGAAAGTCTTCATAAAATGGTTCAATATTCTGAAATTGTGATGGTAATTTTAGCCAGATTTGTAAAAAGTGTAAAAGTCCTCCTTGTTTATTAAAATTTTCTCCAAAAGTCTCATGGTGTTTTACTCCGCCCCCAGTTACGAGCGAATGAACTCCTAAACCTTGAATCGTACTGTCATTGTTTAAATTATCTCTATGCCTCATTTCTCCATCAAGTACCAAAGTAATAATTTGTGTTCCTGTGTGAGGATGCTCAAAAACTCCACGCTCTCTTTGAGATGTTTTATAATAATTTGGGTATCCATTATCCAACCTTACAAAAGGAGAAAAATTTTTATGACTAATTTGATTTGGAACAATATTCCTAGCATCAAAATCTCCGAATAGCTGAGGTTTTTCTAAAGTAATAATTTTTTGTATTTGGCGTTCCATAATAAGTATAGTTATTAGTCTTATTTTATAAGTTTCCAAAGTATATGTCAAGCTAATTTTAGGAATACGAATTAAAAGTATGTTTTCACTAAACCAAAAAATCTTCCATTATTATTTTGGAAGAAATTAATTGGTTATAAGTTGGATCTGAATTTTGACAGTTTGAATTTCGAAAAAGTATTCAAAATTAGATTGCAACGTTAATGAAGGTTCTCTTGGTAAGATTACCATTAAAAGCGAATACTTTCTTTTTGGTAAAGCTAACAATACCATCAGTGTGTGCGACTAGAGTGTCGTCTGAAGTTCTTTTAACGCCAGTTCCAGCATGGAATTTGGTACCTCGTTGACGAATCAAGATGTTACCAGTGAATACAACTTCACCGGCGAATTTTTTGACACCGAGTCTCTTGGACTTGGAATCACGTCCGTTACTGGTGGACGAACCTGCTTTTTTATGTGCCATAGTTTGGAATTTTGATTAATGGGAATTAATAATGTTTTGGGTAAAAGGTTAGAACTTTTAGTGATATACAATATAACGGATGTTTTTGTTCAAGAGCTGGGGGATTCTTTACTTGTCGTGGCGAGGCTTCGTCTTGGGAGACCCAAGACCCACTTCTCACTTGCTCAGAATGACAGGGTTAAACAAGATTCAAAAGTTAATTAATATTTTTGAACTAACGCTTTGACCATTGTTCGACTTTACGAGCCTTACGGAATCCTGCCTTCTTTGGTAGAACTTGACGTGGATCTGTAGTCATATAGCCATGCATTCTAGCGATAACTTTGTTGCCTTCATCTTTTTTGACAAGAGACTTAGTGATTGCTAATCTACAAGCTTCGGATTGAGAACTAGTGCCTCCACCTCTAACGTGTAATTCTACAACACCTGTAGTAATTGCCATATTGTGTAGAGCAATAACAATGTTTTGAGCATAAAAATCAGGAAAGAATTCCTTCATTGGACGCTTGTTGACTGTGATTAGTAACTCTTCACCTTCAGCAAAGAATTTGCACCTTGCTGTTGATGTTTTGCGGCGACCAACGCCATAAAAATATTTGGTTGTTGTCATAATTTTGGGAATTTTGAATTGTGTGGTTTGTCGTTTTTTACTCTCCCTTAATAAAGGGAGATGTCCGACGGACAGAGGAATTTGTTTTTAAGTAATTTTTGGACTTTATCTTGAACAACAGGGGATCTTTCACTTCGCTCAAGATGATAGTTTGTTTACTACTTTTTTAGATCCTGAAACAAGTTCAGAATGACAGTGTCTGGTACCCCCTTGCCCCCTGATAGGGGGAATTTGTAAAATACTAAGCTTTAGGTTTTTTAGCACCATACTTGGATCTCTCAGACTTACGGTCTTTGACACCTGCACAGTCTAACTTTCCACGAACAATATGGTACTTTACACCTGGAAGATCTTTTACACGACCTCCTCTTAGTAAGACCACAGAGTGCTCTTGAAGATTGTGTCCGATCCCTGGGATGTAGGCGAGAACTTCCATCTTATTAGATAGTTTGACCTTAGCAATTTTACGAACCGCAGAGTTTGGTTTCTTTGGAGTTGTAGTGTACACCTTAAGACAAACACCTCTTTTGAATGGAGAGTTAGCTGTTCCAGTTTTGTTAAAGTTATTATTCCAGTTGATTCCCATTGCAGGACACTTGGATTTTACTATAACTTTGTTACGGTTTTTGCGAACGAGTTGATTAATAGTTGGCATATTATTATAATTATTTTCCTGCGTTTAATTCGTCTTTGAGGACTTTTAGTTCGTCCATTTTGCCATCTCTGGCTAGACTAGCTTGCTGGCTCCATGATGGAATACTAGCAATCCAAGAATTGAACTTAGAACCTGCTTCGGTAAGAATTTTTTCTAGCTGATCGCTTGGAGCGTCTGCAAGTTGTACAAAAGTTGTGATTCCAGCTTCGTTAAGTAAGATTTCGATTTTTGGACCGATTCCTTCTACGATTTTAAGATCGTCGCCAGTACTTTCTTTGTTTACTTTAGTTACTTTTGGAGCTTCGTCGACTAAGTTCATAGTTGGAGAAGTGTCTGAAACTTCCATAGAACTTACTTCTATCTTTGGTTCAATATTCTTGGCTTTTAAGTCAACTTTTGGAGCTGATTTTGGCTTTGTAATATCTTTGCCACCGCTAACTTGAAGTGAAGTATAACTGTCAAAAATTGGGAAAGTAATAGTGTGAGTTTCGTCTTCGAAGATAAAAACACGATTATTAATTCTGAGATCTTGATGACGGTTACGTGGTAACATTTTTTTGATAGCATTGTAGAGAGGGAATTTGAAATCCAATTCTACTTGCTCTACATACGAACGAGACTTGAGGGAACCGAGTTGGCGACCGTAACGGAAATATACTTTCTTTTGCATCTTTTGTCCTGACATGAACTGCTTGTTGGCGTTAATAATAACAACCATTCCGCCCATATCCACATCTGGAGAGTAGTCTGCACGGTTTTTGCCGATTAAGATTCTAGCAGCTTCAGTAGCGATTCTACCAATTGGAAGTGTAGATGCATCTAGGATAAAGTATGGTCGTTGAAAGCCGTTCTTGGTTGCTCTTGTGGTTTTTATATTTGCTGATTTTGTCATAAAATTAAATATTATTCAACAATCATTACGATTGATTCTTTGCGATCTGGGGCTTCTCCGCTTACAAAGTGTAATTGGCGAGTATAACCTCCTTGGCGATTAGCGAATTTTGGCATTACTACCTCGATGAATCTTCTAGAGTCAACTTCACTAAGATAAGGACGCACACGCTTGAATTGCAATTGAACATCGTCGCCTGCATTTTTGCATAGTGTTACCAATCTCTCAAAGAATGGACGAAACCATTTTGCTTTGGTAGTTGTGGTTTTGATTGTACCATACTTGGTCAACGCACCGATAAGATCTCTCTTGAGACGACTACGTTCTTCCTCTGTACGCTTGAGTTTACGGGTATTTTTTTTGTGATTCATAATAAATTAATTCTGAATTGGTTTACCATTGATTTGGCTTTTGGTTAGGATAATATCCTGGATTTTGCCAATTTCTAGACTTTGGTTTTCTGTTTCCTCCTCCTTCTTTGGGAGGTGTATTACCTTCGTAAGGGGTTGGAGGGAGATTTTGAGTTTGTATTAGCTCTCCAAAAACTACTTTAGCATGAGTTACTGGTGAAAGATTGCCGTTGAAATTTAATTCTTGGAACCCACCATTATCATCAAAAAATTCAACTTTTGACATAGACTAAAAAACTAACCAATGATTTCTAGGGTTGTGAGGTAAGGTCTAAAACCTGTAACTTTGTGGTAACAAGATTTTGATTTGTACTTTACAACACGGATTTTTTTACCTTTGTTGTGATTGATAACCTTGGCTTTGATTGTCTTCACATCTTTACCAAAACTAAAAACTACTGGAATTTCAACTGTATCATCAATATTGACGTTATTCATTCTGTCAACTTGAAGATATTGTCCTGGTTCTACAAAATATTGCTTGGAACCTGACATTACTATGAATTGCGACATTTTGTTGTTGTTATTTGATTTCTAAAATTTCTATCTTGATTGCACCGCTGGGAACTTTGTATTCTACTTTAGCTCCTTTTGGTTGATTGAGTATCGCTTCTGCAAGAGGCGACATATTGCTTATTTTTCCTTCCAAAAAATTTGATTCACTAGTTCCGACAATCTTAATGGTCTTGGTAGTATTAGTATCCAAAAACTTGAGATCGACTGTTGAGCCTAGTTGCACCATTCCAGTTGTATTACCTTCTTCAATAATTGTTATATTACTGCTGAGAATATCGTCGATTTGACCCATTTCTGCCATTAATTCATCTCTAACCTTGAGTCCAGTTTGAAAACCTGCGTTCTCCTTAAGATCTCCTTGATCTCGAGCTTCGTTGATGTCCACAGTAATTTGTGGCAAAAGTACATTTGTAATTTCGTCTTTACGAGCTTTGAGTTCATCGAGTCCTGACTGAGTTAAAAAATTAGACATTAAAAAATATAAATATTTGGCTTGAATTAGCTTAATTGACAATGTTTTTGATATTACTTGGAACTAGAATTTTCTTTTTTGTGGAAAAAGTTGATAACATGGGAATATCCTTATAATATTGATGTATAAACGGTTTTTTGTCAAGATTATCTTGTTTAATTCAATGTTTTGAGTTTATATCTTGTGGATGAGATTATTAATACTTTCCAAAAAAATTTAAATTGACTTTCAAATTGGCTTTAACTGGACCAGCAAATTCCAAACCTTTGATAATATTCTCGTTGTGTTCAATTACAATTACCGCTGAATTTTGGTTTAGTTTTTTGATCAAATTTATTATTGCAGGATACATTTTGGGATTCACTCCAGCGGATGGTTCATCAATGAGATAAAGTTTTGCTTTTTGTAATTCCAGTTTTTTGAGTTCTAATAGTCTAGATTGTCCTGTAGAAAGGTTTTTGACAAGTTGTTTTTGATTTCCATCGAGATTAATTTCTTGTAGTATTTTTTGGATTTGTAGATTGTATTTTTGGTAATTTATCGGTAATATTCCCCGCCACCAACTAGATTTTTGGTTATTTTTATTTTGAGATTCCACTACCAATACAATATTTTGCTCAACTGTCAAATCTTGGAATAATCCACCATTTTGAAAAGTTCTGGCGATTCCTAATTTTGCGATTTGATAAGTTTTGAGATTGCCTAAATCTATTTTATCAAAAACAATTGATCCTGAATCAGGGGTAATATCTCCAACGATAAGATTGAACAAAGTGCTTTTGCCACAGCCATTATTGCCTGTAATTACTATTAATTCTTTCTCCTTAAGCTCTAAGTTAAAATCTTGAAATATTATGTTAGAGTTAAATTTTTTGTTAAGACTATTAATTTTTAGTAACATAATTAGAATTAAATTTAAGCTTTGAAGTAAGAATTGCAAGTAGAATAATAATGTCAAAAACTATATTTTTGATTTCTGAAGAACTAAGAATAGATAAGTTAAAAACTCTTAATAATTCTGGAATTAAGGTAACAAGAGAGCAATATATAAAAATTCTAGATATGTTTTGTTTGGTTAAAATTGTAATAGCTAAAAGTGTGAAAATAAAGCTGTAATTAAGAATTTTTGGGTCAATATAATGCCAATAACTAGCTGATAATATTCCAGCAATCGAAGCAAAAACTCCAGAAACTAAAAAAATTATCAAGCGACTAAACTCCCAATTAATTCCAAGATTTTCGAGTAGCTTTGTGTCTTTTAAGTTTTGGGAAACTAACCCTAACTGACTTCTTATTAGACTAATTATAACTGCAAACTCAATCACCAAAATAATAATAAGTACGCAAAAAATATTGAATGGAAGCGGTGGAATATTTATCAACCCCAAATTACCATTGGTCAAAGTAACTGTATTAACTGAAATAAAATAAAAAAATACGCACAAAATAAAAGAAAAAGTAGCAATATCAAGTTTTTGATTAATTCTAGAAATAAAATAAACAATAAGATTAGCCAGAGTTCCAAAAAATATACTCAAAGCAATTGCAATCCAAATATTAAGATTTGTTCTGGTACTCAAAATTGTGTAAGAGTAGCCAGCAATTCCAAAACAAGTAATTTGGGCAAAATTAAGAGTTTTGGACCAATTATAAATCAACCAAAAAGGTATTGATTCAACAAGAACTAACAAAAAAATTATTACCAAGTTATCAAAATATAGACTCATAAACTTTGTTTTAAGGTTTGAAATTCACTAATTATATTATTCAAAGCCAACCAAATAAGTACAAATCCATAAAAAATTACATCTCTAAATTCAGAGTTCAATAACTGAGTTCCAAACAATTCAACAAATATTAATATGAGAGTTGTAAATAAAACTTTCTCTATCTTATTCTGACTTATCAGTGCAATTAACCAACCTTTAATTATAATATTTACCAAAAAACTAAACTGTAAATTCTGCGAAATAGCAATTCCAATCGAAGAGATCCATAAACAAAACAAGCCTAGAGTTACTACTAAAAACTGTATCCTATAAACATCAAAACCAAGATTATTTAATTTTTTTAGATTTGGTAGGCAATTTATAACAAGTCCATAACTAGACTTTTTGAACAAATAAATAACACCAAAATAAATCAATAGAACGATTACCAAAAAAATTAGACTGTTGCTATCAAAATAACTCCCAAAAAATTCTAGCTTTACTCCTTTAATACCTACAACTTTGATATTTGAACCCAAAAAAACCAAAAACAAATTAGCAAACAAATCAGTAACTACCATTCCAATAATTAATTCTTCACTGGGAATTGTAGCTTTATAGTTTTGATAAATATATCGATAGGTCAAAAAACTAAAGACAAAACAGCTCAAAAAAGATACTCCCAAACCCAAAAAAATATTAGTTGGATAAAAATACCAAAATCCAAAACTCCCAAAAGCTAAAATAACGACAAAGCCAAAATCTAATACTTTTATAAATCTAAGATATAAAGCAAATGCCGAAGCCACTAGGAGATAAATCCCAAAATACCAAACAGAACCAAGTAAAATCTGCAACATTCTTATTCAATTCTTCCGACCAAGGTTTTGAAGACTGCTTTTTGATTAACGAATGATTGGAATGGAATTATAGTTTCTGGTGGAGACTGTGAGATTCTATTTTTGGTACAAATAATTTCTTTTTTGCAATCACTTAGGCTTGTTACTAACTGCTTGGCATGAATATAACCTAGAGCTGAAGCTTCGAATGAGACCACAGTTGGATTAATCTTTTTAACTTTAGCAATGAATTCTGAACTAATCTCACCAAAACCAAAATTATAACTTCCTTGAAGTTCTTTGGCGTATTGAGACTTTATTGTCGGTGTCAAAGTATCCAGAGTTACACCAACTTTAATATTAGAATTAATCTCTCCAATTGTCTTGAGAATATTAGCTGTATCTAATTCGAATCCTGTGTTAATTATAGCTTGGATACCATCATTATTGAGCTTGGTTACTAGGTTTTTGGAATCGTCTCCAAGATTGTAATTCTCAATTACTGTATCACCAAAAATACTCACAACTCCTTTGGTGCATAATTCTCCGAATTCAATTTTGGGTTGCAAACTAGCAATTTTGGTTATTCCTTGCTCTTTGAACTTCATAGCCATCGAACGACAGCCTTCTTCATAGTCTAGGTAGCTTTTGAAGTAATTATTAGACTCAGTTAACGGACTAACTGGAGATGCGTCGTAGAGCATAATTTTATTTTTATTTTTGAGGAAAGGGCTCACAGTGTAAGTTGCTGGATTGAATTCGACATAATAAGCGTCTACATTATCGACTCCGTTAAGTTTGTTAACCGCACTCAAGGCACTTGGAGCTTGGAGCTTGTAATCTTCAAAGATAAACTCGGATTTGTAATTTTTTTGAGAAAGTTCTTCTTGAGCAATTTTGATTCCTACTTGCGTACTTTTGCCCCAATAACTAGCAACTCCTGTGAGATCTGTAATTACTCCAATTTTAATTGAAGTTTGATCGTTAGAGTTTTGTTTGGCTATTGAAGGGTTATTATTGTTATTAAAAATTGTAATACTAGTAATTGCAATGGCAAGGATTACTAATAAGATGGAAATATTTTTGGGATTAAACATATTGATGCGATTGGATTAAAAGTGTTTTTAATATTTTATATTAAATCATAATTTTAACTTATTGTCTACTAATAATTGTTAATAATCTTTTACAGTTTAAGTCTTTATAATTAAATTAGTTTACAAAACAGCAAAAATAGGGTTTAATTAGTTTTTAGAATGTTAAGATATTTTAACAATTAATTTTTATGCCCAAAGGTAATATTCTCACAACAGCTCTAACCAAAATTGGCTTATCACAGCTGGCAATTCAAGTCTATGAGATTTTGGTGCAATATCCACAATTGAATGTGTCTCAAATCTCTGACAAACTTGGAATCTACAGACTCAAGGTATACCAAGCTCTTGATGAATTAGTCCAAATGGAACTGGTGGTTCGTAGTCCAGATTATTCGCGTCGAATAGAACTTAGCCCGCCTTCCAAGCTAATGACAATCATAAGGCTCAAAGAAGTAGAATTCTCTAGAATTGGAGATGATTTTGGGAAGATTTTGCCGGACTTGCAATCGCAATATTATTCCAAAGGTCGTGAGCCAATCACCAAGATCTACCAAGGTAAAAAGGAATTCATTCAGATTTTCCACCAAATTCTAGAAGAAATGAACTTTGGAGATGAGGTATTAATGATCTCTGAAGGTCAGGATTTTTATGATATTATTGACTTAGATTATTATTTTGAAAACTGGGGTAAACCTAGAATAAAAAAAAATATTTTTGTCAGAATTTTAGTTCGAGATGACAATTTAGAATTTAGAAAAATGCAAAAACAAGACAAAGAACATTTACGTCAAATGAAAATACTACCAAGTTCATTCCAATCTCTAGGAGCAATCTGGATCTGTGGCAACAAAGTCTTGAACTGGAACACAGTTATGGCAAGAGTAATCGTAATCACTGATTCTACAATGGCAAAGTTCTATACCAATCTCTTTGAGGTTTTGTGGGAGAAAAGTTGATTTATACTCCTTGCAGTATTTATCTTCTAAAACAAAATCTCCGAGCCATTCGGCTCACCCCTTCAAAAAGGGGTAACTAGTTAAAATGTTTTTAGTGAAACAAATTTATACAGATATTTTTACTTCAACTTATTTTCCAACTTTCCGAAGTCAAAACCTTCTAAACCGATCATTTTACCGAAGGAGTTTTTGATTTTGGTTATTTGCAGGTATTCATTATTCTTGCATTTTAGGTAGCATTTTTGTTGTTTGTTTTCTTTAATAATTAGCCAATTAATACTTTCAAAGATTATGTTTTCTTTTATACTTTCTTCTTTAATGTTCAAAAATTCTTCTTGAGTTTTTATAATTTCTATAATCCTAAACTCTCCAAAAACTTCATCTTTGGGAATCACAGTTCCGGGGAATTCGTTGTAGGCTAGGAATTTAGCAATTATTTCTTTGGCAGTTTTTGAATGGTTGTCTGTACTTGAATCTTCTTTGGTCAACCTCCCACAAAAACTTAATTTTTGGTTATTTATACTCGACAATTCTTCCTGAGAGATGGAATTTCCTTGTAACTTATTAATGATCGCGATTGCCCAAGTCGAACTTCCAATATGTGCCTGATGTAGGATTTGGTCTTGATAGATTTGGTTGGAGTTGAGAGTTTTAGACTGATAATACACCTCGCCTTCATCCATTTTGATACCAACATCAATCCAGCTTAGCCCGAGATACTGATCTTGATTCACAATCGCACTTTGCATCGGAGTGGCTCCGCGGTATTTTGGGAGGAGTGAAGGGTGCCAGTTGAGCCAGCCAAGTTTGGGTTTGATTAAGGTTTCACGGTCAATAATCTGACCAAAAGAAGCTGTAATTACAATGTCAATTTGCTCCAATTCAGCTTGAACTTCTTTTATTTTGTCTGGAGAAAGTACTTTAATTTTATTTTGACTTTGATTTTCTAAGCACCATTTTTTGATTGGATTTTGGATAACTTTATCTCGATTGATTCTATCAGGTTGCGTAATAATTAGAACTAGTTCGACTTTGGTATTATAATAATTTTGTAGAATGTTTTTTGAATTATCTTGAGAACTATTTTTGAATTCAACTTTGGAATTATTGTTTTTATTATTTTGAACGTTATCAATCTCATTGCCAAAAATTACAGTATTTTTTTGATCTAAAATATTAGAATTTATTAGTTGCTTGTCATAAATTTCTCCCAAAGTGGAATCGGAATTACTAAGAATATCTTGGATAATTGGAATCACAAAACTGGAACTGGTACAGATAGCAATTTTGAGAGTTGGAAGTTGAAGCATACTTATAATTTTTTGAGTTAATCTTATATTTTTATTTTGGCAATATCATTAGCTTAACTTTAATTCTAATTCTTTCCATAATTTTGCCCAAACTTGGCTTTCGTCGCGAATAACATCTTGACCATTGATCCAGAGTTTTTGCTCACTGCCAACTCCAGTTGATACGATTAGAATTTTGAGAGATTCTGGTTCTTGATTGTCATTTTTTTGGTATAAATTATACAAGTCTTGCATTTTAACGGCAATTTCTAAAGATTGTTGCATAGCTTGGTCGCGATTAATTTGTTCAAGGTATTTAGAAGCTGATTTGAATTCTATCGGCGAATCAATCTTAGACTCCATTCCAAAGTTCTCAGTGATTAATTGTACAATTTCTGTAGGATTTTCGCCTTGATCATAACTCTCGGTCGTAACAACCGTAAAATCAGCTCTAGTGTAGCTTATTTGACCCATTACTGGCTTTTTCCAGTCATCTCTACCAGCGCCATCACAGCTAACAATATGGATAATCTTGTCAAATATTTGTCGTCGCCGAAAATCCACCAACATATCTAGAAGTTTGGTCATAGAATGTGGCTCGTGGGCATAGTCCACCATTATTGAGATTGTAGGATTCATATATTTATTTTATTTGATTTGTGACTGGCGAAGATAATTTAAAAACAGCTAAGGTTTTTTAGTTGTCATTCTGAATTTATTTCAGAATCTAGAAAAGTTGTTCTTAAGGTTAATTTTTTACAAAATTATACAGTATAGTTTTGATTCTATAAATATCTAGTCCTTCAAGGTTTAGGAGTCAACTTGAGAAACCCAAAAATACCTCGCTTTTTAAGTAAAGAGTTTTTATTTTTGAAATTAACTAAAAAAGATATTATTAAATTTGACTAGTCTCCATTTTAGATCCTGAAACGAGTTAAGAATTACAGTAGCGGTAGTCTATTTTGCACAACAGGGGATTCTTCACATTCGTTCAGAATGACAACGTAAAAATAACTTTTCTAGATTCTTCGCGATACTCAGAATGACAGTGGTTCAAAAACAACTTTTATATTACTAATTTTCCTCATAATTATTTTCCAAAATAGTCAATTCGTCAAATTCTGTCCATAAACCAACCCCTCCATAGGAATGAAGGGGAGGAAAAACTATTCTATGTCTGGTAGCGGCGAGTGGAATTGAACCACCGACCTTAGGCTTATGAGTCCTACGCTCTAACCAACTGAGCTACGCCGCCATAATTATTGAGACAATATTGAGAATAAATAACTGTAAAATTAACTGATTGGGTTAATTCTTGAATCAGATTTTAGATATAGGTTTTTTGTTTTTGTTTTAGAATATATTCTGAATTATTATACCAAAGATTCCTAAAATTTTTGTGTTTGTTGAATAAAATTAACAATATTTTGTTTGAATTACTAACAACATTAACAGTTATTAATTATGGTTGATTTTTTTTGAGTTGTCAAGGTTTTTGTTGGGAATTTTGAGTTCAAAAGCCCATCATATCAGGATTAAAACTTAATTTTAGAGAACAAAATAAATTTGAAAATCAAGTCAAAAACTAACGTCAAAACAAAAGCGTACAAAATCCCAGAATATCCAAAAGCTCTATTCAAAGCCAAAAGTGAGACAATTCCAAAAGTGCAATTCGCCAAAGTTGAGATTAATTCATTTTTTTCTTGGTTAAAAATTATACTAAGTTGTCCCAAAAACCACACAAAAGGAACGATTATAAGCCCAAAACTTAAGATTTGAAAATATTCAACCGTCAGCGGGAACTTGTCCGCTCCAACAATCCAAACCATAGGATAAGCCAACAAAAAACACAAACCAAAAATTAACAAACTCGCCCCAAAACAAATTTCAAAGTATTTGCGAATTGAATTCCACAGTTTTTGACCATTATCGTGTTCAATTTTGATCTTAGAGACTAGAATTGGAACTAGAAGGCTGGCTGGGACTGTACAGATTTCGTAGATTTTGATAGCATTATCAAAGGCATTTTTGGCATTATAATCATTGGAATCAATCAAAAAAATTCCGAATCTAGAGTACAAAGCGTACAAAAAAGCCGAAACTCCAAGATACAACATAGACTTAGTGTGCTTTTTGAACAAACTCAATGGAAAACGAACTAATCTAAAATGTTTTTTTTGCCAAAGAAAATCCGCGATAAAAGCTCCAAAATAAACCACAATAGAAATCCACACAAAAGTAGTAAGATTAGCCAGATCTTTTGACCAAAAAACCAAACCATAAAGAGAGCCAACCAGAGCTAGCTTGGACCCAAAATCAGTTATTGAGAATTGCCAACTATTGCCAAAAGAATCAGTAATAGACTTAAAACTAATATCCGCAAGCAGTATGAATTGGGCTGTATAAAGTCCTATAATTAGACCCAAAATCTGAGAATCCACCAGCCAAAAAGTACACAGAATAAATACAATCCCAACAAAATAACTAGCAACTCTAGCCACCAAACTCATACTAAAAAGTTGATCACGATTGTGAGAGAATTCCCTAGAAGTGAAGAACTTCTGAACATGATTACTAATCCCAAAACTCACAAAACTCACAGCAATAGTCGTAAAAGAAGTTGCCACAGCGTAATCTGCACGCTCAATTGCTGGCAAATATTGATTCAACCAACGATTAGTGAACACACCTAGTCCAATCGCACCAAGCTTAATGGTGATCTGAAGTACAAAAGGTAGAATTTTTTGGAGTTTATTAAACATGTTAAGAATAAATTACATTATAATTTTATTTTTTTTGATAAAGTTGACTGTTCCACGGTTGAGTTGGACGACGCCAGTTCGCGCCATTGATTTGGAATGTTTGTGTGTGATTGTGAGGATTGAGTTGGACATTGGGAGGGAGGTTAGTTGGTTAATTTTAATACATTGATTCTTTCTTTGCCAAAATGAGTTCTTAGATAATGTTTTTTGAGACTTTCTTGTGATATTTCAGAAGGATTTTTGTTATGAACGGAATTCGCTTCAACGGGTAAAGTTACCGCTAAGTTGTGTTTAATCGCATCGCTAGCAGTTGCAGATACACAAGCTCCCAAGAAAAATCCAGAAATTATTAAATGATTAAGATTATTCTCGACAATGAACTTTAGTAGTTCAGGATTATCAAAACCACTATTTGCTCCTTTTTGGAACACAACATCTTTTCCACTTGGCTTGAGATCGTAAAAATCTTTATCAAAGTCACTCATTACAATTCCCGACATAACGTTTGGTGAATTATTTATTGAAGGATTAAACTGTAAGAAAATTCTTTTGACATCATTTACACCAGCCCAAAAATATAAATTTTTAATACTTTCCATGGCTTTATCTCTACCAAATTCTTGTGGATCAAACAATTGATTTTGCACTCCCCATCCATCTTCATCCAAAAACCCATTTTGGTTATCCACTACAATTAAAGCACTTGTTTTTCTGACTTCTCTGATGTTGTCCAAACTAGAAAATTCTTGCTTTTGATACTCGTTTCCAAGAGGATTTGGGATAGTTTCAAAAATTGAATTCCAAGGTTGACTTTCGTATATATTTGACATAATAATCTAAAAATTAATTTGTTTTCCGTCTGTATAATTCGTGTATAGCTTTCCATCTGGCTGTTGCACAAGATAAGGTAAAACTAACTTATGATCTGTGTTAATATATGGGGATTCACCACCAATTGTAAGCTCTGAAATATAAAGTTTAATTCCTGTTTTTTTGTCAAAAAAATAATTTTCTGTTTTCTTCCGAGAGTCAAATTCGACAGTGTGAACTAACTCAAACCTTGAACTACTACGCAGATTTTGTAACAAAAGCTCAATATCAACAGCCTGTTCTCTTGCATACTCTCTTGAATTGCGATTATAGCCTGGATGACTTTCATAACCTTGCTGAGTCTTTGTAAATTCAAATAATTTTCTACAATACACAGAAGACACAATCTTTGTCACACCTGCACAATCAAGATATTCTATTAATTGTTCATAGTTTCCAACTCCAGATTTTTGCAATGTCATATTCAATCTCAATTCCGTATTTGTTTTTTGTAGATTCTTGATATTCTCATCTAGATCAATATCTACGCCAAAGATTGAGTTATTTTTGGCTTTATCAAAACTATGCATAGACCAAGCGATTTGCTTGAGACCTGATTGTTCCAATAGTCTAATGTTAGGCAATGTCAAAAATTGTCCGTTGGTGATAATCGACAAAACTTCCCAATCTATTGAGCCACTGGCTAGAATTTTTATCAAAGCACAAGTTCTGTTTATATTTTGTAGAGGCTCACCGCCGGTAATTATTACTCTATTTATACTTGAATTTGTGTTTTCTAGCCTTTCTATGATTCTTTGAGATTCATTCAAATATTGAGTAGTTCCGACTTCATCAATAAATAAACTACTTGGAACAGAGCAAAACCTACATTTAGCAGGGCAAAATCTAACAATATTAAAGTCAATTTGATTTTTATCAACAATAATATCTCTAATGTTAAGCTCCATTGAATTTACTTGTTCGTTAGAGAGATAAACCTTTCCTTCCAAAATATTATCGTTCAATCGCTTGATTTTATTTCTAAGGCTATAAGCTTCTAATTTATTCCCAGACATTAACGCTTCTGTTCTAGCCATCTGTAGCAATTCTAAAGATTGTCTTTGTTGTTCAAAAAATATTTGAAATTTTGGATGTTGATAACTTTCCATATTAAAAACTTTTAATTTTATACTTTTTACCTCAATATATCCTCCTTGAAGTCGAGGCTTTTGACTGCTTTGTACATTGCTTCTTCGAAGGTTCTGCCAATTGCCATAATCTCACCAGTTGACTTCATCGCTACGCCCAAGGATTTGTCCATAGATGGGAATTTGTCGTCTGGCCAGCGGGGAATCTTGACCACAATATAATCCAGTGCAGGCTCGAAAAAGGCTGTTTTGCCAGTGATAGAATTAATAATATTAGGCAAAGTTTGACCCAGTGCAATCTTCGTACTAACCTTGGCGATTGGATAACCTGTGGCTTTGGAGGCGAGTGCGGATGAACGTGATAAGCGTGGATTAACTTCGATAACATAGTAGTCTAGAGTCGTGGAATTAAAAGCAAACTGCACATTACAACCTCCTTTGATCTCCAGAGCTTCGACGATTTTGAGGGCGCTATCGCGGAGTTTTTGGTGGTCTTGGTCGGATAGAGTTTGGGCTGGAGCGACGACCATACTTTCGCCGGTATGAACTCCCATCGGATCGATATTCTCCATATTACAAATTACGATTTTGTTACCTTCACCGTCGCGAATCATCTCGTATTCTAGTTCCGTCCAACCTAAGATCGATTTTTCCATTAGAACTTGTCCCATTGGGCTGGCTTTAATCGCAAAGTCTAACTTCTCACGCAGATCATTTTCTTCATATGCTGTATTTCCTCCCGTTCCACCGAGTGTAAGCGCAACTCGTAGAATCACAGGATAACCGATCTCGGACACAAAGTCTAGTCCTTCTTGAACAGTTGTAACTGCTTTTGCCTTGAGTACTGGCTCGCCGATTTCGATCATTTTATTTTTGAACAAATCACGATCTTCGCCAGTTCTAATGGATTCATAGCTTGTTCCCAACATTTCAACATCGTACTTCTCCAGAATCCCAGCTTCCTTGAGCTTCATACATAGATTGAGCGAGGTTTGACCCCCTGCACCTGCTAGAACTCCGTCGGGCTTTTCTTCCATAATAATCTTCTCCAGAATCGGCACAGTTAGCGGCTCGATGTAGATAGAATCGGCAACTTCGGGATCGGTTTGAATAGTTGCTGGGTTGGAATTGACCAGGACTGTCATAACTCCTTCTTCGCGGGCAGAGACGCAGGCCTGAGTACCAGAGTAGTCGAACTCCGCAGCTTGTCCGATTACGATTGGTCCAGATCCAATAATTAAGATTTTTTTAATGGTTTTTGACATATTTTTATTCGGGCTAAAATTACTTTATACTGTTATACAAATGTCACTTTCAACTTTTATAAAATAACTTTCGATAAGTAAACAAATTACTTTACTTCAATGTATTTATAGGTAAAAGTCAGTCAAAGTTCATATGAGTTTGGGCATATTAATTCTAAACTAGATTTGGTTTTTTGTCTAAAGGATGAGGATCTTGAGTTGAATTTGTCCCCAAAAAAAGTGTAAACAAAAACAACCGTAGTGGTTGTTGGAATTAGTTTTGATAAGAGTTAACTTGTAGAGCAACTTTATCCTGTATGGCTTTTAATTGTGAGTTTAAAAGAAATTCATGAGGATGATTTTCAATTTCAGTTATAAACAGAGACACAAATTTTTGGGTTAATCTTGTTTCTTCATTTTGTGACAAACCTTCTGGCAATAAATACTTTGCAATTCTTTCAAATGTGTAAGTGGACTCTAGTAATTTATCTTTTGATAAACCTTTAGGATTTTCAGCAGGATTATTATCTCCCACTTCTTTATTCCTTAGTTTTTTTGGTGTGTTGTTGGTTACGAACATAAAAATAATTGTTTGCTTTACTTTGGTACAAAAACTCAAAGAATACTAGTATTATATTACATTATTTGGGTAATGTCAAATGAATTAACTTTAACTTATTGTTCAAAGTATAACTACATTATCAAAAACCAAACTACACATTCTCCACTGCCTCTAGGGCAAGTTGTGAGATAGTTCTGTCAAGAGAGTCTGTGATACCATCAAGGTTAACATCTGATTTG
>JAYUIW010000029.1:0-7861 GCA_043765655.1 bacterium
TGATCCTATTGTATGTGGAGCTAATGAATATGACGCTAATAACAAAGCTGGATTCCGATGGTATCCCAAGAGTTATACAGCAGTTACTGCGATTCAAAAAATTGGTTATATCGTATTAGAATGTCCAACAGGTTGGTCTCAATCTCCAACTAACGCCGATCACTGTCAATACGATCCAATTACCATTACATTCTCAACTCCTATTGCCTGTCCTGCTAACACTTATTGTGTCGGTAGCAACTCCAACCCTGTTGCTTGTCCAACTAATTCTGTAAGCCCAGAAAAGAGTGTTAACGTCAATCAATGTGTTGCTCTAGTATGTGCAAATGGCGGTATTAATTACCCAACTTGTATTTGTCCAGCTGGAACCAATATCATCAATGGAACTTGTAGTGTTTGTCCTGCGGGAACTGTGTACGAGAACGGAATCTGTAAGAATCCCTGTATCGCTCCATCAACTCTAATCAACGGAGTCTGTGTTCCACCAGTTGTAATCAGCTCATCTTCTGTTGCCTCTTCTGTAATTAGTAGCTCATCAGTAGTTGTGGTTTCTTCTAGTTCAAGCGTAATTGCAAGTTCCAGTTCAGTCAAAAGCTCAGTCGCTCCAATTGTATGTTCTATTAGTGGTAAAGTCTACCTCGACGGTAACAACAACGGAATTCAAGACTCTTTTGAGCCTAATGGTAATATTCCAGCAGGAACTACAGTCACTCTCAGAGAAGGCGACGCTCTCAGAGTTGCAGTCTTGAATGCCGATGGAACTTATACATTCGCTAATCTTCCTTGCAATACGACTTTTTCGCTCAGCGTAACTCCCCCTACAGGTTACAATATCTCAATCTCGCTGGACAATGGAAGTGGTACTGGTTCTAACCCAACAGTTATTACGACTACAACTACTATTTCCAAGGATTTTTATATCGGTAAAGATGGACTATATCTTATTCCTGTAATTGTAAGCTCTAGTTCAAGCGTTGTGTCAAGCTCGTCAGTTGCTAGTTCAGTTGTAAGTTCAACCATAAGTTCAAGTAGCCCAAAAAGTTCTAGTTCAAGCTCTTCTTCTAGCTCATTAGTTGTTTCTAGTTCTTCTGTGGTTGCTTCTTCTGTTACCAGTTCAAGCTCCTCCAGTTCTTCTAGTTCAAATGTCTGTAAATCAACAGTCGTTGGCAAACTATACATTGATTCTAACAACAATGGAACCCAAGATGCTAACGAATTAGATGGCAATATCCCAAGTAATGTCTACGTCAGTGGCTACTATGTCGGTCAAGAAAGCCTAGTTTTCCCAGTCAATGTCCTAGCTAACGGAACCTATACTTTCAACAACCTTGATTGTAACAAGCAATTCCGCGTACTTGTAACTGTAGCTGGCAGTGAATACGGAATCACAATCTCAACTCAGAACGGCGACGGAACAGGTTCTAACCCAACTACAATCGTTATTGGCGGTACCACAAAAACCTACGACGCTGGCAAAGATGGCTTGTTCAAGTTAACCTCGTCTTCATCTAGTACAACCACAACAACGACAACCACCACCAACGGTAGCAATGGAACTGTAATTATCATCTGTTCAGGTCGTGGATATGTCCAAGTCAACGGAATCTGTCAACTCGACAACAGCGGAACAATCAACGATAACAACGAATGTGTGTACGCTAAGCCAGGATTCTACATTAGTGCCAAAAACTGTGTAGTCTGTCCAGCAGGTTATTACTGTGAAGGTGGAACTATTAACCGTACTATTTGTCCCAAGAATTCTTATTGTCCACAACAATCCACCAAGGCAACCCCTTGCCCAGATAATAAGGTTACAGATTCTACAGGTGCAACTTCAGTCAACGATTGCAAAGCTCCGGTAACTAGCAACACAACAAACACAGTCACCCAAACTCCAACCTCTGGAACTTTGTCTACTGTCCGTAATATCTCCACTCCAACCACGACCTACACAACCTCAGGCACAATTAGCTCAGGAGTTAGCTCTCTTGGCAAAACAGTCACAACTGGTGCTAATTCTGTATTCGTTATGTCTTTTGTGAGTGTCTCAGGAATTATCTCAATGTTAGTGTACCAAAAAACTCTAAACAAAAAATCAAAACTTAACAAAAACTACGATTTGGTATAATCAAATTCAAAGATCGTTCTAACTTTTAAGTTTCTTTAGGAGATTACTCCTCCCTGTTATTGGGAGGTTCTTTGATTCATTCAAATATTATATACCCAAGCCCATAACTTTGACTGACTTTTGCCTAGAAATACTTTGAAGTAAGTTAATTTATTTGCTTTTTGAAAGTTGCTTTGTAAAAGTTGAAAATGATATTAGCATATGGGATGTTTTGCCAAAACCAAACGATCTACCTATTAACCGTATTTGTGAGCTCTTTGAGATCTGTTACTCCCTGTAAGCATTTGAGTAGTCCGTCTTGGAACATTGTTATCATCCCTGCATCTTTGGCAATACGGCGAATCTCCACAAAGCTAAGATTGGGACTAGTGAGAATTACTTTGACAGCGTCGTTCATCTCCAGAACTTCATACACTCCAATTCGACCTTTGTAGCCGATATTATTACATTGACTACAGCCATTCGACGTCCAAAACTCTAACTTGGCTGGAATTAGTTTTTTTTCGACATCAGGAAGTGTGCTAAGCTCTTCGATTACAACTTGTTTTTCAGCGTCTGTGAGAGGTTTTTTGTACTTACAGTTATTACAAAGTTTGCGAATGAGCCTTTGACCAATAGCCACACTGAGAGCTTCTGCGATGAGATAACCTGGCAAACCCATTTGTAATAACCTTGGGATACTTCCTGTGGCGTCGTTGGTGTGAATTGTTGATAGCACAAGATGTCCCGTGAATGAAGCCTGAACCGCAGTTTCAGCAGTTTCTAGGTCGCGGATTTCTCCGACCATAACAATGTCAGGATCTTGACGCAAGATTGTCTTGAGGCCTTCGGGGAAAGTATAACCAGAATCTGGGTTGATTTGGGTTTGGCTAATGCCTTCGATCTTGTACTCGATTGGATCTTCTAGAGTAATAACCTTGGTTTCACCGTCATTGAGACTTTTCAAAAAAGTATAAAGTGTGGTGGTTTTTCCGCTACCTGTAGGTCCAGTTGTCAGAATTAATCCTTGCGGTTTGGCGATTGCGTTTTCTACTTTGGCTTTATTTCTTCCCGTGAAACCTAGTTGATCCAGATCCAAGACAACATTATCGTTACCAAGAATTCTAAGAACGATTGAATAACCATAGTTAGACGGTAAAAAAGACGCACGAACATCAATTTCTTTGGAATCGAATACGAATGTAAACCGACCATCTTGCGACGCAGTTTCTACATTAATTTTGACTTTGGCAAGGATTTTGAGACGAGATTCTACATATTTTTGTTTGAGTTTGTTCAACTTTATCAATTCGTGAAGTACGCCGTCCAACCTTAATCTCACATTATAATATTCTTTTTCCGGTTCAAAGTGAATATCAGAAGCGTCGCTGTCAATGGCAAGCTTGAGAATTCGCTCCAATAATTCTGTCGTCGAGACGTGATCCACAAGATCATCAAAACCGCCCATAGTATCATGGTATTTGTCGATTTTAGAAGTATCAATATCAATATTCTCACTAACTACTTTTTGATCCAGAACCTTGTCATATGTTTTGAGTAGTTTGGCATAACTATAACTGGATATCAAGAACTTTTTGACTTCTTTGTATTTGGCTTGAAATCTTTCAATATTAACCTTGACATTGGGATTATTAGGATTAGTTATTCCATAATAGACCGCATCTTCTTGTACCAAAAAAACTCCACTTCCAGAGTCTTCAGCCTCTTTTTTATTCAAAATAATTAGGTGTGCAGTATCAACTGGATAGCCATATAGATCCACATATTCCATTCCCAGCTCCTTGGCGTGCGTCTGCGTGCTAATCTCGGTGTACTTGTGCCCGAGATCGTTGACGGTTCTCTTGAAGCGATTGGAATTAGTCTCGGAGATAGTCTTGAGATTAATCGTAGTTGGTGCAATCTTGCCTGATTGGAGCTGTATTGCCATTTATATTCACTATTTTTGTTTATTCGATTACTTCTAAGTATACTTTTTGTTAGACTAATTGTCAAAGCCAGGATTTTACTTTAATTTTACTAAAAACAAGGTATACAAATTAGGGGTTTGACGTTACCTAAAAAATAATGTATAATTAGGTCACTATGAACGATAATTCAATTCAAAAAAAACCAACTCAATAAGCAAGAATCTTTAGCCTCAGAATCATTTTCTTTTGAAGATGAAAATATCCAAGCTACAAATAAAAAACAACTTGAAACAAAAATAACTCAAGGTAAGTCTGGATCAAGTCTTGTGACTTTTAAAGATGGAAGCTAAACCAGATCAAGAGAATTCTTGACACCACCTGAACTATAATTGTTATTATTGCTAATATTTTAGCACCCAAGTCACCACATCTATGGACTAAAAAAAGTCTAGATCTAAGTCGTCAATAAGCTTAGATTTTCTTAACCTTGACAAAAAAAGCTAGCTATTGTTTACTTAAGAGTGTCTTAGAGAGTTTATTGCTCTTTTACTTTATCAAACAAACTTAACATATTTTATTTTATTTATGCCTCGCACCCAACCATTATCTAAGGTTAGAAATTTTGGAATTATTGCCCACATTGACGCTGGAAAAACTACTTTTTCAGAACGCGTTCTATTGTACACCGGGAAAACCCACAAGATCGGAGAAGTTCACAACGGCGAAGCTACGATGGACTGGATGGCTCAAGAAAAAGAGCGTGGAATCACAATCACCGCAGCAGCTACGACTTGTCAATGGAATTCTCCAGCTTGGGTCTACGACAACGATACTGATGTGTCTACTCAATTCAACCTTATCGATACTCCAGGTCACGTTGACTTTACTATCGAAGTTGAGCGTTCGCTTCGTGTCCTTGACGGTGCTGTAACTGTATTCGATGGTGTTGCAGGTGTAGAATCTCAGACTATGACTGTATGGAGACAAGCAGAAAAGTACAATGTTCCAAGAATTTGTTTTATTAACAAGCTGGATCGTACAGGAGCTGACTTCTACGCTGATGTCAAATCAATTAAAGAACATCTTACCGACGCAGGTCTTGTAATGCAACTTCCAATTGGTGTTGAGGATAACTTCCAAGGAACTGTAGAATTAATCCCAATGAATGCAACGATCTATTACGACGATGCAGGACGCGACACTAGAACAGAGGCAATTCCAGCAGACTTGTTAGAAAAAGCTAAGCAGTACCGTAAAATTCTTGTTGAAAAAGTGGCTGAATTCGATGATAACTTGATGGACAAGTTCCTTAACGGCGAAGAAATCTCAGAACTAGAACTAAAGCAAGTCATTCGTAAGGCAACTATCGCTTGTAAGCTCCATCCGATCTTCTGTGGAACAGCTCTCAAGAACAAAGGTGTCCAAAAAGTCCTTGACGGTGTATGTGAGTTCCTTCCTTCTCCACTCGATGTACCTCCAATGGTTGGTCATGATGTAGACGACGAAACCATCGAAATTTCAGTCAAACCAGATGACAACGCCCCACTAGCTCTTCTTGCTTTTAAGCTTGCAACTGATCAATTCGGAACTCTGACATTCTTCCGTACTTACCAAGGAACTGTCCGCAAAGGCGACGAAATCTTCAACCCACGTACCCGTAAGTCCGAACGTGTCGGTAGAATCGTTAAACTCAACTCCAGTGCTCGTGAAGATGTAGAAGAAGTAAACGCAGGCGATATAGCAGCCTTCGTAGGACTTCGCGAGGCTAGAACTGGTGACACACTATGTACTAAGGCGAACCAAATTCTTTTAGAATCAATCAACTTCCCAGAACCAGTAATCTCCCTTGCTGTAGAACCAAAGACCAAAGGTGATCAAGAGCGTATGGGAACAGCCCTTGGCAAACTCGTCGCTGAAGATCCATCTCTAAGAGTAAGTTCTAACGAAGAAACTGGTCAAACAATTCTCGCAGGAATGGGAGAACTTCACCTCGATATCATCGTCGATCGTATGAAGAGAGAATACAAGGTCGAAACCAATGTTGGAGCTCCGCAGGTAGCCTACAAAGAAGCAATTCTAGCACCAGCAGAAGGTGAAGGAAAGTACGTCAAGCAATCTGGAGGTCGTGGAAAATATGGTCACTGTTGGCTCCGTGTCAAACCACTGGAAAGAGGTGAAGGCTTCAAATTTGTCAACAAAATCTCTGGAGGAGCAATTCCTAAGGAATACATTCCAGCAATCCAAAAAGGTTGTGAAGAGGTAATGGCAAATGGTGTAATCGCAGGATTCCCAGTACTCGATGTCGAAGTCGAAGTCTATGATGGATCTTACCACGATGTAGATTCTGATGAATTGTCATTCAAAATGGCAGGTGTCGAAGGTATGAAAGCCGCGCTTATCAAAGCAGGAGCAGTCATCCTAGAGCCAATCATGAAACTCGAGGTTGTAGTCCCAGAAGACTATATGGGAGATGTAATCGGAGATCTTAACGCTCGTCGTGGTCAAGTCCAAGGAACAGACAATAGAGGTAGAAGTAAAGTAATTAGTGCTTTCGTACCGCTAGAATCGTTGTTCGGATATATCTCGGATCTCCGTGGTCGAACCAAAGGTCAAGGAACAGCCTCAATGGAATTCGGTTACTACGAACAAGTCCCACGCAACATCCAAGAAAAAATTATCAGCTCACAAAGTAAGTAGTTATTAATTTTTGACAAAAGTATAGCCACCTATCAAGGTGGTTTTTTGTATTAATTACAATAGGTTTTTTTAATTATACTCAAACTCAGTTCAACTTTTACATTTTAAAAAATAGTAATAAATGGTTCCCCCTTGATAAAGATGACTGGTACAGCTGTACTTGTTACAGCGACACAGTGTCCAAAGGGGGTGTCACGAGGTGACGGGAGATTTATTTGTCAAAGTTGAGGTGGGAACGGGTATAAAAATACAGGTTTTAAACCATATTTGCTTCAATCTCAGTTTTGATAATAGTATCCCAAAGTTGTTGACAGCTATCAAATCGTATAAATTCGTCAAAAGTTACATCTAACTCTTGGTGTAACAAAAAAGACTCATCCCCAACCAAATAAACAGTGTCTTTACCGTTGTTCAAGTGCATTATTGGGAACATTTTACCTACTTCTGATGGATACTTTTGGCAAAATTGATTAAAAGCATATGTTTCGCTAATTCCATCAAAAAACAAAAATTGTAATCCAAAAGGAAATATTCGCAAATACTGCTTGGTGAGTTCTTGGCTCATAACAAACTCATATAGCTCAAGATACTTTCCAGTTGGTTCCCTATCTTTTTCGATTTTGGGAACTTGATATTTAATCAGCTCATATGAATTATAGTCCATATTACCAAAAGTAACTGCATCAAAGTATGTTTTGGCATATTCTCCAGTTCTCTTGTTCATTATTCTATAAAGATGATTATGGGGTAATGGGTCGCCGTGATTCACGAGCTTGAACTCTGGGGATTTGCTTGGTTCAGTTTTTTGTTTTTTGTCGGCAAAATAACCAACGATGAGAATTAGAATGAATATCGCTCCTGTTATAGCTAAAATGTTTGTAATCATAATTATTTTGTATACTTTTGATATTAGACCTCTTTCCTAATAATTTAGCTTAAAATTAACCAAACCAGCGGTTAATGTCCAAAATAAATGATGCTTTGCCTGTTTTTGACGCCTAGTTTCTTTGCAAATCCGAAAAACTTTGATGTCTCGATTTTTGTTTTCAACTGGAATTCTTTCTTGAGCTAAAGCTTTATTGAACCACTTTTGATCTGCTGTAAGTTCTATGTTTTTGGTTTTTTTGAA
>JAYUIW010000030.1:0-7849 GCA_043765655.1 bacterium
TTTGCTTTTCGGCAAAAAACTCATAGACATCAGTTTTATCTTTGATATATTTTAGTTCGTCATCTGTTATTAGATGGTAATTAGCAATCATTGACATAATATTTGTATTTTATCGATTGTAATAGACGACTTCACCAGTCCAGCCGTTATCGCCAGTTTTTTGCTTCATCTCATCTACGTATCTTTTAATTTGAGTTTTTCCCCTAGCTATTCCTGTTGGAGAGTTTGGTTTGAGTTCTTTAATCTTTTTTTCGCTGTAGTTTACTGCGTCAGGTCTACTTCCTTTCGTGATTGCTACTTCAGTTTTATATCCTTTTCCGTAATATTTTTCAGCGTCAAGCTTCCATTTATTGTGTTCTTCTCCACCTCTAATTCTTGTAGAATTTGTAATTGGATTATTATTTCCACAAGCTGGAAGTGCGTGAACCTTAATTCCAAAGAATAGATTTTGGATAAAATTATTATTACTGACAATAGCTGGACAGCAATTACACTCTTTGACTACCCTAGCGTTTAATATTTTTTGTTCTTCATAGATGGTTTCGGTAGAATCCAGCAAAGCTCCGAATCTTTTTTGGTCAAAATTACCATCCTGTATATGCCAGTTGACATTAGCTCCTTCAGTTCCTATCTTGCCAGTTTTTAGTTTTTTCAACGGTACCCACAGACCGTCATCTAGTGGCATCCATTTGTAGATTACTCCAGCCATTGGCGCAGTTTTTTGGGCATCCGTGTATATCTCTTGGGCTAGGTTGTAGGTTTTGAGAGAGTTTTTGATTTCGTTGGCTTGCTCTGTGATTTTGCCTGCTTTGATTAGATTGCTAGTAGCTTCTACAGTTTTTTCTGCGGTTTTGAGTAATACTGCACCACCAGTGAATCCAGCTACGAATACACCGAGCATATAGAACTTTTGGTAAAACTCAGTATATTGGAAGTCATTGAGCTTGGCGACTGCGAGCCTTAAAAGAACTGTTGGATTGCTAATAAGATCCATCAACTGTGCGAATACCGCTTTGTAATTGAGGATTGTATCTTTGATTTGGTTAAAGAGATCGTTGAGATTAATATTGAGAATACTAGCGAATTGATTGAGCTCGCCCTTGATTATACCCCAAATAAAATAGCCAATGGCTTTGGTTGCGTTCATAGTTGCTCCCCATTGTCGTCCATAACACCACCACTGCGTGAAGTCGCAAGTTGTATCGAACTTGTTGAGAATTTCGCTTTGGATCTGATTAACAAAGTTTTGACCGATAATTTTTGCTTGGTTCTGGTAATAGGTCGAGCTATCCGCAACGAATATTCCGAATTCGTCATTAATAATATCAGATTCTGAAACATAATAAAAATCCTTAGCAAGGTCAATAGTTGTGTCTTCCACAATAACTGAACTAGAAGATAGCGATGAAGACTTTGAGGACGAAGAGAGTAATGATGAGCTTAATGAAGAAATTAATGAAGATTTTGAAGACAGTTTTGAGGATGAGCTTGAAAACAAAGCTGAAGATAAACTTGAAGAAGATGTTGGTCTTAAGGATGAAAAACTTGCAGAACTCAAAAAAGACAACGATGAAGAAGATGAAGATTTTGCAGTTGAAGTAATCAAAGTGCTAGGATCAGCACAGTTTTTGGAGCTTAGTGAAGACGAGCTTGCTTTGGAATTAACCGAAGAAGAGGTTGAAGAACTAACAAGAGAACCAGTAAGGGAGCTTTTGGACAAACTGGAAATTGTAGAACTAGAAAGGCTAGATAGACTAGAGACTTTGCTACTAGAAGAACAAATCAACGAACCTGTAATTCCTGCAGCCTGAGCTGTGATAGAATTAGAATCTATAGCTTTTTGGACGGCTTTGGAGACTATTCCCTGAATGTTGGATTTGAGATTAGATAATAGATTGGATTGAGATCCCAAAAACTGTGAATTAAAAGATATTAATTGTACTGCAATCAAAGTTGCTGTAATGAGTGGTCTAAAAGAATAAAGCATAATAAAAATAATATAAGTTTTAATGATAATATAACCCGTTACTTTTAATAATACTTATGGAGCGTCTTGTTGTCAATTTTTTTGATGTACAAAATTCTGGCTCAATCCAGACTTAATAAACCTCTACATTCCTAGCTTCCCGATCCAAATCTGCTTTTTTTAAGGAACCGCGTTTGTCGTAGTTTTTTTTACCTTTGACGATGGCAATTTCGGCTTTGATCCATCTTCCAATAGATTTGAAGTTCAAGATCACACAGGTCAAACCTCGCTCCGACAACCTTCCAACTATTTCGTTTTTTTCACGCTTTTTGAGTAGTAACGTTACATTCTCGTTATAGCTCTGGATATTGCGTCCATTGATATTGATAGATTCGACTGTTATGCCGATTATTTGGAGCTGGTTGTTCTGAATTACGATGAACTTTCCTTGAGGATTAACCCTATTATTACGGATTAATTTGGTCATTGTTCCACTAAGGGACAGACCTGCTTGGTAGGTGTGAAGGATATGGTAGTCAAAATTGGCTCGCTTATTTACCGCTAAAATCATTATTTAATTCTAACTTTTGTTTTGTTTTTGGTCAAAAAAGATTTAGTTAAGGTTTAAGTTTAGACATTAATACCCCAAAACTTTGGCAAATCCAAGGTCAAAATTCTTGAGATCAATGCAATTAATTCCACACAGATGCTTTTCCAAAAAGTCTAAAGCGTTGGTTTCTTGTTCTTCGATCAGGTTTTCTTTGACTTTGGTTATAAGTTGGCAATACTTGAGATGCTCTTGAAAATTATTTGGTCGATAAAGTTCGCTGTAACCAAGAATTGACTTGAGAATCCAGTTTTTGCGGGTTTTGATAAGTTCTAGATCTAACTTATAATTAGGTTGAAGAAGGTGTTTGTACTTGTAATTAGCAATATTGGTCGGCAATCGAACAGACTCAACCTTATCATTAGTCAAAATTTTGGCGTAGCTAACTTTGAGAATCTCGTCATCAAAAATTCCTAGAAGTAAACCGTTTATTTGTCGTATTTGCATTATTTTTTATTTTTTATCTAAATATAATAATCATTGATTGAACATTTTTAGTCAATGCTTAGATAATGTTACATCAAACTATTATCAACTACAATTTCGTTGAACAACAATACTTTTTCATCAACCTTAATATCTTGAGGTTCTAATTTTCGGGTCAAATAAAGATTAGCCAGAGATTTAACCCGCGACAATGCAACATAGACTAATCCACTCCCAAAAGTCCCACTTCCAAAGTCCAAAACTGCACCTTCAAGCGTCATTCCTTGGGATTTGTGAACCGTTAGAGCGTAGCCGAGTTTGATCGGGAATTGGGTATATTGTCCGATAGTTTTGTCTTGAATTCGTTGCTGGATCATATTTTCGCCGTCGACTTCGACCATTTTTTCTACGGTTTGGAAGGATTTTTTTTGCCAAGATTCGCGGATAATTTCAACTTTACCTTTGGTTCGAGTTAGTTCCACCATTATAGAATAACTGGCGCTTTGGAGTTCGTAGCCTTTACTTTGGAACGATTCAATTTCGGCTTTAATTTCTTTGGATTTGCCTTTGTATGAGAAATATTCTTTATTGATAACATCTTTATTTTTGACAAGAGTAATCCTATAAATAAAATCATCCACCAGCCCAAAATCTCCGTTAACATAGCGTTTGCCAGAATCATTTTTGACAAAAACTACTAGACAACCTGTCTTGAGAATTAGTTCTTGCGGTGGAAGCGAGTCGTAGTAATTGAATTCACCTTCTAATTCGCCTTGGAACTTGTATTCTTGATTTGTGTTGCCATACAGAATCTGATTGTTGTAGTTGGTTGCAGAATTATTACGAGAACAAAGCAGTGAAAAGTTATTATCTTTGGCAAAAGCCTGTGGATTGTCCATAATTATCTTAGAATTTAGTTTATCCAGACTTTTTTGATCGAAAGTTCCACAGCGAATTTGGTTGAGAATCTCGATGAATTCTTCGTCATCTTGCCGCCAAATCTTGTTGAGTTCTAATAGCTTGAGATTACCTTGTTGATATAGAGATTGGAAAGTATTTGCTTCAAAAAAATAGCCAACTTCCTCCTCGCCGTCTTTGTTAACTGGACCGAGCTGAAAAATATCTCCAAAAATCAATAGTCGCACTCCGCCAAATCTTTTGGAATGAGGGTTCTCGCCGAATTTGGCTTGGTTCATACGCTTTTCTATCAACTCGAACATCTGATCACTAACCATCGAGATCTCGTCAATTATTAGAACATCGATTGCTTTGAGGAGAGTTTTTTTGGCTGGATTGAGTTTTTTGAGGTGAGTTGGATTGTGAACATCGATCTGGAACATCGAGTGAATTGTCGAGCCATTGACGTTAATCGCCGCAATTCCAGTAGGAGCTACAACTGCACAGTTGACACCGTTATTGTCACAATATTCTACGAATTCTCTTAGTAATGTACTTTTTCCAGTTCCCGCCTTACCAGTAATGAACAAACTCTGATTATTGTTGTATAATTGGTACTTTACAGGTTCAGTTTTTTGGTCATACAGATTTTCTTTGTCAATCACAAAGCCACGTTGGAATTGACTTGGTCTGGGAAGGCTGGAAGTTTTAGAATTAGAGCTTGCTTTGGAACTTGCTTTGGATTTTGATGAACTTTGAGCCTTATAAAAAGAATGGAACCGAACCTTGGACTCAATATCATCCTCAGAATCATCAAAAGTCATAACTCCTTTTATTTCTTGATTTGGGTCTTTGCTTGAATCTCTGTTTGAATTTTGGCTCGTCTTTAATTGGTCTTTGGGCATATTTAATATTCTATATTCACAGGAGCTTTTGGTCAACTTGCATATTAGCAAAATGTATGGTAAACTACTAATATTAATCCCAAAAAACTTATTTATTATTATGTCAGCAGAAATGTTATGGAGCTTGAACGAACAAAGTAAACTTGCTCAATATGGAGAAGATGTTGTTGATACAGCAGAACATTTGGAAAGACAAAAAAAATTTGAACAAGAATGCTTGGAAAGAATTGAATGGTTGAAAGTTGGAGCAGAAATAGACTTTGGGAATCGTAAAATTGTGATTACTAAAATAGATATTCAGGAAAATAATTATGAAGCACAGCTTGGTGATGAAATTGATGAATTAAATCAGATAAGAATTGTTTATTATAATCATCTAAGTGGCAAAAGCTCTGGTGGTTTTTGTGATTATTCAGTTTCTAATACTATTTTTATAAAGGATGGTAAAAGTAATAATCAAAATAATGATACTATTCTTCACGAGCTTGGACATCTAAAAGCTGGAATGATAAAATACACAGAAGAAGAGAAAAAACATACGCTCTATGGTTTTAGAGAAAATAACGAGAATGGCAATCTTATTGAAGAACTGCACGCTATTAATCAAGAAATTGATTCTGGCTTATATTCGTCAAATATATACAGAGGAATAAAAAGGCTTGGCAATAGAATATTCAAAAAAATAGAAAACTTATCTGATGATGATTTGAGATCAATTTTAGGTAAATATAATTATAGTCAACGATATATTAATGATTTTGTTATCACTTGGAATGGTCAAAAATATGCAGATAATTTTAGAGCTAAAGCCTTAGGACAAGAACACATTGAATTAAATAGCATTCCTTCCAAAAACCAACTTCTTATGGAGATATTTCATAATGCTAGATATGTTTGGAGTGATAGAATGATGTTGCGAGAACTTGTTAACGAGTTAAGTGATGGATTATTCCAAAGATGGTTCGAAGGACAGATTAATCTAGAAGATATTGCTAGATTGCAGGCTGAAGTTGATGTGATTGATGTTAAATCGAAGTCTGATAAAAGTATTAGCAGTAACTTCGGGAAGAGATAGGTTGTGATAGGTTGAACTAAAGTATACTCAAACCCATATGAACTTTGACTGACTTTTACTCAAAAATACTTTGAAGTAAAGTAATTTATTTGCTTTTTGAAAGGTATTTTGTAAAAGTTGAAAGTGATATTGGTATATATAATTATTAATATTATAATAGCTAATTATTCAACAACCCTAAATCAAAGTTTTATTCCAAAAATTAGTAATTTCGTTACCACCAAAAGGATTAAAGTAGCTAGAATTAATACTGAATTCCTTCTCAAAAAAAGCCAAATCTTGGTCAAGAAGTAATATTCCAGCTGCAATTTCGTTGATTTTGAGAGGATTAACGAATATGGCGTTTCCACAAAGTTCGCCGACTTCAAGACAACTGGAGTTTTGAGAAGTTAGACAGATCTTGTTATAACTGCGAGCTTCGACAATCGGGAACCCAAAACCTTCATAAAGACTGGGATAAACACAAAACTTGGAATCTTGTATTAAATTATTTTTGAGGTTTTCGTCCACATCAATTCGCCAGGTAACGTTAGTTATTTTGTTCTTGATTATAACTTTTTTCAAAAAATCAAAATATTGCTGATCCACAATTCGCCCTGCAATTACTAAGTTCAAAGGTTTTGGTTTTGGAGGTTCTTGATTACCGATTCTAAAACTATTACTTGTATTTTGGTTATAGACAACAAGATTTTTTTCTAACTTATTATGAATGGTTTGGTTCAAAACTTCAATTGTATAATAGTTGTGGGCTAGAATCAATCGTTCCAAATTTTTGCGTGGCTCAATGGCTCCGATATACAGGTAATAATATGAGTTTTTTGGAGTTATGTTATCTAGAATATCATCTTCAACTTCTAAATTTTGATCAATTGGTAAATATGGATAAATCAGATTAATTTTATTTTTTATTTGGTTATCAGTTCCCAAAAGCCTGACAATATCTTTGGAAGTTGCAATGGAATTACTGATTATTTTGTGACAATCTTGGGTTATTATATTTAGAATCTCAGTATTATAGACAAGCGATTGCTTGAAGGATTGAGAATTATTAATAATCGCAAAAACATCATGAAAGATCGTGACTAACTTAGAATTAGGGTGAATTCGCAGTATTCGTGGCTGAAGTTGAATAATATAATCAAATTGGTGCAAGTTAGCATCAAACAAAGATTTTTGGGCTCGAGATTTTTGGATTTGAATAAGCTCTATAATTCCAACCAGTTTATTTTTGACAAAATTATTACCCAAATAATCTCCAAGTGTAATATTCTCATCGAATAGCTCATCCCAAAATAGAATTTTAATCCTCAAAGAATTCTCTACATTTTGTTTGAGACCGATTCCAACAAATTTTATATTTTTGACAGAACTCTGTGATTTTTTGTATTCCAAAAGTGACTCCAAAAACTTAATTGCATAGATATTGACACCTGTAAAAACACTGTAATTAAAGCATCTTAGATCAATTGCAATTGTTTGCTCTACAAGTTTTGGCTCATAGGTTTTTGGCTTTGATTCAGCTTTTGATTCGACTTGCTTTTGTTGACGACTAAAGTTAATAATTGTCGGTTCGACTTTGGAGGGATTAGAATTTTTGGAGATATTGTCAAATGGGCTAACTAGCGATTCTTGTTTATCAAAAATTTGGATAGTTTTAGTTTTTTTAATATTCTTTTCTTTGGATGTTCGAGGTTTAAGTTTGAGAGAATTATCGTTCATAAAATAGTTTTGGTTGTTAAAAAATTGGTTTTAAGATTTTAGTTTTTTTGTAATGACAGCACTCTTTTAATTCTCTATTATTTTTGGTAACTCGTCAAAATTATCTTGCTCTAATTTATTCATATCTAATGTTATATCTACCGATTGTTAAGTCTGAATTTGCCCAAACAAAATATATATAGTATACTTAAAACTAATAAATGTAACAAAAACAGTGTATACTATTTAACAATACAAAAAAATACAAAAATAAA
>JAYUIW010000031.1:0-24753 GCA_043765655.1 bacterium
CTGTAGGAATTAAGTTAGCAGTCTTAAGAGCTGTCGTCATTGTATCTGTTGAATCAACGAAGTTACCTGAGAGGAAGATCTTGAGATTGAGTGTGGTTGTTGTTACAATTATATTACCACTACTATCACAAGCATCCACTGCTCTGCAAGCGTTAACTAGTCCAGATCCTAAAGTTCCAGTGTACATAGGATTGACAGTATATACATCGTCGCTAGAAGATTTTAGTTTAGTTTCGATTTCAGTGGGACTCCAAGTCGGATGTACTGACAAAATCAAACCTGCAACTCCAGCTGTAATTGGAGAAGAAAATGATGTTCCAGAAGCATATGTGTAACAAGCTCCGCTAGAAGGAACAGGGCAATCAAAATCAGGATGAGTAGTCAGAATATAAACTCCGGGAGCAGTGAGGTCTGTGGTTGTATTATGGTTGCTAAAACTTGCTTTTTTGGCAGTGGTATCAGAGGCAGCAACTGATATTATGAATTCATAAGAAGCTGGAAAAGAAGGTTCGTTGGTGTAGCTACAGCCGTTAACTTCTACCGTTACATTAGCTATATCGCAATTCCCAGCGGATGCAAACATTGTAATTCCTGCCTGGTGAGCTTGCTGAATTTTGTTCTTGAATAAATTACTTTCAAAATTACTTCCAAAGCTCATATTAATTATATTAGCCCCATTAGCTATCGCATAATCAATTGCCTCGTAGATCTTAGAAAAAGAATTAGTCTGATTACTAACTGCAGTTCCATATAATCCAAGAGGCATTATTTTGCAACTTGGGCAAGATCCAGACACTCCTTTGGAATTATTGCCAACCGCAGCCGCAGAACCTGCAACCATTGTTCCATGGTAGTAGTCAGTATTTTTGAGATTGTTAGAATTCAGAACGAATGAATGATTGCAACTAGTATTAATAGCTCCAGCATTATCGCTATAGCTGCACTGATCTCCAATGTTTTTGCCGACAATACTTCCAGTAGAATTCCTAAAGATATTAGCAGCCAAATCAGGATGCTCTACATCTACAGCAGAGTCAATAATGGCTATTACGATAGGTGTTGCTGAGTTTCCTTTGGTGGAATTCCAAGCTCCTTCTGCAGTTATTCCCTTAGCACTCGAAGAAGAGTACTGATTATTGAGATGCCATTGCTGAGGATATAGCAAGTCATTAGGTGTATAGTTTGGTTTGTATATTATATTTGGTTCTGAATATTGAATTCTACTATCTTTTTTGAGGTTGCTTATGGTTTCTAGTGTCTTATTTTTTTGGAATTGCTCGTCTTGAGAGTTTGGAAGCTCTAGTAGAACTATTTTGTTATCACCTGTTCGGTCTTCACTACCTGTATTCTCTTCGATGAATGATTTTTTGGTGCTAAGATCTTTGAACTCTACTAATAATTGTCCTGGAACGAATTCGCCGTAATTTTTATTTGGTTCTGATGCATCGACATTAATATCAGAGAATTTTTTGGAAACTATATCTTTGGTTAATTCTATTTTTTGGATTGGGCTTGGGTTATATTCTTTTTTGATTAAAGCGTTAGCAGAATCTTTATTTAGATTATTTCTTTCAATTTTTTGGTATAACAAAACTATACTACTCGATATTATTGAGCCAATTACGAAGAAGACAACTGTATTTTTATTTATTTTGGAAGCTTGAATTTTGATATTATTAAAAAAAGAATTAGCCATTTAGTTTTTTTTGGAGACTAGTAAAACTATTGTTTACCACTTTCTTTATAACTATATTATACCTTTATTAACACATATCGTCAAAACACAAAAATACAGAAAATATGCTGGATAAAACTATTACAAAATATTTCTATTATTAAGCTCCATGTAATATTCTCTATCAGGATAGAGTTCGTCTAGGAATCTTTTCATAACTATATAAAATGAATTTGATTTGACTGTCATCATTTCCCAGAATTCTTTACCTTCGTCTGTATATGAATCAAATGAATTAGAACATTCTGGATCGTTGAATTGACGATTAATTTCTGCAATATTGCGAAGATAAGGTTGGACGTCAGAATCACCATATATATTCTCCCAAGTGTATTTCCAAGTTTTCTTACCTTTACCTTCTAACATTTTAGGCAAAGCTATCGACATCATATCAATCATTTCACTATTTATTCGCCAAACCCTATATTGCTCTTTTCTAATTGTATCAATTCTATTATTTTCAACAGTTAGTTCAGGTTGTGCAATTTTATCTAAAAGCTTGTTTAGCTTTTCCTCCTTACCTTTTGTCTTGAAATAAAATGCTGATTTGATTACTCCTTTACTTAACTGTGAATATATTTCGTCATCAGTTAATGAACTATAAAAATCCTCAAAAGTTTCATTAAGTTTAGAGTTTTCATAATTAAAACCCATCATTCCTCCTCTTTTTTTATTTTTAAATTTTTTATAATAATTACATGCTCTAAAATAATCAAGTAAATTACGGTTAAGTTGATGCTTGACTGTTTTAAAACGATAATCTTTATTATAAAAATCTTTGTGATAAAATTCAGTGCAATCTGGAACAGGATCAGTGCTCATTCCCAATAGAACATGAGAAGTCAAATCATGAACTAATATATTAGGTTGAGCAATATGACCTGTATTTTTAAGTTCATCGTTAAGTAAAATATTTGGATTTAAAAAGTAATTTTTTATTTCTTCGCTGTCTATATTTAGTCCATTAAATAATTCATTGTATAATTCAATAACTTTGTTAATATTTTCTTTAGAATAATTATCAGGATGTTCCAATTGTAATAATGGTCTCTGAAGTAGTTTTGTGCTTTCCATTTTTTAATTCTACTACATAATTCTACTAATGTCAAACTATGTTTTATCCTTATTTCCAGCCAACTTAACAATTCCAGCCAAGGCAATCATAACTGCATTATCACCTGTTAGTTCTAGTGGAGCAATGTAGACTTTTTGATTCTCTTGATTGTTCAAAAGCTCTTGTAGTTCGTTCTGGAATTTGAATCTTAATAAAGGATTAGCACTCACACCTCCTGATAATCCTAGACTTTGGTAATTCGAATCGCTTGATTTTTGGTTATTGATAATTGCAAGTTTGGTTTTGTTATATAACTGCTGGATGATACAATATTGAGCTTCATAGCATAACTGAGCCACTAATTCTAATTTTGGATTTCCACTTAGGTTGTAACTGGAATCAAGAAGGTTAGTAATCTCAATTGCTGTCAATTTTTTTTCTAAAGTCAAAAGTCCTGTGGCTCGAGTAATACTCTCAATCGCATAACGAAGAGCGGTCTTGAGCCCAGAATACGAAAAATTAGGATCCGAGTTCATCATTCCCACACTTAGATATTGCAACTTTGGCTTGGGAGTATTTGTCGTTTTATTTTTTACCAAAGAATTATTCGAAGTAGCCAAAGAGGTATTTATTTTGGATTCATAAACTCCAGCAATTCGGCTCAAAGTAGCACCTCCGGGATAATCCAGCCCAAGCATTCTCGCACATTTGTCAAAACACTCTCCACTAGCATCATCCAAGGTTCTAGCGATTATCATAGTGTTCAGATTTTCATCAATCTCTATAAGTTGAGTATTGCCACCGCTAACCAGAAGATGCAGCTGTGGAAAGACTAGATTTTGATTAGAATTATCTTTGGCGTTGCTCAAGGCAGTTTTGGCTTGAGTTTCTTTATTACCAAGATTCACCAAGCTTTGATTCCAAAATGCCGAAAAAATATGACCATTAAGATGATTAACCTCAATAATTTGTACTTTTTTGTTAGGATTCAAAGTATTCTTTTGGAGATTCCCCTTTTGTAAGAAGTGGAGGCTGGACTTGCTCCAGTCAGAGCCCTGGACACGACAGGGAAAAGGGGTGGCAACGAAGTTGACGGGGTATTCTTCGTTATTCAAACCCAAATAAAACTGAACACTCTTGGCGAATTCTTGCCCAACTCGTAGTCCCGCCTTGAGACCAGGTTCTGTCGTTACGAATATATACTGAATATTATCCAAAACATCTTGTTTAGTTTTTGGAATTTTGGAATCTGAGCTATAATTATTAACAGCTTCTTGGATAACTTTGTCAAAAAGCAAATGAATAACCTCGGCATGTTCCCTAGCTCCAATCTCTGGCACCACTCCGCCGTATTGGGCATGTATACTAACCTGCGAACTAATTATATGACCTAGAATTGTTATCTTGCCGAAGGCTTGTACAATATTAGTTTTGAGACTATCGCCAAAAGATTGCAGACCAAGCTCATCCTCGACTGGTAAATCCATAATCGCCAAGGAAGTCTCATCACAACTACTTTCTATTGATAATACTAACATTTTAATTTATTTGGTAATTTTGATTCCCCTTTTCCCAAAAGGGGTGGCACGAAGTGACGGGGTATTTTTTTATTTAAAAGTTCTTAATTCGTCATCCTGAACTCGTTTCAGGATCTAAGATGGGTGTTTATGATATTTTTGATAAGTCATCCAAATAAAGTCTGCAATTATTTATTTTTTTGTAACAATCGCCTTGCAATTAATCAAAGTCTTAAAATTGAAAACCATAGAAACTTATTTACAACTTTTTTAGATCCTGAAACGAGTTCAGGATGACAACGAAAGTTTTTGCTCAAGAGCTAGGGGATCTTTCGTTGCACTCAAGATGACAGTATAAAAAAATAATTGCTTATTTCACTAACTTCCCTTAATCGCTTCTTCCAATGCATCCACTTTGAAGTCTAATTCCACATCTGGTTTGAGACCTTTTTTGTTGATCTCCGTGCCACTGGGAGTTATCCACTGGGCAATAGTTAGCTTGAGGTAATCGCCATTCTTGAGTTCGAATATCTGTTGAACCACACCTTTACCGAAGGTATTTTGACCGTAGAGTTTAGCCCCTCTAATGTCTTTGAGAGATCCTGCTACAATCTCACTAGCTGAAGCCGAGAACGAATCGACAACAATGCTAACTGGATACTTGGCTAGGCTGTTGGCTTTGAGATCTGATTTGGTGGCTATAATAGCATTACCTTCTAACTCTTGGTAATTTCCGCCAGCTTTAGCGATTTGTTTTTCTTTTTCATCCACAGAAGCAATTTTACGCTTTTCTTTGACAATAACAGAATCCGTTGGCACAAAATAACTAATCACATCCACAGCTTCATTGAGTAGCCCGCCTGTATTACTGCGAAGATCAATACTAATCTTGGTAATTGCAGTGTTGGCAAGGATAGAGTTGGCAATCATATTCATCTTGTCGTTGAGCCCTTCACCGAAGCTATCAATTCTAATCACAGCCGTATTACCTCTAACCTCTAGAGTTATTAATTCTCCCTTAATAGCCTTGCGAAGTACGCTAAGTTGCTTGGTTTCCCCACCTCGAGCAATTTCTAGCTTAACGCTAGTTCCTTCTTCACCGCGGATCATTGAGACGATTTCTTCTAGTTTGGGATCTTTTTGGCTAATAATACTCACATCGCCGACCTTGGTGATTATATCTCCCTTAACTAATCCAGACTGGAATGCAGGGGAGTCGTTGAAGACTTTGACAATCAGAATTACCCCATCTTTTTTTTCAACCATAATTCCAATTCCCTTGTAGTTTTGGTTTAGATCTGAACTAAACTTGGCTTGATCACTAGCGGTTTGATATTCGCTGTAGTCGTCTTTGAGTGCGGTTACTTCGCCTTTGAGCCTACCAATCGCAAAATCTTGTTCGGTGATTTGCTCTCCAAGAAAATTCTTGTTAATAAGGGTTTTGACTTCGTTTTCTGTTGCGATTAGAGAGTTTTGAGTAGAATTAAGGCTTTTGATATTATTGCCAAAAGGTAGATAAGGAATAGCTGTTATAATAATATTACCAAAAAGTAAAAATATTGAGATTGCTAGTAAGGTTGTGTTAAGATTCTTTTTCATTATATAATTAAAACATTTTGCCAGTTTTTTGGCAAGGAGAAGCGGTCCGATAGCGTAGATAAAGACTCTTGACAATAGGATTAAAGTCTTATAAAATATTAACTATATGCTAGAAATATTTGATTTTAACACAAATATAAAAGAGTCATCTCCAGAAAATACTCTTAAAATATTAAATAAAGCTCTAAAAAGTAAAGGCGAGATAACACTTTCGTTAGGAAATATAACAGTTGGTATTGAAGATATTATTATAATAAATAAATTTAAAATTAAGTGGAAAGATGAAAGCGTGTACAATCATCTTGTGAAACCTCAAATTAACTTATTGACAGAAAGTATTTTATCTGGAATTAATACGGAGGTTTATGGTTATTTTGAAGATGCTTGTGGAGTAGAAAATGCTAAAAAAATTGCTCAAGATTACTTAAAAATATTAGAAAGAAAAAAAGTTAGTCAATATCTTGAAAATATAATTGAAGAATCGCCAGTACCACTACAGCCTAACTGTGTCATTAAGAGACTTAGCAACTATATTGTTGGGTTTAATCTTGATGATACTGAGGCTATTGCAATAACTGGAGTAATAAAAATTAATCGTAAATCAATGTATGGTTATTGTATAGTTGGAGACTTTCATGAAGGCTTTGCAAAATTGTATAATAACGATAACTTTAGCTGGAATTACATAGACAATAGTGGAAGAGTAATTTCAAATTGTACATTTACTCATGCTGAAGACTTTGTAAATGGTTTTGCAAAAGTTAAAAAAGGATCTAAATTTGGACGCTTAACCAAAAATGGAGAGTTCATTATTGATTCTGAATCTATAGGTGAATATCTTAAAAGTGAAGAAAAAGATGAATTAGAAAAATCTAAAAAGCAGGAGGTTCCAGAGCAACACCTCAAACTTGTTTTAATAAATGGAGAGCCAGGGTATATGGATCCAAAAGGTAATTCTATCATTGTTGCAAGTACAGG
The DNA here is from genome assembly GCA_043765655.1 of bacterium. Taxonomy (GTDB): domain Bacteria; phylum Patescibacteriota; class JACMRA01; order JACMRA01; family JACMRA01; genus JAYTWQ01. The sequence continues at coordinate 6,884 of JAYUIW010000031.1, forward strand.
ATATTATACTATAAAATTCATTTCAGCCGAAGATAATCTAAATCCGATTATAGTTGATAATTCAAGATGATATTTATAAAGGCAAAAAGTTGAGGCTATATATCTTAATGAACTAAAAAGAATGCAACTTATAACGATTCTAGGACAAACCGCCAGCGGCAAAACTCAACTTTCTTTAGATTGGTATCATTATCTCCTTGCCAAAAATAAAAGTGCGATAATTGTTAATTGTGATTCTCGCCAGATATACAAAGGTCTGAATCATGGAACTGCCAAGATAGAAGGTGACTGGGTTGATGGAATATACACCGTTATTGATCGAACCCAAAAAATTCCGCATTATTTGATAGATTATATTGAGCCATCTAGGCAATACACATTGGCAGATTATCTCAAGGACTTTACGGAGCTTTTGAATTCTTGGGATGGTAATAAGCCTGATTATGTGATTCTAGTTGGCGGAACTGGACTATACGCTAAAGCTATTAATGAACAGTTAGATCTGGGATTAATTAAGCCACAATTCCAAAAAAACTTCGATAATCTTAAGCAAAAATATAATACTCTGAACATAGCAGAGCTACAAGAATTAATAAACAGCAGTCAAATAAAACTTAATAATTCTGATTATCATAACCCAATTCGTTTAGTTAGTAGTCTTGTTAGAAGTCAGGCTATTACTGAGGCTTGGTTAGAACCTATTGATTATCCGCTTTTTGAACAGCGGTATTACTATGCTATTAATGTTCCAGATCAAAATCTACTAAAAACTAGAATAAGAGAACGAATTCTCACCAGGATTAATCAAGGTTTAGTTAACGAAACCAAAAAGTTAATGGGAGAGTTGACACCTAAGAGAATTATGGAGCTCGGGCTAGAATATTCTTTGACCATGAAAATGCTCAGTGGAGAATTAAGCGAACAACAATGGCTGGAACAACTAGTAACAGAGAACTTCCAATACGCCAAACGCCAGTTAACTTGGCTCAAAAAGCAAAAAAACTTGATTTGGATTGATAGGATTATTGAGTGATATTACTATTATCAATGGTTTCCTCTAATTTTTCCATATCTTCGAAGTCGCCGTTGCCGAGTTCCCAGGGTCCAGGAGTTGCACTGACATAGACTATTTGGTTGGATTTGTGGAAGAATTCGCTCTTGCGAAGTGGACGATTATTGAGAGCCGAAGGCAAGCGGAATCCGTATTCTACTAGCACTTCCTTGCGAGATCTGTCCCCATTATACATCGCTCCAACTTGTGGCAAAGTAATATGACTTTCGTCCACGAACAACAAAAAATCCGCGGGAAAATAGTCCAATAAAGTTGTCGGAGCATCTCCGTCTAATCGTCCATCGAAGTAAATCGAATAATTCTCAATTCCGTTACAATAACCAAGTTCCATTAACATTTCGATATCATTATCAGTACGATCTTTGATTCTTTGGGCTTGTAATAATCGTCCTGTAGACTCAAAAAGTTCAATTTGTTTGTCTTTGTCAGCTTTGATTCTATCTACTGATTCGATGATTTTTTCTTTGGTAGTAATATACTGGGTCGTTGGGAATACGGTATAAGAATCTAGCTCGAAAGTCGTCTCGGGATCGTTAGGCTTGAGAATATAGAACCGCTCAATCGACTCCAACTCATCATCCCAGAACGCGAATCGGTACGCAACCATATCTTCATCTGCGGGATAAATCTCCAGAATCGAACCTTGCAATCTATAACTTCCACGCTTGAGATCCATATTCGTTCGAGTGAATTGTAGATCGATAAGTCTCCGAGCAAGTTTGTCCACACGGTAATGTTCGCCCTTGACGAGTTCTATCTTGAGAGCGTTGTAATCTTCGGGGTTACCAAGTCCATAGATACACGATACAGAAGCCACGATTAATACATCCTTGCGGGTCAAAAGACTCTGCGTAGTGGCGTTTCGAAGGCGTTCAATTTCTTCATTAATCTGGGATTGCTTTTCGATAAAAGTGTCAGAACGAGGTAGATAACTCTCAGGCTGGTAATAATCGTAATACGACACGAAGTAGTGCACGGCGTTATTGGGAAAAAATTGCTTGAACTCTTCGCATAGTTGGGCTGCCAAGGTTTTGTTATGAGCGAGTACGAGAGTAGGGCGTTGTAAGTTATTAATAACCGAAGCCATCATAAAGGTTTTGCCGGTTCCTGTAGCTCCCAGAATTGTCTGTTCACGGCGACCGCTAGCCAAAGATTCAGTAATATCTTTGATTACTTTGGGTTGATCTCCCGCTGGAGAATACTTGGATTTTAGTTGGAATAGAATATTTTTCATAGTAGTAAAAAAATAGTTTTTCTAATTATTCTTTAAGACTTAAAATGACTTTTCGATGTCATCCTGAATTTGTCGTGCCGGAGCTTCCGTTGGAACAAGTTCAACTTGCAACCCTGAATTTAGTTTAGGATCTAAAAAAGTAATTATTTAATTTTTAGTTTGTCTTAAATAGCTATAATAAAGTTATTTTAATTATGATTCTTTTTGGATATGTAGTCAAAAGTATAGCAAAAGTGCAGGGTAGAATACTGGTTAATTATATGTTATACGAAGTCAATAGTTTTATTTTTACTTATTCACATTCTTTAACTATTTTGACAAAAACAATCAATAAGAATATACTTAAAATGTAGCAAAACACAAATATACAGCTATTAAAATATAACAAAACAACAAAAAAATAATATAATATGAACAAAAACATAATCACACAAATAATCGACATGATCAAAGCTGCAGGAATTGCTCCAGAAATTGTCAGCAAAGTATCAGGATTAATGGACGGGATTGATATGCAAGACATTGCAAGTATTCTTCCACAATTACAAAGTCTCGGACTTCCCAAGGACTTAACAGACAAAATCAGCGGTCTAGTTGGTCAAAACATGATGGGATCAGTTATGAGTAATATTCCAGGAATGGACTCTATCAAAGGTATGGATGTATCCAAAATTGGTTCTATGGCAGGTGATATAATGAATAACAAAATCGGCAGTGTCGGTGATATGACCAAAGGAGCTATGGACACAATGTCAGGCTCTATACTAAAAATGGAAGAAGTATCCAAAAAATCATCTGGAATTCTAGGTGCAATCAAAGGATTATTCGGAATGTAAATCGTTGCTCAATTTTTTTAGAAAATAATTACTCCTATGATATTTAGGAGTTTTTTATTTGGTGTAGGGAATGATTGAAATTTATTCTACTCCAACATCATCAGTATAGGCTTCTTTTTGGGACAAATGATCTTGCATGGACTCAGAAAACGATATCACGAAAGACAAAAAACCAACCTTGCCTACAATCATTAGAAGTATGACAATTGCCATACCCAAAGAGCTGAGAGTTGGAGTAATATTAAGACTCAAACCAGTGTTACTGATAGCAGAGATAGCTTCAAAGATGATTTCTAAACCATTCGATTTTGACTCAGATATAAATAATGCTAAAACTGAGGAAATAACCAAAAAGCTCAAACCATAAAGTTTTACATTGTATTCTTCTTTCATTTTGGGACTAAAGTTGTACAAAAATTTCTTTTGTTTTTTGCTACTCAAAAACATTTTACCCAAATAGTCTAGTATAAACGTGAGCCCAACCAGTTTTAGAACTCCACCAGCAAAACTACCTGCTCCGGCTCCAACAAACATCAAAACCATCAAGACAGTATTTGTTTTATCGCTAAATAATGTAAGATCTGAAAATAGCGTAAACCCAGCAGTTCTAGATGAAACTGACATGTACCAAGAAGCTAATTCTTTGTTTTGGTAGACTTGACTTCCTAGAGTTTGCAAATTACCAATTTCAAAATAATAAATTAAGGCTGCTCCAATTATTTGCAACAAAATTGTTAATACCAAAGCTGCAATAGTATAATTTTTTGGAGCAATGATATTGTCAGGAACAAAGTTGGAAAGCTTTTTGAATTTTAACTTATCTGCTACGAGTTTGAGAATAGTAGCTCTTACACTAATACCAATTCCGCCCAAAGTTATCATTAATCCACCACTTAGAATTAATGGTACATTGTTGGCATATTCCACAAAATTACCAGTCTTGACTGTAACTCCATCATTGAATATATGCGAAGCGGAGTTAAATAGAGCTTCCCAAGTATTAGTAACTCCAGAGACATAAAACAGACCAAATCCAAGCATAATCAAAACAGCCAAATCTATCAAAATATAAATCAAAGTTCGTCTTGAGTCCAGCCCAGAATCAGAAAGAAATTGTTTAAGATTTCTTGATTTTCCGCCAAATCTCATAAAAAATAATATACTAATAGCCAAAAAACTAGTAACTACACCGCTTATTACCATATTAACAAACAGTACAAATTGACCACCAAAAGTATAGTTACCGATATCGCCTCTTGCCAAACCAGTCAAAGTTCCAACGCTTACAGAGTTAAACAAATGATCAAAAAATGTATTATATGTTGTAAGCTTCATATTTCCCATTTCTGTAAATACTAGGAGAATCGCACTTATCAAAAACACCCCCAAACTTGCTAAGAAGACTATTCTTTCACTGTACCAAAATTTTTTTTCTATCTTTGTTGACATATTTGACATCTTTGTTTTATATAAAAAATTAAATGATTGTAAATTATAATACTTATTAAATTTCGCACATTTTTTAACAATTGTCAAAAGCCAATTTTTTTTGAAATTAGAAAAAACCCTTAGCATACACAAAATTACTAAAAACCTGATTTTATTGATTACTATTCTTTGATTGCTATTCTAAATTTACAATTAACCTTTTTTTTGGTAATCCCAAATATAAAAAAACTTCCCAAAAAATAAAGGAATGTTGGTTAGTAGGGCTAGTATAATTGATTTATAATTTTAATTTGCCATATTGTGATTAGTGTTGTATAGTTATAGAATATGATAGAAAATATTAAGCAAGAACCAAGCCCAACTTTAGAATTTGCCCAAAAAATTGAACCTTTTGATAGAATGGTTTTTGTAGACAAAATTAAGAACATTCTAATTGATGGTGAAAAATATACGCAGGAAGAACTTGATCGAATCAACGCTTTTTTGGTAAGAGTAGAGGAATCCGTTGCAGAATTAAGCAATAAAAGGTCTTCACCGCGAGAAGTTAAAAATATCAAACAAGCTATTGATTTGTACAAAGACTTTCTCAGCAATCTTGCTAATTGTTCTGATGAAGAAATTGTAGATACTTTTGGTAGAATTTTTGGCTTTGGTATTAATACTTCTGATTCTAGCGAACCAACTCAAGATAATCCTACTCAAGCTTTGGCAAAATTAAATAGAGAAGATGTTGAGGCGCTAAATTTGCGAGATTTGATTCTAAAGAATGCTTTGCTAATCAATTCTTTTGGGTTACAGACTAATCCAGAATTAGCTCCACAAGTAGGAACTGGTAAGGGAGAATTCAAAGTTCATGGACTTTCTACTAGTTTTATAAACGGGACAATTGCGATTCTAGAACAGCTTGGTTATGCAATCCGTAATTCTGACGATAATCCAAAAAGTAATTCCAAAGACAATTCTCAAGTTCAGTTCAATCTCGATGTCTACAATGGAATTCAAGATCTTAATACATTTAGGAAGTTCCCATATGCTGTATTCCACCTCAACAATCATGGAGTTCTACTATTAGAAAGCTTCATCTACGGCAACCAAGGTTATATTATCAATCTTCAGAATTCAGAGTTCATTAAAAATTTGTCTAAGCTTAAAAAAATTGAACTAACTCAAGAAATTTCCTTAGCAGATTTGATCTCTGTAATTTATATGCTAACCAAAGCAGAACTTGAATCTGTCTCAGGTGTAACTGGTTATAGACATAATACGGGCTGGACAAGCGTTGTTCTCAATAATATTCAAGGAGAAGTTCAGGGTGATATTAATTCTTTCAAAAAAGCGGGAGAAGCTAAAAGTGATCAAAAAGAAGATAAAGATCTAGACGCAAGATTAATAAAAATTCGCGATGGATTGTTAGAGGGAAGCACCCCAATAAGATCGTCAGATGGTATAAATATAACTGATGAATATTCTTTGTTTAGACGTATAATCGATAAAAATAATCACAAGAGTAAACAAATTGCTAAAGAAATAAAAGCACTTGAAGAAGAAAGATTAAAAAAAGTTAAAATAATTTTAAATAATAACCTAAAAGAAATTCGTGACGAATTAACAAGGGATGGAGTTATACCTCAATTTGTAGAAAATGGTTCAAGAAACAAAAAATATATTCTACTTCAAGTTATAGTAAAAGGTGGCAGTTATTCTGAAAATAAAATTGCTAAAGAAATAAAACAACTTTATAAAAATATACAAAATAATAAAAAAATAAATCTAACTAATAATTTGACAGAAATTCGTGATAACTTAAAACAAAATAAAACCCCAGCTAGAACAATTAAAGATAAAAGAAACGATCAATATACTAGATTTTGGAATATAATTAACACCAACTCCTTAAAAAACAATCCAATCGCCAACGAGATCAGAGAGCTTGAAAGACAAAGACAGTCCAAATTAAACCAAAGATAATCTACTTATTCCTGTATTCAATTAATACTTTGTTAGTATATGTTCCGTAGTATCCTGTAATTCCGCCCCAGTATGAATAAGAACCTTGATCCTTGAGACATTGTTGTAATGATTTTATACTATCTCCAGAATCGCCAATTTTGTAGGTTTTGGAGAGTAGGGTAGCACAGTCGCTATTGGTACTTGATGTCGAGTTGGCTGTAGACTGATAAGCTTTAATTATTGATAAAGTATAATTACCAAAGTAGCCTGTAATTCCTGCTGGATATTTGAATAGTCCCTTGTCGGTTAGACATTGCTGGAGTTTTTTGACATCGTCGTTTTGGTCGCCAATTTTGTAACTTTTGGTAATTAAATTATCACAGGAGTTGTTAGATAGATTGTCGGTCAAGTTATTGTTTGAAGAGTTTTTTTCAGAAGACTTATCGCTAGATTTGGTTGCACTTAAAGTTCCTTGAGTTGCATTTTTGATTCCGTTTTTGCGGAATTCTTGGAGCTGAGAACTAGTGTAATTCCCGAAGTAACCTGTAATTCCCTCAGGATGGTTGAATAATCCTCGCTCTTTGAGACATTTTTGGAGTTTGATGATTTCCATTCCATATTCACCGATTGTATAATCCCAGCTCATGTTTTTGGAGCAATCTTTGTCTAGATAATTGGCTTTGTTGGTTGATCGGAACTCGGCTGCTGGATTTTTTTTGTTACAAGGAACCTCATACAATCCTTCATCAGAGCCACAATTCCTAGTATCACTACAATCAAAAACATATCCGTCAATCTTGAAGTCGCACATACTTTCTAACCAACTAAAGTGAACGTGTGGACCATCGCTAGAGTTCTTACAGTTAGCTTTTTCGAATGTTCCCCCTCCAGTTATTTTGCCAAGAACATCGCCTTGCTTAACTCTGGGGAATTCACCTTGATCAATCAGAACTGTAGAAGCGTCAATATGCATGAATCTGAGAATATCACCTTCCTCAGTCTTGATGCTCAAAAAAGTCGTATTATCAACCGTACAACCTCGCCCAAGAATTCCATCAATTGGAGCTAGAATATCTCGAGAACTACTATCAGGAGCATAGAAGTCAAAGGCAAAACCGCGAGAATCTTTGTGAACGCCATAGCCTCCACTAGGATCCATATTCCAGACTTCGGAAGATCTAAAGGGCATTTTGTAGTTCGTATTTTTTTGTTCAGCTAGTGCTTTAGGTCTAAAAAAACTGAAGACTAAAGTTATTAAAAGAATGATATTGGCTATTTTTTGGAACATAATTTTTATTTGTGTTGTATTCTATAAGTATGTACCGAAGTCCACTCTTTGTCAAAGGTTTTCTGAAAAATATTGGATTTTAATTTTGGAAATATTGATTATATTATGAATCTTCATAACCCCAGAATAACGAAACTTCAAATTTAGACCCAAAAATTTAATAATCAGCTTTTTAGATCCTGAAAAGTCATAGTTGCAAGTTGGACTTGAGGTGGCGGAAGCCATGGCACGATAAATTCAGAATGACAGCATAAAATGGGCTTAAATATTTAAGATAAAATTAGAAAATTAATCAAAAAATATAGGTTTCGTTAATGAGGGTTATAATACCCAAAATCTACCCAAAAAGCGTATTGCCAAACAATAAAATATGTAGTAAACTTAACTAATGGAGATGAATATTGAACAGGCTCTTATGTGGCTAGAGATTAATTCCTTGGAAGGTTTGGATTCTCTTTTGCTCAAAAAAATCTACAGAAAATTAGCACTCAAGCATCATCCTGACAAAGGTGGAAAGGCACAAGATTTTATCAATCTCAAAAAAGCTTATCTATTGGCTTTGGAGATCTTAAAAAATAATTCTAACCAAAAATCAAGCTTTGACAATAGTAATTCAAGTAATAATTCCAATTATAATTCTGATAATTCCAACAATGAACTAAAGACCAAATATTCTGAGCTATTCCAAGAATACGAATTTTTTAAGAATCAAAATCTAGATTTGGCTGACCAAAATCAAAAGTATTCCAAAATTATCAACGATCAAGTTACTATAATTCAACAATTTCAATTCGATTTTGACAAAATTAACCAAGAATATCAATCTTCAAGTAACAATCTAGAAAACTGGTACAAAACCAACGAAAAACAATTAACCCAAAAATATGTCGGCAAATGGTGGCAAGCAATTCTAGGTCAATCAATGTCTAGGGAACAATTCGAACTTTCCAAAAACAACTTAATAGAAGCTTATAACAAGACATATCTGGAATCAAAGCAAAAATACAACAACGATATTCTGGATTGCTATGAAAGCATAATTAACAAGATAATTAGCATACTGAACTAAAATTATACAAAAAATAAAATATAGTGTATACTATATAGATAAAGATATAAAAACAAAAAACTATTCAAATGTTACAGCAAAAACAAAAATACATATTAATGGGACTCCTTGGTTTTGGGCTAATTATGGGAATTGCCACAACCGCTAACTCAATCGCTAGCAAGACTTTTTTTGGGCAGGCTAGTAATATTGCTACCAAAACCTCAATTCAATCTTCAACAAAATCTTCGTTTTCCACGACTAAGCCCAGTTATACTAATTCACTTTTGTCTAGTTCAATCTCTTCAACACTTTCTTCTATAACGCCAGCTAATACTATTATTATCCAAAGCAATGCAATAGAAGAATCGTCAAAAGAATTCCCAAAAGTGGAAAGCAAAGAAACCCAGTCTCAGCCAAAATCTGAACCAAATAAAGAACAAAAAATTGAAACTAAAGTCGAAAGTCAGAGTTTTTTGGAAGAAGAAATTGTTGAGCAAAAAATTAATGTAACTTATTCTCCTATAATTGAACCTGAACCAAAACCTCAACCTGAATATTACTACCAAGAACCATCCAAGCCTACTTATCAAGCTCCGCGACCTCAACCACAGCCTGAACCAATTAGATCTAATCCAGTAATTGAATCTCAGCCTGAACCATTCACGCCTATAGTTCCGATAGTTCCTGCAGTTGTCGATAATTCCAAGTATACTAATCCTAATTGCGACTATTCCAAAGCCCTGGAAATGTTAAGAATGGTTAATCAACATAGAGCTAACAATGGAGTAGGGGAGTTATCACTAGCTGGCGATCTCAATGGAGTTTCATGTGCTCATGTCAAATGGATGAACGCAACTGGGAACTTCTCACATACAGGTGTTGACGGTACAGACCCATTCCAACGATGTGAACGTGCTGGGACCGAGTGTAACGCTGAGAATGTAGCCTTCAATTCTACGGCAGATCTAACAGCGCTATTCAATCAGTTCAAGGCTAGTCCAGGACATAATGCTAATATGTTAGAGCCTAGTTACAGTGTAATGGGAGTTGGCTTCGAGAATATATATGTCGGACAGTTATTCAGGTAAAACTTATAATTTAATATAGTCGAATTTTTTTAGTTTTTTAGTATAAATTACAACAGCATTGTCGAATAGAATTCTTGCCAAATCAAATCTAGTTTTATCTTTTATTATATCTGGAAAATTAGTGTCAACAATATCAGTTTTTACAAATAGGTAAAATTGTTTTAAAAAAGTATCCATTCCCCTTACCATTACATCTTTATCTTTAGTAACTTCTTTTAGACAACTTAAAAAAAGTTCAAAGTTAGGATTTTCATAAATTAATCTATATGAAGCAATTTTTGTATCTACTTCCATATTATTGAATAATTTCATTGCTTTACAGCTTATCTTCATAATTTCTTTATCAGTTTCCTTTCTAATTAATGGACTATATCCAATCGTACTCTCTTCTTCTTTTTTCATCTCTTTTAATTCGTTAGTTTTAGCAATTTCTTGCGGAGTTCGATTAGAAGTTTTTATAGGTTTTGAAGTTTTTAAATCAGCCTTTGCTTTTTTAGCCGCTTCTATTTTAGCTTGTTTATCTAAAAACATTTCATTTGCCTTGGATCTAGAATTTCTAATTAAGCTTTCTAAAGGATCTATTAAAGATAAATAATCTGAATTAATTGCATTTGAAATATAAGATTCTAGTTGTGACAAAACTTGTTTTAGTTCTGACTCTAGTTGTGTTCCTATCTCTATATCTTGAGAAATATCGTCAATACAAGCTGCTAGGCATTCTTTAGCTTTGCAGGCTAAGTTTTCTATATTACAGACTTGCTCATATGATAAAATTGATAATTCTAATGTGCTTGATGATATAAATTTTTTTTCCATAACTCAAGTATAGCTTATATTTTGACAAATGTCAAATCAGTTATAATACTAGTATATATGCACAGATTAAACTATATTAAATTCCACAATTTACTATTTTTGCCCAAAAAAAATGGTGCAACCGGCAGGATTCGAACCTGCGACCTAAGGATTAGAAGTCCTTTGCTCTATCCAACTGAGCTACGATTGCAATACTGGGAATTAATTTTTTGAGGTGATTTTTGGCTTATTTGTATTGATTGTTAATTATCAAAATTAAGCTCACAGCCTTAGAATTGTTACATACAAAAATATAGTTGTCAAGAAAATAATTTGACTTTTGGCATATTATAAATCAGAATATTGGGGTAAATTCATCAATAAAAAATCCCAAAATAATTTTGCTTTATGACTACAACCTCAACTCAACTCAATCTAATAATTGGTAATCCCATTGCACATAGTCAATCTCCATCCATTCACTCTCAGCTTTATTCCAAGTTTAATTTGGATTCCAAGTTTGTTTTTTTGGCATCGAATATCAAGTCTACTGAGCTGGGTCAATTAATGCAATCTATCAAGGTTCTGCCTATTAATTCTCTCTCTGTTGCTATCCCGCACAAGGTCGAAATTATCGAATATCTGGACGATGTCGACTCTATAGCAATGCAGATTGGTGCAGTCAATACCGTTGTTACAATTGGCAAAATCCTAAAAGGCTATAACACTGATTGGCTCGGCGTTCTAATGCCACTGGCAATAGAGATGGGAATCAAAATCGACCCAAAGCTCACCAACCTCCCCAAAATTCCAAAATTCTTAAAAGAACATACCGTGGCAATTATTGGAAGCGGAGGAGTTGCCAGGGCTGCAGCTTATGCGGTGTTGTGTAGCGGTGCAGATGTTTTGATATTCAATAAAACCGTCGACAAAGCCGAAAGACTTGCTCAGGATATGTTGGAGATTTTCCCTAATCAGAACATACATTTTTTTGGGCATAAATATATTGGCAAAACTAACTACGCTGACATAATTATTAATTGTACTAGTACAGGGCTAGATATTGAAGAAAAAGTTGAGGGAATAGAATTCCGAAGTGAGCAACTACTTTTTGATCTAGTGTACAAACCAAAATACACTGAATTAGTCAAGCAAGCTCAGGACAAGGGTTGTAGAATTATTCTGGGGGAAGAGATGTTTTTGTGGCAGACTTTATATCAATTCCAGCTACAGACGGGAATCAAAATTGACATTCAAGATGTTAGAGGTATTTTGGGCTAGGGGAGAGTTTTTGTAAAGGTTCTAACTAGTTACCCCTTTTTGAAGGGGTGAGCCGAATGGCTCAGGGATTTTATTTTTTAAAATATAAATATAAAAACCAATTAACAGGCAACTAAAAATCGCCAAAATTGACAATCTCCAAAAATAACCTTAAAATTATATATGTTGTTAACTATTTGTTCTAACAAAACAAAAATGGGAAAGTAGCTCAGTCGGTTAGAGCACAGATCTTAAAATCAAGTAACGAGTTAACCTTCGATACAATTACAATTATGAGTGCCAAAAAAGAAATTTTTTGAGTATAATCTTTCAAATTCGGGGAAATCTAAAGTTTACTTTTTTACAAAAACCAGTAAACAATGACAATCCCGAGCCAAGCACAATTCTAAGTTTTGACCAAAATTGTGAAGGTGTAGAGACTTAACGGAAGATACCTAAATTGAATCTTAAAATTCAACAAGGTAAAGAGAAAGTCCAGACCATCAAAATTAAAATGTAGTGAAAACTATAGTGGTATGATAAGTCTGCGGTCGGCGGTTCAAGTCCGCTCTTTCCCACCATTAACCCAACAACAACCAATACTCTTCTAATTATATTTTGATACTATTTTGTAAAAATTCTTAACAATATATAGTTTAAAAAACGAAGAGTATTTTTTAATTAATAGAATAACAATATGAAAACTATACACAAAGTCTTGATTATCCTAACGACTATCTTGCTACTGGGAGTATTAACTATAGGATTAATAGTCTGGAATAATTCTAGTTCCAGCAAGGTCTCGACTAACCCAAAGCCCAAAATCTCTATATCTACAAGTACAGACAATTCCAAGATTGCTCTAACTACTCAAATTCCCAAAGCTCAATTACTAGCAAGCTCTTCTCAGGAATCAAGTGACGTAGAATCATCGAGTAATAACCAAATCAAAAGCGAAACAAGTACAAGTTCTCAAGAACAAGCACAGTCATCAGTTGCAGAATCTTCAAGTGTTACCCAAAAAACAACAGAAAATATAAATTCAACCAAAGTTATTACCGCACCAGAAGTAGCAACTCATAGTACCAAAGACGATTGCTGGGCAAGCCTAGATTCCAAAGTCTACAACATAACCCCTTACGTTCCTATGCATCCAGGTGGAGAAGCCAAAATTGCCAGATACTGTGGCAAAAGCTTAGATACAGTTACTAATCACCCTAAAGGTGGACTACTCGGAGCCGTAATTCAAGGAATACTCAGTGCATTCTACGTCGGCGATCTCAGTTAATTTTCGAATAAATACAAACACCCAACAAACCTCTCAATAATTTTATGGCAGATTTTTTTAGAATACTTTTTACAACCTCCTACGGATTGATAATTTTGGTCAATGTTGTCATTTACTTTATACCAGAATTCGGATTAGCTAACAGGAATACACTCGAAGCTATCGGAGCTAACAACGGAGTCTTGATTCGCTCTGGCGAGTATTGGAGGTTGATTAGTTCTCAGTTTTTGCACGCTAATCTTCTACATCTTTTCTTTAATATGTATTTTATTTATTCGATTGGAGATGTTCTAGTTGAATATTTTGACCGATTGATTCCTGGTAATCCTAATGTTAATTTTTTGTTAATTTATATATTTGCAGGTGTGTGTGGAGGTTTGGCGAGTGGATTTTTAGGACAGAGTTTTTCTATCGGAGCTTCCGGAGCAGTCTTTGGTTTACTCGGAGCGCTGTTAATTGTCGCCTTCAAAACTCAAAATTCAGAATTGCAATCAATGGTTTTTGGTAATCTTGTGATTAACTTTATCTTCGGTCTGTCGGTTCCTAGAATTGATATGCTGGCTCATGGTGGAGGTTTTGTTGGCGGTATGCTTATCACATACTTATTTATGTTAATTTAGGTTTTTACTCGAACCTTATTTTTTTATACCAAATTAGTTTTGGTATTTTTTGTTATTATTTATCTTGACAAAAGTATTGCAAAAGAGGCATACTTAGAGAATATATTCATCTTTTTTTGACCAAAATAAAAATGCCCTTATCCCCTAATTATAACCCAAAAGACAACGAAAATACAATTTATCAACAATGGATGGACGCCAAAATTGGCGAAGTAGACTACCAGAATTCCCCTCGAGAGGGGTGGCAGACGCAGTCTGACGGGGGGCTTTCTGTGAACAATGAGGGGATTCTTCGCGATGCTCCCAATGACAGTGGTTTGAAGAAAAGCAAAACTCACTCTATATTGATGCCGCCGCCGAATCTCACTGGAGATTTACATGCTGGGCATTCATTCCAACATTACCTTATGGATACTTTATCCAGACTTGCTAGGCAACGAGGTGAACAGAATCTATGGTTCCCTGGGGTGGATCATGCTGGACTCCAATTAGAAGGTGTAATTGATAAATTGATCAAGAAAGGTGAATTCGATGATGTAATTATCAAAAGTCTTTCAAAATTGTATAATTCTAGTGATAATGTTATTTTTGACGAAACAAATACCTTGATACTTCCTCCTCACTACAGAAATTCTAATTTTAGGATGGAAAAATACAAAGGTGCACTTGATAGCATTAATAGAAAATATGAATTTGTAAACATAGAAAGAGAAAACTTACCCAAATTCTTGAAAACTAACTTCAAAGATATATGGCTAGAATGTGCCTGGTCAAAGGTCAACGAATGGCGAGATAACCAAAAAAATCAAGCATCAGTTCTGGGCGATACTCCAGATTATTCTCGTTCGCTGTTCACGCTCGATGAGCAGAATATTGAGATGGTCAATTACGCCTTCCTCCGGTACTGGCAAGATGGATTGATCTACAAAGCTTCTTATCTCGTGAACTGGTCTGTTGGGTTACAGACTGCACTATCGGATGTTGCTGGGGAGATAGAATACGAAAAGCGAATTGATCCATTCGTAATTTTTGAGTATAGATTATTTGAACAAAATAAAATTGAAAATACTCCAACCAATGCCGTCATCTTGAGCAAAGCGAAAGATCCCCTAGCTATCCAAGGCAAATATCAACCTCTTAATAAATCAATATTAGTTGGTACAGTTCGCCCAGAGACAATCTTTGGAGATTATGCTGTGGCAGTTCATCCTGATATATTTGACCGAGATTATTCCCAGTTCAAGGATCTTTTGGACCAAAAAAAACTATTCGTACAATTGCCACTAACTGATAGATTCGTACCTGTAATTTTGGCTGATGAAGTTGATCCTAACTTTGGTTCTGGTGCACTCAAGATAACTCCTGCTAATGATATTGTGGATTATAATATTTTTAACAAATATATTGGTGGAGAATTCGAAGGTGCAATTGGTCGAGATGGCAAGTTGACTGAATTGTGTAGCGAATATTCAGGTTTGAAAGTTGAAGAAGGTCGCCGAGCTACGATTAAAAATCTGGTTGAACAAGGTTTTGTCCCAAAGAAAGTTAATCTAAACATTGAAAATGAGGGAATTCTTCGCGATGCTCAGAATGACAATAATTCGAAGAGAAAAGAGCCCAAGGATTATTTTGGAATAAATTTTAGCGAAAACATTAACCCTGAAGATTACCAAGTCAACTGGAACTATGAACACAACGTGACTATATGTGAACGAACCAAAACCGTTGTCGAACCGCTAATCTCCGAAGAGTTCTTTATCTCATACCACAACGAATTCAGCTGGACCCCGATTAGCAAGGATGATAATGTGTCAATCGTCAACCGTGGCAAAAAAACTAATTTGCAGAAACTAGGAATAGAGGCTGTCAAAAAAACTAATTTTCATAGTGAAGATTATAAAGAACGAGGAGTGAACTTCCTTGAAGGTATCAAAGACTGGTGTATTAGTCGTGATCTAATCTGGGGACACAAAATGCCAGTTTGGTATAATCTGGACACGAACTCTGAACGCAAGTTTTGGAGTTGTGATGAGATTATGCTAAACTCCCCCTATCAGGGGGCTGGGGGGTACCTTTCTAGCAAAAAAAATATTGAGGAGTACAATGATAAAGCCTCATCTTCTTTTGCAAATTTCGGGTACAATCTCAAACCACTCAAAAAACTAGACTTTCCATTTGGCAAAGAATTAATAACAAGAGCTAAGGAAATGTCAAAAAATATGACTGAATCTGAAAAACTAATGTGGATAAATGTTCTAAGTTCTAATAAAACTAGCTATAAATGGATAAAACAACACATTGTTGGTAATTATATTTTAGATTTTTTCTGTTTTGAGCTTGGTTTGTGCGTTGAAATTGATGGTGAATCTCATATAGAAAACAAAGAATACGATGTTGAACGAACTTCTTTTTTGGAAACTTTGGGCATAAAAGTCAAAAGATATTCTAATATTGAAGTTAAAACAAATATAGAAGGTGTGTATCAAGATTTGATGAATTATATCAAAAATGGTACCCTTCATTATATCCAAAAAAAAGACCTTAAAAATGGGATTCAAAATTCTAATTGTACCCCCCAGCCCCCTGATAGGGGGAGCTCAACTCGGACTGTTAACCTAAATACTCACTTTGCAATCTCCCCAACCAAACCAACAATTCCAGGTAACTGGGTACAAGAAGAAAAAATTCTTGATACTTGGTTCTCGTCATGTCTATGGCCTTTGTCTACTCTCAAATATAAAGAGTTTATTGAGAATAAAAATGAAAAGGCTAATGTTATTTTGGTGCATGGTGGCGAAGTATGGGATTCAAGAGAAACTTATAGATCTAAAATTGAAAACGGTGAATTAAATTTATATTGGTATAATTCCAAAAAAAACCCAAATAAGACTTTCAAATCTAATTTAGAGAATTTTTGTATTGATAATAAAATTTCTTTCATAAAGCCTCAATTACCAAATAAAACAAATGCGGATTACACAAAGTGGAAATGGGTTTTTGAGCAATCTTTACCATTCATAACCTCAGAAACAATCCTTGTTGGACATTCTCTCGGTTCTATGTTTTTAACCAAATATTTAAGCGAAAATAAATTAGAATTTAAGTCTGCTTTTTTGGTAAGTGGTGGATTGTGGAAAGCGACAGAAACAAACATTCCTGATTTTGATTGTAATTGGGGAATCAGTGAAGATTTAGAACTATTACAAAACTATGGAAATAAAATTAATATTGTACATTCAACAGACGATGAAGTTGTTGATTATCAACGAAGCCTTAACCTCAAAGAAAAACTGCCAAATGCTAATTATATTGAATTAGATGGTTTTGGACACTTTAATTGTACCTGCAATGAACTACAAGATTTAATTGTCTCTAATTTTAGTTCCACAAATAATATTACTGACTTTGAGAATTTTTATCCGACGCAGGAGATGACGACTGGCAAAGATATTTTTTATCAATGGATTGTAAGAATGACAATGTTAAGCTACTACTTTACGGCTGAGATTCCGTATACGGATCTAGTAATTACTCCAACTATTCTGGATGACAAAGGCAAAAAAATGTCAAAATCTCTAGGCAATGGTATGGATCCTGTGGCTCAGATCGACAAGTATTCTAGTGATAGTATGCGAATGGCGATGCTGGGCGGAATGATTCCAGATCGGAACATCAAAATGGGCGGAAGATTAGCCGACGAACTCTGTGAAAAATATCGTAACTTTGGGAACAAAATGTGGAATATCGCAAGGTTTTTTGAATATCAAGAGGAGAAGAGCAAGGAAGTTAAGGAGTAATTTTATGTTAGAAGAAATAGTAAAAATATACAAAAATTTTGAAAATTGGATTATTCTAAAAGAAAAAATTAATCAGATTGATAGGTTTCCTAAGTTTGAAGAAGGTCAGATTTGGTGGTGTTATCTTGGAGAAAATATTGGA
>JAYUIW010000032.1:0-7621 GCA_043765655.1 bacterium
ACAATTTATGTTAAGTTTAGCTAATCTATATCAAGCGGGAGCTCATAGAGGCAATTCAAAATCCAAAATCAACCCAAAGTTGAAATCCAATATTCACAACAGTGCTGGGAATATCTGTACCATTGATCTTGTTACTACAATCAACTCCGTTAATAACGCTAAGGAACTTTTCTTTAGAATCGGAGCTAAAAAGAGACAAATCATTATCATCGGAACTTCCAATCATATTGCGTCTAAAACTGTTGAATATTCCAAAAAATTTAATGGTGGAGATCAACCGTACGTTGATGTTCGATGGCTTGGTGGTACGTTGACTAATTGGTTTACGATCAAAAAAAATCTTAGAATTCTTGAAAAATTTGAATCGATTATTAGTGACGCAAAATTCTTCGCAACTCTTGCAAGGAACGAGCAACTATCTACTAATCGCAAAGTTGACAAGATGAAAAGAGTCCTTTCTGGTCTAACCTTACTCAAAACCAACCGCCCTGGAGCAATTTTAATTTTGGATGGAGCGCAAAACTCTATCGCTCTCAAAGAAGCAGAATTAGTTGGCTGTCCGATCGTTATTCTTACTAATACTTTTATCAAAACACTTCCAAAGAACCTAAGTACCACAATTGTGTGTAACAACAACTCTTTGAACGCTGTAGATATGATTATGGAAGAATTAATTACGGCTTTCAACGAAGGATACGCTTCAGGAAACAAACCCAAAGAGGATGACAAAGTTGATTCTAAGAATACTTCCTCAGAAAAAACAATGGAAACTCAACAAATCAATTAATTTTTAGTTTATGGCTTGGCAAAAAACCAAAATTTTGCTAGTTAGCGTAGAAAATGTAACCCAAGACGACGGAACAATCAAAAAAGTTATGCATCGTTATGTTGTAAACAAGTCCAAAGGCAAAGGAAAACAAGCTACCAAATTAGCAATTAAGAAATACAATCCAAAACTGCGAAAGCATGTAGTTTATAACGAAACAAAATACAAGTAATATTATGGCCAAAAATAAAACAAAAAAAGGCATTAGTAAAACTTTTAAGTTGACTCGTGGAAACTGTGCAAAAACAGGAAAGATTAAAGTTAGAGCTATTAACAGATGTCACCGTATGATCAAAAAAGATCGTCAGCGCGTCTTAAATGGCAAAAAAGCCACTATTTTGAATTCCAAAGTCCACGCTCGGTATCGCAAAATCTTGGCAGTAAACAATTAATATTTTAAGCATATATGGCTCGCGTAAAAAAAGGTCTACATGCTAGAAAACATAGAAACTATCTTCTAAAAAGAGCAAAAGGTTTTCTCAATGGTGCCAAAAGTAAGTTTCGTTTAGCGAAGGAAAGATTGCTTAAAGCAGAATCCAACGCCTACAAATCTCGCAAATTGCGCAAAAGAGAATTCCGATCATTATGGATTGCCAGAATTAATGGTGCATTAGATCAAATTGGCTCTGAAATTAACTACTCAAGATTCATTAATCTTCTTAGCAAATCAGAATTCAAAGAACTAAATCGCAAATCAATCTCTGAAATTGCAGTTCGTGATATCGAATCTTTCAAAAAAATAGTCTCTAATATAAGCAAATAGTAGATAAATTATCATACAGAAATTATGTCCCGTGTTGGAAAAAAAATAATTTCTACAGACCAAAACGTTGATATCAGTGTTAACGACAATTTAGTCACAGTAAAAGGACCTAAAGGAACACTTTCGATTACTACTTTACCTTTTGTGACCGTGAATTTGGATAACAATACTGTCAATGTTTCTGTAGAGAATTCTAAAGAAAAGTTTCAAAGAGCGATTTGGGGAACCACAAGAGCATTAATCAATAATATGATTCTTGGTGTTACCGAAGGCTTCAAAAAGGAACTTGAACTCAATGGAGTTGGCTACAAAATGGAACTCGTCGGTCAAAACCTTACGGTTTATATCGGTTTTTCACACCCTGTAGTCCTAGTAGTCCCAGAACCAATCAAGCTAGAATTAGCCAAGAATGTTCTCTCTGGAACTAGTTATGACAAGCAACTTCTTAATAACTTTTTTGGCAATCTGCATGAGATGAAACCTTGCGATCCTTACAAGCAAAAAGGCTTTAAGTTCCCTGGAAGATTCTACATCAAGAAAGTCGGTAAAAAAAGTGGTAAAACTAAGTAGTATATTATATTTATGGCTAATCAAAAAATCAAAAAACAACGTAGTAAAGCTAAGATTAGTTTTAACTTTCCAGTAGTTGTGGTTACTCGTTCAAATAAAAATATAATGGCGCAAGTTTTATCTGATTCTACAAAACAAGTTATTTTTACCTTTAATTCTAATAAAATTACTGGTCCGAAGACTGATAAATCTATAGAAGTTGGTAAAAAAGTAGCTGATTATCTTAAAACAAACGACTTGAATCAAGTAATTTTTAATCGTAATGGCTATATCTACCATGGAAGAGTCAAAGCAATCGCTGAAGCAATTCGTGAGCAAGGTATTATTATCTAAATTTATTTATGTCAGATGAAGTAACAAACACAACTCCTAGCGTTGAACCAAAAGAAGTAAAAGTCGCACAGACTGAATCTTCTAGTGTTAAAGCTAATGTTGGAACAAAACCACAAGACGGCGCAACGACCTCAAAACCTGGTTTTTCTGCTCCTCGAACAGGTGCTCCAAGAATTGGCTCTCATTCTAGCAATGATCGTCATTTTCGCCCGAGAACTGATCGTCCAGCAGGAAGTTTTGGTGACAGAGGACAACGTTCTTCCGCTCCAGCAACTAACCCAGATGGAACTCCAGTAGCTCCAGGTACCAGACCAGCTTTTGGCAACAGAAGAACTTTTGGACCAGGACAAGGAGCACCTTCTGCAGGTGGATTCGCTGGTGGTAGAAGAGTAGGTGCCGGTGGTGGCAAATTCCAAAAATCCGATCGTCGCAAAAAAGACCAAAACAAAGATCAACTTCCTGAAGGATACGAAGCAAAAGTTATTCTCATTCGTAGAGTTACTCGTGTTGTAAAAGGAGGAAAAAGAATGCGTTTTAGTGCTCTTGTAGTCGTCGGTGATAGACAGGGTAAAATTGGATACGGTCTCAAAAAAGGTGCCGACTTTCAAGATTCTGTCGCAAAAGCAACAAAGAGTGCTCAAAATTCAATGTTAAAGGTCAACCTTGATGAGAATAAATCTATTAGCTTCCCAAGTGATACCAAGCACAAATCATCCGAAATCTTCCTAAAACCAGCTCGTACTGGAACAGGATTAATTGCAGGAGGATTCATTCGCCCAGTATTAGAACTTGCTGGAGTTGAGAATATTTATTCCAAAATCAACAGAAGTCGTAACAAAATTGTCGGAGTACAATGCGTCCTCAAAGCACTCAAAAAGTACTCTGTAAAGTAGTTTATATCTTAGATTATTTGTTGAATGTAATCATTTTGTTTTATAAAACTTAATTAAGTTACTTCTATAATTTTAAGTTTTTGTTCAGCTGTCATTCTGAATTTATTTCAGGATCTAAAAAATAGTTTATCAAATCTTTAGAATTCTATAAAATCTAACACAGCAATTTTATTTAACATCAAACTTACATTCTTCATTAATTAATAAAACATTTAACAAATAATATTATGGCTACAATTGATTTAATCAAAACAATTAGATACAAAACCAATCTTTCGTTCAAAGATATCAAAAATGCAATTGATACACTCAATACCGAAGACGAAGACAAAATCATCACTTACCTCAAAGAACAAGGGGTTCTAAAATCTGCTGCTAAAGTAGGTCGTGAAGCCGTTCAAGGTTCTATCTTTACCTACACTCACGAATCTCGTATTGGTGTAATGGTCAAGATTAACTGCGAAACTGACTTTGTGGCTCGTGGCGATGACTTCAAAGCTCTTGGTCAAAACATTTGCCTACATCTTGCAGCGTTCCAACCAAAATTCTTAAAAGCTGATGAAGTTAGTCAAGAATTCATTGGAACAGAACTCGAAACCGCAAAACAAAAATTAATCGAAGATGGTAAAGATGAAGCTATGATCGTCAAGATCTTGGAAGGCAAAAAAAACAAAATTGCCTCTGAAGTTAGCCTTCTTTCTCAATCTTTTATAATGGATGATAGCGTTAGCGTAGCTGATTATGTCGGTCAAATGATGGCTAAAACTGGTGAGAATATCCAAATTGCCAAATTTGTTATCTATAACCTTAACGAATAATAATCAAGAATATGTCTACAAAAGTAACTTCACTAACAGCAACAACTCGTACATTAGTTGGCCACAGCGTCAAAAACGTACGAAGACAAGGAATGCTTCCTGCTGTTGTATATGGTAACAAGACTGAATCAAAATACCTTCAACTTGTTGCTAATGATGTTAAAAAATTCATGAATCAACATACTCCACAGTCTACTTTTGAACTCGAAGTTGATGGCACTAAAATGAATGTCAAAATTCAAGCTATTGATTTTCACCCAGTCAAAGAAACAATTAGACATATGGACTTTATAATTATGTAATATTTTTTATGTCTTTTACACTATCTAATTTGCCCAAAACAGTAACCAAAAACAGCCGAAGACTCGGTCGTGGACCAGGTTCTGGAAAAGGTAAAAATGCAGGTCATGGTCACAAAGGTCAAATCAAGCGTGGAGGAGGAAGTCATGCTGCGGTAGGTTTTGAAGGAGGTCAACAGCCTCTTGTCAGAAGATTACCAAAGTATCGTGGTTACAACAACAAGGGTAAACTCAACCTTGATCAAGTAACACTTCCAATCTCTGTAATTGATGAGAACTACGAAACCGGTGCAACTATTAGCGTTCTTAATCTTATCGAAAAAGGACTAGCTAAAGTCAAAGTAACCAAAGCTCGTATTATCCTTAGTGGTACAACCACCAAAAAATTCAACTTTTCTGAAGAAGTCTACATTACCAAAGGTGTCAAAGCCTTGATGTAAATTAGGTTTCTTGGATTAGAACAATGCTCTCCATTAAGGAGAGTTTTTTGGTTTTATGGAATTATAATTTGACAAAGTATAGTGTATGGTATATGATTTAGATAGTTATCAGTACTACTAAAATTATTATATGCAAAGTAAAGACACTCAACAACAAAACATCAGCGAAGGTTCAGGTATAAACGAATCTCCATTATCCCAAGAGGCAAAATATCCAGGAGTTTATCTTTATCATTCAGATGATATGGCATTTAGAGCATTGCGACAATCTATGAATTTATTTGGTGAGAGTTTTATGAACCTACCAAAACTTCCATCAGGTCAAGAGCTTATTAATTTAATCCAATCTGGTCAATGTAAAGGTATAATTAATTTGAATAACAGTTCTTTTTCAAGTAATCGTGGAGATGGTAATCAAGAAATTTTTGGACAAGATGGAAAGTCTAATTTTCAAAGTATTTTTGTTCATCAATTCAGTGGAGATGAAAGACATGGTAAAAATGGAGTTCAAAACAAAATAAATCGAGGTGAATTAGTTTTACCTGAGGTTCTAAATCTAAAATTCAATGTTAATTCTATTGTAGTAGATGCGGTTAGTAACAATGCAAGAATTAATGAAATATGCTCCCAAATGGTTCAAGGCGAATACAAAGAATCTGAATTATCACCCAAAACTTTAGAACAAGCCATAGCTGAAATAAAACCATTAATGGTTATTCCAAATAAACAAATTAAAGTTTGGATAATTGATGATGAAAGTGAAAAAGTACTTGATATTTTAAGTATTTTGAGAGCTTGGAAAAATCTTAGACCAATGATTATGGAACCTAATTTTATTTTTGAAAATAGTCTCAATACTACGAACTTTCAAAATTCTGGACTAGATTTAATTTCAATATTTTTGTTAGATGAAGATTTGGGGATTGATCTTGGTGGCACAAAAGGTCAAGATTTGTATAATAATCTATTACAAGTATCTAGACAAAGCAATTCACATACTCCAAAGTTTATATCAATTTCAAGTGGTCAAAAACCAGAATGGGCAAATTCACATTATCCAAACAAAGGCAGAGAATTATACGGAGATAATGCCAAAACCTTAGTTGAAACAATCAATAAAGCCATAGAGCAACTCAACTCTAAAAATCCTAGAATATAACTTTTTTTAACCAATTTAACAACACTTTTTATTATGTCCAAACTATCAGAACAAGATTATACTTCAACATTATCACCGAGCGAACAATTTGTAGCGAATCTTAACTTAACTCAGCTTGATGATTTGTCAAGACAGGATTTAGAAAAATGTAAATTAAAATTAAGACTTGATTTAGAACAATACAGAAAAGAGGTAAAAGGAAGTGAAGAATTATTTTATGAGAAAGCGCATGCAATTCAACAAGCAATTAGCTCAAAAAAAAACGAAGTTTATGCCAAAGATAAAGAATTTTATCAACAATATATTGATATTGAAGCTATTAAACTTACTTTTGATTCAAGATTTGAAACTATCTCTGTAATAAATACCAATACTGAGAGTGTTTTAAACGATCGTAATTTTTCTATTATAAGGGTAAGAGAAATACCAAATTTAGGTTTTCTAATACACTCAAAACTAAAACATAATAGTGGAACAGCAGGTCGAGTGAGATTGAGCAGTGGCTTAAAATTACCAAGTGGACAGGATCTTAATTTTTCTTTTAGGTCTGTGTGTGCTTGTTGTAGTCCAGAAATATACAATACTGACCAAAAAACAAGTGAATATCAGTCTTCCCTAACTGATGAGCAGCAAATAGAATGGACAAAAACTTTTTCTAATGCTATAGTTTCAACCTGTGAAACAAACAAAATAACTAATTTGGTTCTTCGAAAACCAGAAGTATACAATAAAGTGTATGGCGACTCAAAATCATTAAAATTAATAGAAATTACAAATGCCAATTCTATTCGCGACACAATTTTAACTTTAGTTCCAGATATAATAGAAGAAGAATTAAATTCACTGATGAAAAGTTTTATAGGTTATAATGGGTAAAAAACTTATAATTGACATTTTTTAAATATATCCAATCAATCATTCAAAATCCCAAAAAAATTACACAATTATGTAGATCTCAGTTGTAATATTGACTTCTTATTTTTGGCTTGTATATTGGGGTATATTAAAATGGATCTTGTGCTGGTAGATAATAATCCTTAACACCAAATATAAAGAAATTGTAATCGAGTCTTTTGGCAAAATAACTCCCAATCTAAATCTAGATAATCTAGCAAGTGTTAGTCTAAAATTCAATAGTGAATACCTAGGACAGGTTGGTATAACTTATCAAGTTTTACAGCAATTAGCTTGGAATAATATTAATCTTATTGAGGTTGTATCAACTTACACAGAGATAACCTTAATCATCAACAGCAAAGATATTCAAGCTACTATTAAGATTCTTAATGAACAATTTTTGTAGATTTTATTATAATGGGTGTTATTCTCTATCGTTGGTAAACTTATCAGCCTTTTGACACTAATTCTAATTCATTGTACAATTGAGTTAATACTTATGACCAATCTCAACCCGAATACACCTAACCCACTCCTAATTACCTCATTAATTCAAAGGTTTTGATAATTTTTTCATAAAAATTGAGGCAGGTTGAAGCTAGTTTTAGAATATTGTATTTTAA
>JAYUIW010000033.1:0-7621 GCA_043765655.1 bacterium
AGAGTCAATTATTAAAGTTCTCTTGGGTTAATATTATTGTCATAATGCTCAGTATGAGTTCTAAAAGTATAAATCCACCATGCTAAAAGCATTGTCAAAAAAGCCAAAACTAAAGGAATAGAGTCAATTATTAACTGTGAATTAGTTAGATAAAAAGGAATTTTGGCATTAGAGCTTCCAGATTCAATAATATACGCCAATAAACCAGCAAATAGTGGTGGAATAGCTTGAGCTAAATTCTGAAACCCCGAATTAAGACCCAGAACTTCACCTTGATTAGTCTGTGATGTACTGTTGCTTATCTCACTAGTAATGTTAGTCAAACACAAAAAACTAAAAAAACTAAAAAACGGAACTATACCAAAAACCTGCCAAGTGTTACTTGGAAACAAAAGATAAATTACCGTAAAAGCTGTTCCAATTATTGAGGTTTTGAGAAGGCTTGAATTAGAGAATTTTTTGAGCAAACCTTTGGCCATAGCAAGCTGAGTTAAAGCAATAAAAATACCCGCCAGTCCAAAAAAGTTACCGATATCTCCAGCATTCCAGCTTAGCTTATGTACGAAGTAAACACTCACAAAAGTGGTAACAAAAGTAAAACCCGCCTGAAATAAAAAACTAACAATCAAAATATTACGGTAATTAGAAGGTCGAATTAAAGCCAAAAAAGTAGAAATTGTAGACTGAAATTTTTTGATAACTAGATTAGATTGAATAAACTTATTACTCTCTTGTAACAAAAAATAAGCTAATCCAAGATTAATAAGGCTAATTATAGAAGCAAAAACAAAAGGCGTCGAAGCGTTGAACCAAGATACCAAACTAGAGCTAGAAAGCTGTCCACCGATATAACTTCCCAATATTATTCCCAATCCATAGACTGCAGCTGACCAACCAAAATTAGAATTCTTCTCACTAGACTCGCTAACATCGGCGATTACTGTATGCGCCACTGAAACATTCCCACTGGCAATTCCGCCTGTAATTCGACTAAGAATAATAATCCCAATATTACGAGTAATTATCCCAAAAGCCAGCAACGAGTATGACAAAAAAGTTCCCAGCAGCGATCCTAAAAGAATATTTTTTCGACCATACTTGTCTGATAGTTGCCCAAGTATCGGAGCTGCAAAAAAACTAACAAGTGGAAAGATTCCTGTTAAAAATCCATATAATAAATTAGCTGTAGAAACCTCAAAAGACTGATCTAGAATATAAAAACTAGAAGTTTTGTCCAAAAGAAGAAGTGGTAGAACTGGAATCAAAAGACTAAAACCAAATACATCCAAAAAAATCGTAAAAAGTACAACTAAAAGATTTTTAGACTTAGGATTTTTAAGATCAAAAAATACATTAGATTTAGATTCTCCTGGTTCTCTAACTGCGCCTGATAGTTGTTTTTGTTTAGTTTCTTGGTGTTGTTGAGACATTGTTGAATTTTGATATATTTTATTTTGTATTGTAAATTTGTATTTGTATAAATTATACTAACTGTAGAATAAACTAATTTTGACACAAAAATTACTAAAATGTCAATTGAACTAAAGCCTGAGTTATATACTCAAACCCATATGAACTTTGACTGACTTTTACCCAAAAATACTTTGAAGTAAAGGAATTCGTATAACCATCCCAAAAGGAATTTTGTAAAAGTTGAAAGTTATATCAAATTGATGATGATATATTGACTAATTGATGATATTCTTGCATAATTTTAATACCAAAAAAAATAAAACTAAAAATTAAATTTAACCTAAACTCTAAAAAATAAATATCAATGAATTATATAAATTTTGTACATTATATCGGGCTTTTGGTGTGGCTTATGTTTTGGTTAGTTATAGGATTCGGGTTCATTAACATTTTGGTTCATGGATATAAGCCCAGAGATGGAATCATTGTAATGATTTTAATATTATGTTTTTTTGTTTACTTCACAGTCGATGCCAATACTAATCTCAAACGCTATACAGACGAACTGACTGATTCTACAACTTCACTAACTTTATAATTCTAAAACCAAAAAACACTCACCAAGATGAGCGTAATCAGAATAAATTTATGGAATTAACCGAGTAGTTTTTCTCCTTTTTTCCAACCGACTGGACATAATCCACCGGCTTGAAGAGCATCGATTGTACGTAGCACCTCTTCAACAGAACGTCCAACATTGTTGTCGCTAATTTGATACCATTTGAGATTGCCTTCTGGAGATACTATGAATGTTCCACGAAGAGCGCGCGCCTCTTCATCAATGAGTACATTATAATCTACACTTGTTGTATGGTGAACATCCGAAAGAAGAGGAAAGTCAATTCCACCAAGAGTCTCTGACCAAGCTGCGTGCACATATTCAGAGTCAGTAGAACAGCCGACAACCTGAGTGTTGCGAACTTCAAACTCTTTAAGATTTTGTTGGAATCCGACAACTTCGGTAGGACAAATAAAAGTAAAGTCTGCAGGATAAAAGAAAAATACTACCCATTTTCCGCTCCAGTCTGATAGTTTCCACGAACCTAGAATTTGAGACTGTGATCCT
Organism: bacterium; assembly: GCA_043765655.1. Classification (GTDB taxonomy): domain Bacteria; phylum Patescibacteriota; class JACMRA01; order JACMRA01; family JACMRA01; genus JAYTWQ01. Next base: position 2,540 of record JAYUIW010000033.1, read on the forward strand.
TTGAGATCGAATTCTGGTGCTTTGTGATTGATTTTGAGTGTGTTAAACATATTGTTAAATTGTATATTGTATTTTTGTGATATTTGAAAGTTATAATTACTACAGTTTAATGATACCAGATATATTTAGTTTTTGTCAAACATTGATTGTTCAACTTAACTTTTAATTGACATTTTGAATATTTATAAATATACTAAAGGATATGTCTATTAGTTTTGTTTTTTCTAATTCCAGTAACCAAGAGTCGAATTTTGCAGGCTTCGACACCACAAAAGTTAGCTTTATCGAAGATGGAAGTAATCCTCATTTTAGTAGTCTCAAAAATGGCTTTGTAATCTTGAGCAATGACAGAATTCTAGAGACTCGCAATAATATCGATAAAAAAGAAAACTGGGCTGAAATTATGCAAATTTTTCTCGCCAACTATTCTGATACAGAATTGGACGATGGCTATTACAAGTGGGGTCAAGTTGTTCCTGAAGACGGTGAGTTTTTGTGCAAAGATTGTGGCTATATTCTTGATCTTAAAGAAGGTGATATTTTTCCTATTTGCGAAGTTTGTCTTAGCGGAGAACCCGAAGGTCCATCTACTCCGAGTCAAGGATACTGGGAAAAAATTTAGTAATTCACATTTATATTCAAATCGTGCTCAAAAACATAATCAATTCGCTCTCACTTTTTATCAACATTTTTGCTGTTGGGATAATGCTTATTTTAATTTTAAGTCTTGTTTTTGTGAATACTTTGGGCGTTAATTCCACTCCAGCGAGTCTTAACGACCTTATCACCAAAATTCAAAGTATCAGTAGCTCCTCAGCAAATTTAGAAATCAAAGAAGACTCTACTGCCAAAAAACCTCAAGAAGAATTAATTATTTCGAGCCTTAGTTCAGTTTCTAATTCTAGTATTCTAGCAACTTTAAGTACCAAGATTCCAACATTCACAGGCGATCAGTTCAAACAACTATACCAAAGTCAAAAACTTCCCAACACCATTGAATCTCAAAATGTTCCTGAAGTTACTGGCTATCTTTTGATTGATGAGTATATCCGTAACATGGCTGTCAAAAGAGGCTTTGTCAAACAACCTCTGCCGGACGAATCAAAATTAATTACAGTCCAAAATTACAAAGTTCAACCTCAGGCTGGTAATGCCTTTTTAAAAATCCAAGAACTAGCTCTCAAAGATAATATTAGAATCACTCTAGTTAGTGCGTACCGTTCACCTATTGAGCAAAAAGCTATATTCGCCCCAATTCTTCCTCAGACTTACTACGAAGAAGATCTATTAGCTGGAGGTCTAGATAAAGTTCTCAACGAAGGCATGGACACAATTGCTCCACCAGGATTCAGTCGTCATCATACAGGTTATGCTATGGATTTTGGGTGTGATACGCTAGAGGTTACCAAGTTCCGCGAAACTCCATGCTATGCCTGGCTCAAAAAAGATAACTTCAAAGTTCTTGTGGATAATAATCTAATTCCATCTTATCCTGAAGGTACGACTAACCAAGGTCCAGCTCCCGAAGAATGGGAATTTGTTTGGGTTGAGAAAATATAGAAGAATTTTTAGTTTTTTTACGCCGTCATTCTGAGGCAACCGAAGAATCCCCTGTTGTTTAGAATTCACTCGAACTATGTCATCCTGAATTTGTCGTGCTAGAACCTATAGCTGGAACAAGTCCGACTTGCAACCAGTTACTTTTCAGGATTTAAGTAAGTTGCAAATAAACTATAATTCTATTTTTAATAAAAAATTTGTTACTATTTATCAATTATCAACTAACAGATATTTTACTTAGTTCTAAAAACTTTAATGTTCAAAAAACACCCCGTCAACTTTGTTGACACCCCTCTAGATAGGGGAATTAACAACGCTACATTCATCTTGTACAACAGGGGATTCTTCGCTACGCTCAGAATGACAACCTAAAAAACTATAAACAAAATTAATTTTTGCTAACCTTTCTCTAATGTCTTTCCTCTTTATTCACCCTCGCAAAGGATTATTCCAACTAACCAAATGTAAAAGCTGTGGTTATGTTTTTGGATGCAACAATTGTACTAACGAAAATACCAAGCCCAAGGCTTTGACGCTTTTTAGCCAAGGTAGCCATAAGTTTTTTTTGGGGTGTAATCAGTGTCAGACGAGTTATGTTTTTGACAAAATTTGCCCAAGTTGCAAAGGAATTGAGTTTAATAATGCTTTTGGTGGAATCGACGAACTAAAGAATGTATTGGAAAATAATTTTGATTTGGAAGTTTTTAGTCTAGAAGATCAAAGTCTTAAATCGGGTTCTAAAGTTAAAGAAAAAATTGACTCTAAAACCAAAAAACAGAATTTGGAAATAAATTTAAACGAGAATTTGGAAGTAGATTCGGAAAATGTTCAAATAAAACCTGAAAGTAAAGATTTAGATAATTCTAATAATGAAGTTTTGACTGAAAATTCAAATAAATATATAAAACAATCAGCTTTTTTGACAACTAGATTTTTTGATCCAACTATTAATTACACTCAGTTTCACACAATTGTAATTATCCATAGCGAGAACTTGTTAATTGGTACGGATTATCTTGTCCAAGAAGAATTAACCAAGAATATTGTGGAGCTTTTTTTGGCGACGGATTCACGAACCAAGATAATTTTTGATACAGTTGATGACAACCAAGAATTTTTTGAGGATCTTAAGCAACTTGCTAATAATTTGAAATCCTTTCTCGATGAGGAAGATAATCTAGAATCTACAGTTGAAAATGACGAAAATTTAGAATTTGAAAGCAAGGTTCTCTTATCCAAAAAAGATTCCAAAAAAGATTTTGAACAAAAAAATAAAAGCCAAAATTCTAACCAAGCGATACTCAATTGGCACCAAAAAATAAGTGAAAAAGAATCTCACAACCGCCGAATTTTTGGATTTCCACCCTTCTATAACTTGTTACTACTAACAACCCAAGAAAAGAAAAAAGACCAAGCTCTGCACAAAATAAAAATTGCTAAAGACTTAATCCAAAGTCAACTAAAAGATCTCAAAATGGACAAAATAAAAATTGGCTCACCGTATAGCGCTAAGTTTTTACAGAGAAAAGGAATGTATTCTTATCATCTGTTAATTAAATTCCCACGACAATTCCAAGACTTCGAACAATTCAAAACCATTATTACCAACACCACTTTTGGCTCACGAATTCAAGTTAGACTGAATCCACAGCATTTGTTTTAGTTTTAACCAAGTTTATTCTTTAATCAGCAACTTATTAGTTTCATCGGCGACTTTGGCTAATAGTCTATAAGAGGCCATAAGTTCAATATATTTTTGTTTGGATTTTGCTTTTGATTCCGGCATGTCGCCTAGTTTTAGTTCTGGTTTGGTAAGGTAATCAATACGTAGGTTAACAACTTCCAGATTCTTTGTAAATGCCAAAATTGTAGCTTGGTGAAGCTTTTTTTGACTTTTAGCTGGAACTAAATTTTTGAGATCTTTAACCATTCTCTCGAACACATCTTTGAGCTTGAGAACCTCTTTGGGATCTGAGGTTTTGTAGATTTTGCTAAATCCCGTGAATTCGTCTAATGCTCCATATTCTTGAAGAGTTTTGATACGAGCGTCAAAATAGCGACCAATATTAGCAACTTCATCGGGCAGAGTTGAGATTTCAATTTTGTCTAATTCTGGTGACAGATCTACAGTTCCAGCCAGTTGATAAATCTCAGGAAAATCAAAATCTTCACTACTAGCAATATCAAAAGACTCCTTAAAATTATCGATAACCACAGCTTCAGTAGAATTTACCTTGATTTTTTGGGTAACATCGAACCCGAATCCAGTCAACGGACTAATTTTGGCGTCTACATTTTCTTTGTCATTGCGAGCACAATTAATATCAGTACTTTTTTTTTCGCCACATAATGTGTAGGCTTTGAGAGGGTTGGAAGCCACCAGGAACTCCTGACGATTAGTCAAGCCATCTTTATCAGGATCAGAATCAGCTCCAGAAATTAATTTATTTTGAATTTGAGTATCGTTAAAGAATTTTTTTTGCCACTTAGACGGATACACATTAATGTCAAAAAGGCTAATTTCCTGAATTACAATCTTGTTGTAAGGGTCGGTTTTGAGTCTGTTTTGAAGTGCGGCCGTGAGATCTTTGACTTTTTGTTCGCTGTCGTCTACTTGTTTTGGCAAAGAATTATCAAGAATAGCAATTGGAGTATTTTTGAAGCCACCACTAAGATAACTATATCCGAACCAGCCACCGAACATTATTACTCCCAGTAGAATAAGGGCGATAACTTGGCGAAGTGAGTTTTTTTTGGAAGTATTTTTTTGGAAAGGCATATTTTGGATTGCTCTGGTAATTGTTTTATTTTTATCTTATTTTGATATTAAAATTATGCAAGAATATTATGAATTCGTCAACATCTTGTCAAAACTTGTCAAAATACTTCTAGATCCAAAAATAGTATTATGGTGATAGTGATGATTGAGCTTCTCAAGAGTAAAATATTTTTTAGCTCCAAGCAAAAACCTCCTATCACTTAGGAGGAGGAATTGTTAAAAATAGTTTGTACGTTAGCTTGTTAGTACGTACCCTATATAAAACGAATTATTCTAGGAATTATATTATTAGCAATCGTAGAATATAACCCATGTATAACGATAGATAGTGGGTAAAGCGTAATTAGCAATAAAATAAAAGTAGGAATTAATAAAATTTTATTAGATTTACTTTGCTCGAATGCCCATATCGTAGCTTTTATTCCAACTAATGATATAGATCCAAAAGCAACTATTGGAATTGTAAATACATAATTCATAAAAACTTTTTTAGTAGTTGGTAATTTATTTTATCCTTGGAACAGATCCGTAAAAAAGTAAATGATACAATCCATTCAAGAAAATAGCCAATAAACTAAGTGTAATCAATCCTAAAACATAAGTAGGTATTAATAAACTTTTGTTAGTTTTACTTTTTTGGAACAGTACACCTAACCCACTCCTAATTACCCTATTAATTCAAAGGTTTTGATAATTTTTTCATAAAAATTGAGGCAGGTTGAAGCTAGTTTTAGAATATTGTA
>JAYUIW010000034.1:0-7602 GCA_043765655.1 bacterium
ACAAAACTTGACAAGAACCTTGAATGTATGTATAGTTTATAGGTTAAGGTACATTTGATTCTCAATATATTATTACAATCTATATTCGCTTACTTAAGCTATTTTTTTATGGGTCAAAAAATTTCAGTTGATTTTTTAAGATCAAGAAAGAGACTTTCTAACACTACTAATAACAGTGCACCTGCGACAGAATTGCAAAGGTCAGTTTGGTTTGCCAAAGGTAAATCATATGCCAAGCTACTCAAGCAAGACATCGCAATTAGAGAGTTCATCAAAAAAGAACTAAGAGCTGCTGGATTGGTCGAAATTGTAATTCGTCGTTACTTCAAAAAACTCGAAATTGTAATCTTCGTAACCAAGCCCGGTGTCGTAATTGGAAAAATGGGAGCAACAATCAATAAGTTGAAAGACGATTTGGTCAAGCTATTCGGACTCCAACGAGACTTTAAGCTCGAAATCAGTGAGTACAAAAATCCTCTCGGATCGTCTAATGTAATCGCTATGGAAATTAGCGACGCCCTCAAAAAAGGTCTTCCCTACAGAAGAATCGCCAAAGGTTTTATTGAAAAATTAAAATCTACAGGTGTTCTCGGTGCCAAAATCTGCATCAAAGGTCGTCTTAATGGTGGTGATATTGCTCGAAAAGAAGATTTTATCATTGGTTCTGTGCCACGCCAAACTATCCGTGCAGGAATTGACTTTGCCCTCGTGCATGCTCAAACCCGTACAGGAATAATCGGTGTCAAAGTGTGGCTTTACAAAGGTGATAAATTCAAAAATTACTAATACATATGAAAGGTATTGTAGTATCCAACAAGATGACAAAAGCGTTAGTAGTAATGGTGTACCGAAAGGAAAAACACGCTATTTACAAAAAGGCTTTTCAGATTCGCAAAAAATATCATGCAGCTTGTAGTGATAGCCATAAGTTCAAACCTGGAATGGAAGTTGAGATTATCTCATGTGCTCCAGTTAGTAAAACAATTGCTTTCAAAGTTGTTGAATAGAGGTTTATTTGATTAGAGTCTTTAGATTAAAATCCCCGAGCCTACGGCTCACCCCTTTAAAAAGGGGTAACAAAGCCTAGCTTAGTTTGTTAATTTTTACTCAAAATCAAAATCTCTCTTATTCACAAAATAAAACTACAAGTCTGTAAAGATATATTTTCTAGAAATAAATTTTCTAACTATGTTAGCTCCAAAAAAAATTGTCCACAAAAAAGTTTACAACACATACGGAACTAGAAGACACGGAACTCTATTAAGAGGATCGACTGTAACCAGTGGAGAATTCGGTCTCAAAGCCACTACAAGTAGTTGGTTGACCGCTCGCCAAATTGAAGCAGCTCGTAAAGTGATCTCACGTTATTGTAAAGGTGGTAAAGTTTATATAAGAGTTTTTCCTTCTAGACCAGTAACAGCCAAAGGTTCTAATGCGGTTATGGGTTCAGGTGTCGGTTCTATCGATTACTTTATGTTCCCAGTCAAACCAGGAAGAATAATCTTTGAAGTTGCAGGAATCCCAGAAGAAAAAGTTCGCGAAGCTTTTCGTATTGCAGCTCATAAACTTCCTTTTTGCTGTAAATTTGTCAAAAAAATTGAATTTTAATTTTATATGCTAAGAGAAAGAAGTGTAGTTGAAATAGCTGATAATTCTGGAGCTACTTTAGTAATGTTGTTCGCTGTGAATGGTAAAAACGGTCGTCGTTCAGTTTCGGTGGGTGACATTGCAATGGGCTCAGTAAAAAAAGCTAGTGTTGGTGGTAAAATCAAAAAGGGTCAAAAAGTTGCAATATTAATTACTGCAACCAAGAACAAAATTCAACGTAAAGATGGTTCATCAATTCGTTTTTCGCGTAATCTCGCTGTTGTTGTCAACAAGACCAGCAAAGAAATGATCGGAACTCGTGTATTCGGACCTGTCTCACGTGAATTGAGAGATCTTGGATTCAATAAGATTGTATCATTAGCAGAAGAAGTATTATAATTATTTAATATGGCTAAAGCAAAAATCCAAAGTGGTGATACAGTCAAAGTAACCGCTGGTAATTACAAAGGTACAATCGGTCAAGTTACAAAAGTTGTTGTTCGCAAGAAAGGATATAAAGATATCAAGAAAGCGTCAATCTCTACAGTAGCTGGCATCGCAAAATACCGTAAGAGTTACAAGTACAACGGACAATCATATCCGGGTGAAATGACTCAAAAACCAAGATTAATTGACGTTAGTAACCTAAGTCACGTAACCAAAGATGGCAAACTTACCAAAGTCTCTATCTCAGTTGCTGATGACGGAACTAAGTCAAGAATCATGAAAAAATCTGGTGAAGTGATTCCCAAAATTATTTTAGAAAAAGCTAAACCTGCAAAACAAGTCTCCGAAAGTTTGGATTCCTCATTGCAATTAGAATCATCAAAATAATATAAACAATATCTAAAATTTTTATCAAGATATGTCGTTAACTCTATCTGCTACAGATTACAAAACTCAAGCATTAACCAAAGCTAAATCAATTCTTGGAGAAGACAAGTCTAACTTTGCTCTTCCTGGACTCAAGATGATCTCAATTAATGTGGGAGTTGGAAAGTTTGAAAGCAAAGAAAAGCAAGAAATCTACAATTATCTCTACAAGATAACAGGTCAAAAGCCAAAACAAGTCAAATCTCGCCTCTCAATCTCTAACTTCAAACTTAGAAAAGGTGAAATCAACGGAATTGTTGTTACTCTTCGTGGCAAAAAAATGTACGATTTTCTTCTATCTTTAGTTTACTTGGCTTTGCCGGTAACTCGTGATTTTAGAGGACTCAAAAAGAATGCTTTTGACAAAAATTATTCCAGTTATTCCCTCGGTATTCCTGTGTGTACGATCTTCCCTCAAGTTGGATTCGATTCACCTGTAAATTTTGGAATGCAGATCAACATCTGTTTCAAAACCAATACCCCAGATAACAGAGTCCTTTTGGAATCATTTAATTTTCCGTTTATTAAAGCCTAAAACCTACTATTATTTATGGCAAAAACATCTTTAATCGTAAAAGCAAAACGTACACCAAAGTTCAAATCTCGAACCGTTCGTCGTTGCGCTCTTTGTGGACGTAACAGAGGCTATATCAGATATTTTGATATGTGCAGAATCTGCGTTCGTGAAAAAGCAATGCAAGGTTTGTTGAATGGATTTACACCGGCATCTAATTAGTCTTATTTTTATGTCAATGAACGATTTATTCAGCGATTTTGTTACTCGTATTAACAACGCTATACAGGCAGACCATTCCTCGGTACAAGTTCTCAAGAACAAGTTAATCGTCGAAGTTTGCAAAAAACTAACAACCTTAGGATACTTTTCTAAGTTTACTATCAACGAGCAATCAGTTGAGATTAACATCAACCCAAAGTTAGACAAGCTTACTCGTGTCTCTCGCCCCGGTCAAAGAATCTATGGTTCATACCTACAGCTTCCCAAGATCCGCGGTGGATTCGGAACTAATATTGTCTCTACTTCGCAAGGTATTATGACCAACAAAGAATGTCTCGCCAGTAAATCTGGAGGAGAATTCCTGATGCAAGTTACCAGTTTGTAATAATTTTAAGGTTTTTATAACTTTTGGAAACTGTCATTCTGAGCTGTCTCTCTATATAGGGAGTGGTACGGAGTGCCAAGAGTCGCTTTTTTATAAAAAAGACCAGCTATCAAAAATCTATAGACTCCCAAAACTTACCAAACTCACAATTCCCATTCTATTTTAGAGTGGGTTTTTTGTTTGGGGTGAAAAATATACTATTGACATTATTATAGAAAATAAGGTTTAATTAGTAATGAATATATAATCTTTATGCCAAAAACCAAAATTACAATCAAAGATATTAACAAGCTAATTTTATCAAAAATATCCAATCTTCCTAATCCTGAAGAAAAAATAAAAAGTACGATATTGGAACTTGAAGAAGAAATAGTTGAGATTAACAAAGAAGCTAACTAGAATGCCTTATTTAATTTTATTTGCAATAATTGTATATTTACTAACTACTTTTTGGTGGGTTTTGGCTGGCATATCTATTATTTGGATTATTATCAAAATTTTAGAACACTACCAAGCTCAAAAAGAGCTGGAAGATATAAAGAAAAAAGATAAAGAGTTAGAGGAGAAAATTAGATTACAAGAGGAGAGAAATCAATTAGAAAGAATAACTTTGCAAGAAAAAATTCAAAGAGAGTCGGAAGAATTAGATAAACAAAGAGTGGAAAGAGAAAAACTTGGATTTGCAAAAAGAGTTCTTGAAAAGCAACGAGAAAAAGAAAATCTTAAGAAAAAACTCTTAGAAAAAGAGGAAAGCACCAAACAAAGAGCTAGAGAAGTATTAGAGAAAAGAGTTTTAGAAAGAAAATATCAAATAAAATTACAAGAACAAAAGCAAGAAGATATTAAAATACTAAATACAAAAATAGGAGAGCTTGAAATAAGTATTGACAAACTAGATCTTGCAAACTTAGAAACTTTTACACTTTATTATGAACAAATTAAAGATGATTACTTAATAACAAAGCCATTAGCAGTAACTCTGGAGACAAAAGATAAAGAATTATTCGCTGAATTCAAAATTCAAGACCTTAAAAAACTAAATATTGAAGGATATACTCATAAAGATTCAGATGCTATTTCGTATTACAAAACCAACTGTATTAGCTTAATTTATTTGATTTCTAAATTTGATTACAAAAAACATTTTGACACACTATCATTAGATATAATTGTTGACTATACATCTGGAGCAACTGGAATTACAACCGAAAAAAGGGTTTGTAGTCTATCAGTGGAAAGATCAAAAATTGATAGTATTGTAATCTCTGAGGTTGATCCAGAAAGTTGTTTTGCTTTTTTGCAAGGTTCAATTATTCAGAGTGTGCAATCTTTGGAAAGTGATAGCTATGAAGGAGTTAGACCGCAGTCAAACATAAAAACCACAGATAGGCGTTTTATAGAATCAGAGCAAGTTTTGGATTATAACTTACAAAGTTTGTTTGATATTTCTTGGCAAGAATTTGAGGTTTTGGTCAAAGATATTCTGCAAAAACACTACGGCTCAGAAACTTGCAATGTTAATCTTACTCAATCTTCAAGAGACGGTGGAGTTGATGCGATTATTATTGATACAGATCCATTCAAAGGTCGTAAAATTGTAGTACAAGCCAAACAATATAGTAATGTAGTTGGCGTTTCTAATGTACGAGATTTATTTGGTACACTCCAAAACGAAGGAGCTGATCGTGGTATTTTGATAACTACATCTAATTACGGAACAGATTCCTACAAATTTGCCAATGGAAAGCCGATAACACTAATCAATGGTAAAGAATTACTATCTTTGCTCAAAGAACACGGTTTTGAAATGACTTTAACTAAAAGCTAACACTTATGCCTAATTCTATTATCTTTTGGGACTTTAATGGGATTATTTCTTATAATAATTATTGGAACCAAATAGAAAACTCAAACCATCACTTGTACAAGTATCATCAGTCTATTCAAGAATTATATACCAAAGAACTCTGTGAGAACTGGATGCGTGGCAATTCTAATGCTGAAAAAATAAATGAATATATCGCTCAATCTGTTGGTGTTTCATATCAAGAATTATTTGGAATTTTTGTTGGAGATTGTTGTAATTTAGATATATCTTTAGCTATTTTGGAATTAGCACAAAAACTACAAAAAGACTTTATTTGCGTTTTGATTACTGATAATATGGACAACTTTGATAGATTTACGATACCCAACAACCCTATTCTAAAAAACTCTTTTGATTATATTTCTAATTCTTTTAATTCCAAACTTCTAAAAACTGACAAAAATGGCAAAATCTTTTTGGATATTTGCGAGCAGTATAACTGTAATGTTAAAGATTGTGTATTGATAGACAACTCAAATAAAAACTGTATACTATTTGAAAATCTAGGTGGCAAATCAATATGTACTACTGGTGAAAGTCAAGTTATATTAGATGTTTTGGATTTTTTTAGAAGTTATAATCTTGCACTTTGAACTTGAATTGAAATTAATTTGTTTGACAGGATTGCTTTACTTTGGGATAATTAAGGTATTATTCAACTAACCTTTGAGAACGACTTATGCCTAATTCAATAATTTTTGACTGGAAGGGAACATTGTATGATTCTAATCAACGGCGACTTATTGACGGAGCAGTTCAAGTTCTAGATTTTCTTTTGTCCTGCGATATCAAGCTATATCTTATTGGCAAAAATGCTCAAGATAGTTCGCAGAATAGTTCGCTAGATATGTACGATGAAGTCAAGAGATTAGAAGTTAATCAGTATTTCCAACAAGTAATCTTTACACCAAAATCCAAAAGTGTTGAGTTGTTCCAGCCTTTTGTTAATCTTGATAATCCATCTAGTACAATCGTAATTGGAGATAGAATTCACTCCGAGATCGCAGTCGGTAAACTCCTTGGAACTACTACAATCTGGATTCAGCAAGGTAAATTCTCAAGCGAAATCCCAACCGAAGAATCACAAGAACCTGATTATATTGTGAGTAATTTGGTGGAATTGTTGATCTTGTTAAAAGAGATTCTAGTAGAAGCATAGTTTGAACAACAGGGGATCTTTCGCTTCGCTCAAGATGACGGCGTGGTTTGAATAAATATACCCCTAATGAAGGAGTGAAGGCAAAGCCTTCGGGGTTGTTTTTGCAAAATAACTTGAACAACAGGAGATTCTTCACGTTCGTTCAAAATGACAGTATATTTACAACTTTTTAACCAACCAAATATTTTATGCCTTCCAAAAATTCAAAATTTACATTACTCACATTATACACTGGCTCAATACTACTTTTGGGCTTTACAATTTGTTTAACCTTACTACTGGGCTACATTATTTATACAGAGATAGATAATTTTGACAAAACAATCAACAAAGAAAATAATTACAGTTCAACTCCACCTGCTCCCAAGATTATGGATGCTCAAGAAATTCAGGGAAAAAACAAAAGACTGGCGATGGGAGATCGTGAGTATAACAATATGAGACAGCAACAGGCTCAAATAATAGAAGGCAAAGAACAAGAGATTAGAATTGCCTACTTCACGAATAATGTCCTGCCGATTGTGCCTAGAATTGGGACACCAGAAGATCTAATTAAGACGATTATTGAGAGTGTAGCCAGTGATAACTATGACCTATTCTCTAACGCCACAGTTGCACAGACTGTCCAGAACAGTCCACAATCAGTTCTAGAATCCAAGCAAAAAAAGTTCCAAGAACTAAAGCTTTTAAAATTAGAGACTTTGGGTAAAGATTACAAAATCGAAGAAATAGATTACAGAACTTATAAGGTTCTTTGGGAAGATAATAAAACTTCATTCCAAATTCAAACATACAAAGTAGACAATGACTACAAGGGTCAAAAGCTCAATTATTACCTTTTTGAGGTTAACGGATTTTAGGATTTGACATTAGCTGGAATATGTGCCATAATTCTCCATAGATGTACAACAATCAACTTTTTATTACCAATAATAAACTGTGCTAAGCTCGGTAAATACTGGGCTTTTTTGTTGGAATTTTTCAACCCCCAAATT
>JAYUIW010000035.1:0-7559 GCA_043765655.1 bacterium
AAGTTTTGATTCTTACAAATTGTTCTTAATATTTCAATCAGTCTTTTTCCGATCTTTTGATTGATTACATTATATCTGTATTTGGTTATCCACACCAGATGAATTCTTAAGTCGTACTTGGTATGAGAAGATGTTTGATATTTAGATTCCATTAGCTTATCTTATCTTCGGTTACTAATTTGGTCAAAGAAGAATCCCGCCTGAAGGCGGGGGATTTAACCTAAGGGTGGAAATTAATATATGCCAAAAATCTAACGGAAAAACTCGGCGGTGCCAAAATATACCTCAAAAATGAAGGTGCAAATTTGACAGGAGCTCACAAGATAAATCATTGTCTATACCAAGCTCTATTAGCCAAAAGGATGGGTAAAACTGAAGTAATATGCGAGACTGGAGCTGGTCAACATGGAATTGCGTGTGCGACTATCTGTGCCAAATTCGGACTCAAATGTACAATCTATATGGGAGCTATCGATGTAGCACGGCAATATCCTAATGTATTCTTTATGAGGCAACTCGGTGCGACTGTGATTCCTGTCGAAACTGGTAACAAAGGTCTCTCAGAGGCTGTAGATGCAGCTTTTGGAGATTTTGTAAGCGATCCTAGCAAGTACTTTATGGTTGGTTCTGCAGTGGGTCCGGCACCTTATCCAGAAATTATGCGTGAAGGTCAAAAAGTAATCAGCAAAGAAACGATTACTCAAATCCAACAACTCGAAGGAAAATTACCAGATTATATAATTGCTTGTGTCGGCGGAGGCTGCAATGCAATAGGATCATTCAATGAATATCTAACTAATCCAAATGTGAAGTTAATTGGTGTCGAAGGCGGAGGTAAGAACCTCAAAATTAAAGGTCAGCATGCTAGTAGAATTGCATCCAATCAAGGTGAAATTGCAGTTGAGCAAGGTTTCAAATCAATGTTCCTACTCGATGAAAACAAAAAAAGATCAATCACAGAGTCTCTTTCTGCTGGTCTCAACTATTACGGTATCGGTCCTATCCATGCTTTTCTACATTCAATTGGTAGAATTACAATGAAAGCTCAAGAAGATCATAAGGTCGTTGAGGCTTTCAAGACTCTTGCCAAAACTGAAGGGTTAATTGGTGCGTTAGAATCATGCCACGCAGTTGCCGAAGCGATTGAATTGGCACCAAAACTAGAAAAAGACAAAATCATAATTGTTAATCTTTCTGGAAGGGCAGACGCTTATTTGTTCAATGTAGCTAATGCACTCAAAGATGAAGACTTTAAAAAATTCATCAAAGAACAAGCTCAAAAATAAAACATCCAAAAAAATTAGCGGGCTGAGACCCGCTTTTGGTCTAACTAAAATTTATCTTGCTAAATAATCTAACGTCGCTCCACCACCCATTGACACAAAGTCAAATTGAGATTCGATTTCGTGCGGAACTGCAGAACCAGTATCGCCGCCACCAATTGCTGTGAACGCTGATTTGTTACCCGTGATTGCTTTTGCTATTTCTATCGTTCCTTTGTCAAACGTTTTTTTTTCACAGAATCCCATCGGTCCGTTCCAAAATATAGTTTTGGCTTTGGCAATCTCGGATCTGAATAATTCAATTGTTTCTGAACCAATGTCGTAGCCGTATTTTTTGCCATCATTGAAACCGTATTCGAAATCAATTGGAAGAACAATTTTGTCTCCGTGTTGCATTAAAATATTGGTAGCGGCTGTAAAAAATTCAGGTTCGACTATTGAATCGAATATTTCAGGAATTTCTTGACCTAGGTTTTTCTTAGCTTGCAAAAAAGTAAAAGCCAGTAATCCGCCAACAAGTATTTTATCTACTTTGGGTAAGATTTTGTTGAGAAGTGGTAATTTGGTTTCGAGCTTTGCTCCGCCCATTATAGCGACGAACGGGCTAGCTGGATTGGACTTTATTTTGTCCAAATTTTGGATTTCGTGCTGGTAAGAGATTCCATAACAAAATGATAACTTGGTCTTAATTTCACAATTGGTTGCCTCTGATCTGTGACTGACAGCAAAAGCCTCATCTACAAACACATCTCCAAGATAAGCATAACTTTTGGCTAGGTCTAATCGAACTTTTGGGTCTTTGGATTGTTCATCTGAATTATATCTGGTATTTTCAAGCAAAAAATACTTTTCATTCGATTCTTCAATTATCTCTTTGGCATCCTCAAAGCTTTTGAATTGATTAATATATATAACTGTACGACCTAATGATTCTTCGAGGTAAGGAATCAAATTCTTGGTTGATAGCTTTTTGTCATTATCCTTTGGTCGTCCCCAGTGAGTGAGCAGAACGACTTTATTATTATTTTCATATAGGGTTTCGATTGTTGATAACGAGTCGTCAATCCGCTCGGTAGAAATCGGTAAAGGAAGATCGTAATTAACCCTCACAATTACTGTAGAGTCTGAAATGGAATTTAGTTTTAACATAATTATGCAGATTTTGGTGTTCGATTGCTAAAGAAATAAAGGTAAAGAGTGGGTCCGAGATACCATAGATATTGCATTATTGCCCATGCATTTTCTGATAGACCGTACTTGTTACCAAGTATTTTGTAGGTATTGGATTCGCCGCCAAGAGCTTTGATGATCCATGGATGTAGCCATTCGCTAGGCATTGGCTGTCTGAATATTTCGTTCAAAAGGTAGATTTGAGATCCAAAAATAAGGATGAACAAAATTGTTTTTTCGAAGTTGGAATTAAAACCAATATCTTTGTTTATGTAAAGTCCCAAGGGCACAGTCACAAAAACCTGCACAATCATCGTTAGTGCGATAGTTGAAGAAAAAAACACTAGCCAAATAGGACCATTTCCAATAATATTAAAATTAAGACTAGCCAAAAGAGACAAAAGCCAAGTACTAATCTGAGTCAAAAGTTCCTTAAAAATAGGAAGCCTCAAGAAAAAATAAGATAGTAAAACACTAATGTAATATGAGGAAAAAAATTGAATATTAAAAGTAGGGAAAAGTTTCATTGCTGTTTTGTTATTCCAAAATTATTGCACCAAGTCGATATTTGTGTCAAGCACTGAGGTGGATAACATTTCTTGTGCTGTTTTAAATTTGCTATTATCTAATAATTGTGCTAGATTCAAATAATGGAAAATGAAAATTACCAAAGTTACGAAGAGAAAAAAGCTTTTATTGAAGGATTGGCTCAATTATTGATGGACGGTGGAATAGAAGCAGGTAAGCGAATTGAAGTTGCTTTGATTGTTCTTGAGTCAGAAATTCCCATGACTCCAAAATTTTATGAAGATTATTTATGTTGTGCTGATTTTGAAATTAGTAATGATTCTAAGTTAGGTTCCAATTCTAGTCTTGAACAAATGTTAGAAAAAGCATACGCACTAGAACTTAGTAACACAAAAACTAGATTTAGAGAGGCATACGTTCGTATTGCGGAAAACGTAAACTCAGAATTCACCCAAGAAATATTTCTGACACTTTCTAAAGCGAATATTTTTAAGATTAGTGAAGGTATCGCAAATAATTCCAACCCAAATATAAGTGTCCAATTTTTACGAACTTTCGCAAATAAAAGATATAAATATGATGGAGTCGAGCATAATAATCCACTAAATTCAGCAGTAGAATTGAATATTGCAGAAAGACAAAAACTATTATTGCGAAAATGTTTAGAGTTATTTGGGACTCCAGTTTTGCCGATTTATGAAAGTGTAGATATGTATGAACAACTAGAAAACTTTTTGAATATTGGACAATTATTACATCCTGAAGGAATAAATACAATTAACATAACGGAACAAGCTGGACAGACTGTTGCTAATCTATTAGATCCTGGATATGAAGGCAGTATTCCATTCAATTTAGCTAAACTTAAATTAATTATAAATACTAAATCCAAATCGTGGATACATATTGGAGCAAATAGCTTGTTGGATGTTGTCGAATACCAGAGTCCAAATAGGGTAGCTTTTGATAAAGCTAAGAAAATAGTCGAAAGTTTGATAATATAGGTGCAGATAAATCGTAACTTGGCTCTTGGCGTAGATCAGGAAACGATGCAAGTCTTTGATGAAAAAGAATTCTTAGTGCCAGAATATGAAATAGACCTTGATGAAAATGGCATTTTTACCCAAGAAATATTCAAGCAAAATGTCTTATTACCGCTTTTAGAAAAAAAATGTGGAACTATAAAATTCTTCATTAATAAATTATCTAAAGAATGGTCACCAAACTTTGAAGATCTCCAATTCCAGACTCAAGTCAAAGTAGAATATGCCAAACTAATTCAGTTTGAAATCGAAGAGCAGGTGTGGTTCGATAATCTAAAGGCAGAAATTGAAAAAAAACTTTCGGCAGGTATGCTTGAATATTCGATGAGAGAATTATTAGGTGCAGATTACGATCTTGAACTAAATCCAACTGAAATTACTTTGAATAACGATGCTGTCAAATTAGAGGCGATGAAGAATGAAAAAGTTAAAGTCTTTTTAGATGGAATGTTTTTGGTATTCGTTGGCAAACCAGAACTTTACAAGGACGATAAATTTCTTAATGAGCAGATATACCACTTTTGGATGAATTTGAATTTTGCCTTTGAAACTGACAGGTATGATGAAAGCGTAAAAGTTGGACAGCTACCAAAAGCATATTTAGAAATTACAATTATTCTCTCACCTTTCGCAACCCAATAACAAATTAACCAATTGACACAGAAAGTCTAAAATTACATAATTGAGATTATGACTCAAACGATGGATTTGTACACTGACTTTCTAATAGCTAACACTGGACTTGCAAGCGTATCCAAAGCTGGATTAGCACTTGGAATATCAAAAGATAAGATAAGTAGATTCTTGGGTGGAGTAACTGTATTTACCAAGAATAGAGCTCCTATCAATGTTGCTTATCAAACAGTTCAAACATTTGAGAAAAAAGGTTTAGTCTCAGGACACATCAAATTCAACAATCAGGATCTATGGGGGTTAGTCAAAAAAGATGTTCGCGCTTGTGAAGAAGCTCAAGGGTTAGTTGTGGGGTTAGGAGGTGTGGGAGGGTTAGGAGCGACATTAATTATCGACGATACAATCATTGAAAAAGAATTTACCGATGAAAATGATATTGTTTGTTGGCACCATGATCATTGTAGCGGTAGGAGTGTAAAAGGAATCAATCTGCTCAATGGTGGTTTGTACTACCCAGGTCAAGATCAATACATTCCAATCTTTGCCGAGTTGATAACCAAAACAATTAAATACACAGACCCTAAAGACAACAAAGAAAAAAGAAAATCAGAAGTCAATAAAAATGAACTATTTAGAAACAACTTCAACTGTATTATGAAAAACCATATCAAGCTAGAAATTACTCTTTTTGATATTTGGTACGGTAGCGTAGAGAATCTAAACTTCATAAACGGTCACAGACAAAAATACATTTGTCCACTAAAATCTAACAGAAAGCTAGCTTTGTCAAAAAATGAGAAAAAATCAGGAAAATGGTACAAATTAGAAGAAATCACAAGTCAACTAGATACACAAAAAACTTTAGAAATTTGGCTAGAAGGATCTACTCACAGTAACTATCTAACCAAACAAGTCTTTGAGAACCAGGATGGAACTATCGTTACAATGTATTTAATTACCAACGATCAAAACCTAACCAAAGATCAAATTCACAACAACTACAAAAGACGATGGAAAGTAGAAGAGTTCCATAAGTCCCTCAAATCAAACCTAGGAATTGAATCATCACCTACCAAACACCAAGTTTCTCAAAACAATCATATTTTCTGTTCAGTCATAGCCTACTTCAAACTTGAAAACCTGATAAAAACCCCAACCGCCAGATTCAAAAATCACTTCCAGCTCAAGGCATCCTTACTCGTCAAAGCCCTACAAACCACCTACCAAGAACTACAACTCTTGAAAATGGGTTGCGAAAGGTGAGTTAATAAAATCTTACAAATCTTTCATATACGATAAATTCCTCTTTGAAAATCCAGTCATTTCTGGGTATTCTAACCGTAAGTCAATTTCAATTTGAGTTATCAAATCATCACCCCATTTAGCTTGGTTTTGTTTGTCACTAATTTGTTTTCCAAGATTCAAATACAGGTTTATTAGTTCAGAATTAACTGTTCGAATTGTTTTGATTCTGGTGTCTTGAATATTTTGCTTTATCGAAGTAATAAAGTCTTGGTATTCATTAGTGATTAAAAAATTGTCTGACATATATATAATAGTATGGAGTGATTTGTGTATTTTGTTCAAGTTTTGAAATAGTGCAATGGGTAGTTGCACTAAATTTTGGTTTGGTAATTGTCCAACAAGCTATTACACTTTTGGTCTATTCTAATTCTTGCACGGACTGTGCAACTTTTGTAATTTAACCCATAATCAAAACTGATTCAAGCCAGCTTTGACCCGTCCAACGATCTTTGCCTCAGATATCTCAACAGTGAAGGGGGGTTGTTCAATGAAGTTGAAGGAGGATAGAATATATTTGTTTTCGTCGCTTCGATCTGGGGAAACATTTTTGATGATAAGTTGGTTGTCGAGTAGAACAAGGTAGGTTTTGTCTGAGGCGGGTAGGGTGTCATTCTTGTCCACCATTACAAAAGACCCATCTGGAAAGTTCGGTGACATACTATTACCTTTGACCTTGATAGCAATAGTTGAACTGGTATCAAAATTCAAAAGTTTGCTAGGAATCTGAATTGTCTCATCACAATAGTCAAGGGGACTTCGACCATCTTTCCCTCCCTGTGCTTCATAGTATGGTACGGTGGCTATACCCTGCTCTACTTTGGAAAGGATAATATAGTCGGTTGGATTAGCTGGATTGATTTTGAGATAACCCTTTTCAACCAGTTTTTGAATATGATATTTAACAAGGCTTCTGCTTCCTAATCCTAATATTCCAGCAATTTCTTCCAAAGTATTCGACCCTACCCGATTCTTCAAGAATTCCATAAGTTGAATTTGAATCTGGCTCAACTTTGGCTCGAGATACTCATTTTGCTTTGAAACTTTAGAATCAGGTTGAATTTTTGAATTTGATGTATTTGAATTTGAAGAAATATCTAACATAACCTAAAGTATATAATTGAAATTGAACAAATGTCAATGTATAATACAATAGTTGTACAAAACTAAAAATACATTTTTACATTAATCAAAAATTTACCCTCTCAACACACCATATATAGTAGTTGGGATAAAGGCTAATATATATAACTAAAATATGGAGTTAAAAAGTGAGGTTTTGGTGGTTGGTCGAAACAGACTAAAACGCTTTGAATGCTGGAGATATGGAGGTAGATATTACTAGAATATCGGTTTTTTACGGTTTTACAGTTGAGTTCGCATAAGAACGCTTATACGAAGTGGGGTGTTTTGTGGCATTGGTTTGGGAATTTGTACGGGGTGGAGAGTACAAAATTAAAAAATATACATATCTTGACATACAAGTATAAAATATCGTAAAATATTTACATGTCATATAAATTGGTCAAACCTTGTCCGACTTTTTATAAATTTATTTTGCATCAATAATCTTCAAATACTCGCTGGGCTTTATAATTCT
>JAYUIW010000036.1:0-7507 GCA_043765655.1 bacterium
ATACAATATTCTAAAACTAGCTTCAACCTGCCTCAATTTTTATGAAAAAATTATCAAAACCTTTGAATTAATAGGGTAATTAGGAGTGGGTTAGGTGTATGATTAACAGTTACGGTCAGACTATTGGTCAAAAGCTAAATAACCTAAAGTTGTTAAAAAACGACGGCTCCAAGCCTAGCTCGCTGAATATTATCTACAGATTTTTTATCTACAATCTTGGGATAACAACCCTTGTTTCGTTATTCACTATCTTTATTCGCGAAGACAAAAAGAGTATCACAGATCTAGTATGTGATAACAAGTTCGTAGCTGTAGACTCCAAAAAACCATTCGTATTAATCTCTACAATTGCAAGTATTGGATTAACGGTCATTTATTTGGTTTTTATCTTTGCAACTCTAAAGCCTTAAGAAGGCTTCTTTTTTTTACCCAAAGAATCTATTCATATAGCTGACAATATCACTGGAAACTTCCTCGATATGTTTGCGTCCATCGAGTGTGAATAGTTGGGCTTTGGCACCGAGTTGGTAGATACTAGTAATCAGTGCAAAGTTCTCAGAATACATATTAGAATAGCGTTTTTTGATACCTTCTGGGTCTAGATCGTCGGTTCTTTTGTATGGTTCTTGTCCTTCTGAGCAGGCTTTGGTGGCATCTTCTAGTGATAGGAATGGAGCGTTAATTCCTTTGACATAATATCTCTTACTGGCTCTTTCTAGAGCTTCTTCGACCGAGATATGAAGATGGTAGATGCACACGCTGGCATTCTGAGCATTCATGAATCCACTGAGCCACTGAGCTTCTTCGACCAATCTTCCTGGGCCTTCGACGATCATTCCGCGACCACTAGCGATACATGAGGTAATTGCGGATTCGATGACGTACTTGAGGTCTTCGGTTCGTACTGGGTTGGATTGATCCATTTCATCTTTGAGAGATTTGGCGACTTTTTGATCTTCGACTTTAGCATCTTTGTTATCATAATTGTTGGTGACAAAGGAACGGAGTTCTGATCCAAAATCAAGGTGATAACGATCAGGTAACAATTCCTTCAAAAAAGCAGATTGTGTTCCTTTGCCAGCATTAGATGGTCCGTAAAGAATTATGATTTGGGGGAGTTGGGCGATTAAGTCTGGGGATAAAGCTGTTGAGTTGGGCATAATAGTGATTGATTTCATTATTAAGTTAAGCTTGCAATTAGCTTTTTGTCAAAGCTTTTGATTTTTTAGTTTTTTAAATTTGACGATTTTTTAGTTTTTGGGGTAAAATTAGGACAATCTTTGATCTGGAATAATAGTTCAAAATCTTTAGTAACACTGAAACAAAAATTATGCCAACTAACTACGAATTAGGACTCAAGGCCCAAAACCTCGTCAAGGAGTTCTACCTCAAAAATGATTACAAAATAGTCATCGAGAATTATCAGGCCTACACAACCCGCAAAATCGGAGAGGTCGATCTAATTTTTACCAAAGATTATTCTAAAGTGGATACTCACACCAAGATTACTAATCCCAATATTCTAGTTATGGTAGAGGTCAAAATGCGTTCAAATGACAAGTTCGGTAAAGGTCTAGAACAAATCTCAAAATCCAAACTCAAGGCAATGTACAGTTCTTACTTGCATTTTATAACCAAGCACAAAGAATACTCACAATTCAACGTTAGAATTGATGTGGCGAGCATCGATATGGGCAAAATTACGATTATTCCCAATTGCTATGATTTTAGTTAAAACTATTTTTGAATTATTGCTATATACACTATTACCAGTCATTCTCCTTGGAATATTCAAGGTTACTAGTAGGAAATAAAAGCTTGACATTAGTAGAAAAGTAGTGTACCATTAAAAAATGGTTGATGAAGAATTTACACAAAACTGGGAAGAAAAATTACTTGCACTTGAAGGAAAATATTTTAGCATTAATGATATTCTCAACGTTAATGAAAACATGGAATGGGGTAAAATACTTATAAACAATCTGGACGAATTTTATAGCAAGCTAAGTAAATTAGGATTCTCTCTTACAGCTGAAGAGCAAAAAGTTTTAGAAGTTATACATACCGAAATATTAGACATTGCAGGTGAAAACCAAGCAAATAAAATTTTACATCTATCAAGGATTAGAAAAAGTTCTTTGAGGTGTTATATTTTTGAGAATTCAACATTAGAAAATAGTATTTTAAGCTCAATAAGATTTTTGCAAGTTTTGGTTGATCCTGAGTTTAATGCAATTCAAATACTAGATATCGAAGATACTTATGAGCCCAAAACAGACCCTTCAAAAAGATTGAAAAAAGGTTCGCTAGCACCAATTCACATACTAGTTCCCAAACTTATTGAATTTGCCGATACTTATTTGTCACAAAATCCTCAACCTCAACAAAGGGAAAAGTTATAAAAAATCCTAAACTCTCACCCTACCCTCAACTTCATCTGCAAGTTTTAACAAAGCCTCAAGATTATCTCCAACAAGATTAATATGCCCCATTTTGCGGGCTTTTTTGACTGGGTTTTTGCCATAGAGATGAAGGTGTAGATTAGGAATTTCCAGAAGGTTGTGCAAAGCTTCAAGTTTAACTTCTCCTTTTTTGGTTCCCAGAATATTAACCATCACACTATAAGGATGCGTCATCGCAGTGTTACCCAGGTTCAAGCCTGTAATCGCTCTAATATGATTCTCGAACTGAGAAGTACTAGATCCGTTCATCGTCCAATGCCCAGAATTATGCACTCTTGGAGCAATTTCATTAACTATTAACTTGCCATCTCGAGTTACAAAAAACTCAACCGTAAAGACTCCCCTTCCTTCTAGTTTGTCTACAATTCTCAAGGCTAATTCTCCAGCTTGGGTTTTGGAATCCTCGGATATTCTAGCAGGAGTTATACTTCGGACACAAATATTATCTTTATGAATATTCTCTGTGACTTCGTATAAACTTGTTTGAAATTCTCCTTTGACAACAATAACCGAAACTTCAAGCCCAAAATCAACTAACGACTCCCAATAAATATTATCAAGCCCAAACTTATCAATTGCATTTTCTAGATCCTTTTGATTTTTGACAATCATATTCCCACGCCCATCGAATCCACCTCGGTGAGTCTTGGTGATAAATGGAAATGGCGGTAAGTCGGAAATTTTTTTATCCAAATCGTTACTCAAACTATTCACCAAACCAAAATCGGCAACTGGAATTCCATGGGTTCTCAAAAATTCTTTTTGGTGGAATTTGTCATTAATAATTCTCAAAGTTGAGATAAATGGATTAATTTTTAAGCTGAACTTTTTGACCAAAAAATCAAGCTGATCGCAATCTAAGTGTTCAATCTCGAATGTCCAAAAATTCGTACTCGGAGCAATATCTTCTATAATATCTGTATCAAAAATATCTCCAAGAACTAGTCCATCACTAACTTGCCCTGCACTACAGTCGGGATCTTGATCTAGAATATTGACTTGGAATCCTAGCTTTTGGGCTTCTTGGGTGAGCATTCTACCCAGCTGTCCACCACCGATAATTGTTATAATTGGATATGCCATTTTATTTATATGCGTAAAAATTTTATTATTAATTAATTTCTTTAGTTGATATTTTTTTGACTGTCATTCTGAACTTGTTTCAAAGCCTAAAAAAGCCCTAAATAAGCTGTCATTCTGAGGGAGCCGAAGAATCCCCTGTTGTTCAAGTTAAAGCTACCGCAAAGCCTCCTTCACATCTTCCAATCTTTTGTCCAGCGGACCAGTAATCGTGATATACTTTCCTTTGTACCATTTGTCCAGATAATCCTTCATAATTACCGCAAGATCACCCCGTGTGCTAATATCTGCTCGTAGGAATTCTGGCTCAACTTCGAACTCTACAGGCAAGTAAAAAATATGGGTATATCGATTCAACCTTTCGGCACAAAGTTGTTCGTATAAAAGAAAATCAATACTAGAATCACTCATATTACTACTCATCTTGGTATAAGCTAATTGATCCAAAACCGTACGATCGGTAACGAAATTTTCCAGCTTATCTTCCGCGGTAATTTGTCTCATAAGAGATTCTTTTTGGAAGGTTGTACGGACATCTTTGGGAAGTTTTTCAAAGTCACTAACTCCGAATTCTTGCCAAAAACTACGCATCAAACCAGTCAAAAGATTCAAAGACTTTTCGGCGGCAATCATTCCAGCAAGAGTTGTTTTGCCAGTGCCGTGAGATCCGCATATTCCTATTTTATACATATTTTAAGTTTATGCTATAATTTATTTTTTGTCTAAAATATTTTTATGATAAATGAGAATCTTTGACAAATTCAAAAAAGCAAAAGCAATATTTACAACTTTGACAAAACCATTATTCTAGTTCATTATTAATACTAATATGTCTACAAATTCTACTTCCAAAACCTTAACAAATTCTAATCCTTTCAAATTCCTAGCTCAAGGTACACTTTATCCTGATGTTGTGGAATCTAGTAGTAGTGCAGGCTCCAAAAGTGAAGTTATCAAATCACACCACAACGTTGGCGGATTACCTGAAAATATGGACTTTCAACTTACTGAACCGCTGAGAGATCTATTCAAAGATGAAGTACGAATCGTAGGAGCTCAGCTGGGACTTCCCGACTCAATTATTGGTCGGCATCCGTTCCCAGGTCCTGGACTAGCGATTAGAATTATTGGTGAAATCACTCCTGAAAAACTGCAGACGCTACGCGAAGCTGATAAGATATTTATGGATGAACTAAAGAATACTCCAACTGAACAAGAAGAAGCTAACCAAAAACTCTTCAAGAACAAAGAATTCTGGGAGAATTTGGTCAAAGGTGCTCAAAATGTAGGACGAACAGCTAATATTCACGCTCTGGTATTCAACAAAAAAGGTGAATTATTCCTGCAACACCGCTCTAGCACCAAGAAGATTTTTCCTAATATTTGGGAGGCTTCTGTGTATGGCAAAATGGAAAATGGCGAAACCTTGAAACAAACATTGGAGCGTGAAATCACCGAAGAAACCGGCTGGAAAGTAGCTCGAATTGTAGAATATTATGGACATACTGACTGGGATATTAACTCTAGAATGGTTACAGATTCGGTTGACAATTACAGTCCACAGCGTACCTTTAGCTTCGTGATTGAGGTCGAAGGAGATGTTGAGAATCCTATTATTGAAAGTGGCAAAGCCGACGGCTACAAATGGCTCAACCAACAAGAATTAATCGATAACCCAAATTTCTTTGAACTTAATGAAAAAGCTGACGATAGAATTACCACGATTATGGTCAACAAATTCTTCGATACCAAGACCTGGATTAACTCCAAAAATACTAATCTATACAGCCAAACCTGGCAGGCTTTTTGCGTACTCACTAATGTCCGAACTGTAGGCGTTATGGGCGATAGTCGAACCTATGAATCGGTTCTTAGTCTCAGAGCTGTAACTGCAATCGATGGAATGACTGCAGACTGGGCAAGATTGCCCTATGAATTCCTAGCCAAAGTTAGCAACAGAATTATCAACGAAGTCCGCGGTGTTAATCGTGTAGTCTACGACATAAGTTCCAAACCCCCAGCAACAATTGAATGGGAGTAGAGTCAATTCCCCCTGTCAGGGGGTTAGGGGGTACAAAAAAACAAATTCTTAAACAAACTGTCTTTCTGAACAAACAAGGAAGTGGATCCTGGGCCTGCCAAGACTAAGCCTCGCCACGACAAGCGAAAAACCTCCCCAACTTTTGAGTTCAAAACTACAACCATCCTAAACTAATTTTAAAAACGCTAAATACAATATCATTATGGAAACACCAGGCTTAAACCCACAAAATACTCAAGAAACCAAAGAACTAGCATGGTATCAAAAGCTTGAAATTGCATTGTCAAATAGAGAACAATTAACACCAGTTCTTAATAGTTTTACGCAAGAAGAATGGAGCGAATTCATAAATGGCATTGCCGAAGATGAATTACCTTTTTACGTCGACCGAGGTAGAGATCAAGATAGCATGTTTGTGATACTTAGCTCTAGCCTTAGAAAAGTAAATCCAGAAAGTAAAGAAAAGATTGGTATTTCTTTAACTAAAATATTGCAACTCTGGTTAAAAGATGATATTACAGAGCAAGATAGTGAAATGATAAAAGTAGCTTTTTTGATTGCATGGGGCGTACAAATCGAAATTAAAGATAAAGAATTCCTTAAAAAAGTAATTACAGAATCTTCAGAAAGTACTACAAAGTTTAAAGCAGCTAGATTATTAATTGCTTGAGTAGAAGTTGAAAACGACGTAGAATGGTGGGAAGCTCTAATTCAATCTGATAATTGTGAAGGTATATTTGCTGTTGTGTTTTGCAATATAGCTCAAAGTTCAAGTCAAAGAGCAGTCGAGTTTTTGAATAAGTTTGTAGATAAAATTACTTCAAAAAATACGAGAGTTGCAATGGAGGAATTCTTTAAAATAATTATTGAAAGAGGTGAAGAGCAAAACTTCTCTCTAAATAATTTTCCAGTAATTTTGCATCCATACATAATAAATCTTTTGACTCTTAATGATTTTCAAAGTATAAAAAAAGCTTGGACTAGCCAAGAATAAAAAAGTCATAATTCAACCAAAGAAAAACTATACAATAATTTCAGATCCTGATTTGAAGATTGCTTTTTGGATTTTGTCATTTGCCCAGTAACATAGACTTGTTTGGTTGCCTTTAATTGGATACATTGCAGTAACTAGATCGTAGTACCAAGTAGCTACCACCAAAAACTCGTACTCAGGATTATCAGAAGGTAGGACTACACTAGATAGAAGAGTTTTGTCAGTGATAGTAATAATACTAGAGTTAAAACCTTCTTCCATTGCACGGCAAGCTTCTTTACCATTGAATGTTGTACCATCGGATTGGACCATTATCACATCGTCGCCATAAAACTTCTCAAAGCCTTCAAGAGATTTAATTTTGGATGATTCAATTGTGTTGATTTCTTGCTCGTTGGCAATTACTTGTTGTAGGGTCATAAAATATAAATTAAAAATTGATTTGTTGTACGTTTTAAGTATGATTTTTTAGACTAATGTTGTCAAACTTGGATTTGGTTACATGTTTAAATACGCTGTCATTGAGAACGAATGTGAAGAATCCCCTGTTGTTCAAGCTGTACACCCTAAACTCCTGACAGGGGGAATTTAACTCTATCTATCAGGCTGTCATCTTGAGTGAAGCGAAAGATCCCCTGTTGTTCAAATTGTACTGCAACTAAAATCCCCGAGCCTTACAGCTCACCCCTGTCGTGGCGAATGCTTCGTTCGGGAAACCCGAACCAACTTCTCACTTTCAAAAAGGGGTAACAACCATCGAACTTTGTTCGAATATTTTTTTTAAGAAGTATTTTGATAATATTGAGTAAATATCTAATCCTACTCCAATACCAACTTAAAGACCAAATGTCCAACTTGGCTTTTGGCACGGGAATATTCTACAGGTTCAAAGGCTAAGCTGTAGCCGTTATCTTTCATAAAAGTATACTT
>JAYUIW010000037.1:0-23774 GCA_043765655.1 bacterium
CTAAGTCTAAACAATATCTCATCTTGGAAACAGCTTCCCGCTTAGATGCTTTCAGCGGTTATCTAAACTTAGCGTAGCTACTCGACAATGCTCTTGGCAGAACAGCCGATACACCAGAGGCTAATGGATCTCGGTCCTCTCGTACTAGAGATCCGCTTCCTCAAATATTGCGCGCCTGTACCAGATAAGGACCAAACTGTCTCACGACGTTTTGAACCCAGCTCGCGTGCCTCTTTAATGTGCGAACAGAACAACCCTTGGGAGCTACTACACCCCCAGGAAGAGACGAGCCGACATCGAGGTGCCAAACCTTGCCGTCGCTGTGAACGCTTGGGCAAGATCAGCCTGTTATCCCTAGAGTAACTTTTATCCGTTGAGCTTTGCGCCATCCACTTGGTCGCATCGGATCACTAAACTCTGCTTTCGCATCTGCGCGACATGTTCGTCTTGCAGTCAAGCAGGCTTGTGCTTTTGTACTTTGAACCTGAATTTCCATCTCAGGTAAGCCTACCTTTAGACACCTCCGTTACAATTTAGGAGGTAACCGCCCCAGTTAAACTGTCTGGCAGCCGCTGTCTTTAAACTAGTGAAGTTTAAATTAGTTTTACATAAGTTCTAGGCTAGTATCTCACATTGCGACTCCATCAAGACTAACGTCTTAACTTCATAGTCTACTAGCTATTCTGAACAAGAAAGCACATAAAACAACGACAACCTACAGTAAAGCTTCATAGGGTCTTTCCGTCTTGGTGCAGGTAGAGAGCATCTTCACTCCCTTTGTAAATTCGCCGGGTTAACAGTTGGGACAGTTGAGCACTTGTTATGCCGTTCGTGCGGGACACTACTTATGTGCCAAGGAATTTCGCTACCATAGGACCGTTATAGTTACAGCCGGCGTTCATCGGGGCTTGGCAAAAGCGCTTGCGCGATTCTGTTTGACCTTCCGACACTGGCCAGGCATCACCTCATATACATCCTCTTTTGGAGTTAGCATGAAGCTAAGTTTTTGTTAAACAGTCAGTACTCACTCTTTTGTTGTAACCCATACTAGATGGGCAGGTCTTATTCCGAAGTTACGACCGATTTTTTGCCGAGTTCCCTAACTTGTTATTCTCCCGTTCACCTTAGGATTCTCTCCTCATCTACCTTTGTTGGTTTGCGGTACGCTTAGATAATGACTAAGTTTAGCAACTTTTCTTGACAACTTGATTCACTAATATTTATTTATAAAACATTCAATCTTGACTCAGTTGTACAGAATTCCCCATACAGGGCTCTTATAAAGTGTTGGGATTTAGCCAGCACAGCAACCTAATCGCAATAACGGCTATAGCCAAAAACCGCATTAGTTATCATATTGTGTCCTTGCGTCACATCATTACCTAGTACTGGAATATTAACCAGTTGTCCATCGCTGAGCACCATTTGATACCCAACTAAGGCGCGACTAACCCTACGACGAAAATCGTGGCATAGGAAACCTTAGATTTTTGGTGGTGAGGTTTTTCACCTCACATCATTTGCTACTAATTCTGACATTCTCACTTCTGTACAGTCCACAATGGGTTCCCCCTTATGCTTCAGCCCATACAGAACGCTCGCTTACCATTGAATAAAAATTCAATTCGTGTCTTCGGCACTAAGTTTAAGTCCCATATATTGTCGGCGCGAAAGCGTTTGACCAGTGAGCTATTACGCTTTCTTTAAAGGATGGCTGCTTCTAAGCCAACCTCCTGGCTGTCTAAACACTTTCACCTCCTTTACACTATAACTTAGATTTTGGGGCCTTATACGACGATCTGGACTCTTCTCCTCTTGGCTATGAAACTTAGATCCCACAGCCTGACTCTTGGTGAACACTAAATGGAATTTGGAGTTTGTTTTGGTTGGATACCACGAAGGCTCACAACCAATTCAGTGCTCTACCTCCACTTAGCTTTATTAACCAAGGCTAGCCCTAAAACTATTTCAGCGAGAACCAGCTATCACCCAGTTCGATTGGAATTTCTCCGCTATACACAAGTCATCCCAATGGTTTGCAGCCCATACGGGTTCGGTCCTCCGATAGATGTTACTCTATCATCAACCTGCTCATGTATAGATCACCGGGTTTCGGGTCTTGGACGTACGACTAATTGCACATGGTGCAAAACGGGCAGTTAACCCTCGCTTTCACTTGCGGCTACGAATATGATAATTCTTAACCTTGCCATACATCGCAAACTCGTCAGATCATTCTTCAATAGGCACGTAGTTAAGGCATATGCCTCTTCCACTCATTGTAAATACATAGGTTCAGGATCTATTTCATTCCCCTACCTGGGGTTCTTTTCACCTTTCCTTCACAGTACTAGTTCACTATCGGTAAGTAAGTGTATTTAGCCTTTCCGCGTAGTCACGGATGATTCCAACTAGACTTCTCGGTGCTCTAGTTGTACTTGGGAGAATATTCATACTAAAAATAAGGATATTATATATACGGGACTATCACCCACTATGGTCAGATTTTCCAATCTATTCTACTATACTATTATTTTTGTATCTGGTTATCAAGGTCACCAACAATACTTCCCACAACCCTCTGATAATTCATGACCCCTTACGGTTGTCAAACCTAAATAATAAACAGTATTGCTACTGAGTACATGAATGTTTGACGAATTAATCGAGTTTTTGGCTTGTCCCCCTTCGCTCGCCACTACTAAGGGAATAACATGTCTGTCTCTTTTCCTCCGCTTACTGAGATGTTTCACTTCAGCGGGTTACCAATATCCTGGCTACTACACCAGTTTGTCATAGACATTACTCTATGCGGGTTTCCCCATTCAGAAATCTGAGCATTAACGGTAATAGGCACCTCCACTCAGCTTATCGCAGCCTAACACGTCTTTCATCGGCACTTACTTCCAAGGCATCCACTATGTATTCTTAACGTTTTAAGCCTTCACAAATTTTTAAATACGATGAGTATTTTTTTCCTAAAGATATTTCTTAAATTTTAAGAGAATAAAGATATTTATTTCTACCTGATTTGATTGAATTTAGCTGTAAATTTACTTAGATGTTTATTATTTCAAAACTCTCATAGCACATTCTTGAGTATTACAGGAATTCTATCTTTTGTCAAGGGTAATGTAACTTTAAAACCTATAAAAAGCCTTGTTCAAGCGGTTTAGTATCAAAACATTTGTTTTTTGTTTTTACTCATAATTTTGTCATTATAAGATATTTTTATATATTTTTTCCAAAAAAATTCCCATAAAATTCTTATGGGCTTGTTGAATAACTGTATTTTTGATTGTTTTTGATCTATAGAATTACCAATATCAGTACCAAAATTAAATTTTTAGATAATACTTTTTTTGACTTTTAGGTCAATTTTTTGATCTTTATCAATAGCGATGAACTCCTTGTTACTTACCGCTTCCAAAATACTAGAATTGATTTTGTAGTTGATTTTGGATGTAATTAGAGTGTTGCTCAATTCCTTTTTGTCTAGGATTTTGCCGTAGACCTTGTATGAACTCTCCTGGTATGGAGACTGACTAGGAAATTCAAAATGTCCTTGACTCGATGGATAGAAAAAGTTTACCAATTTGTTTTCTGGTTCTGCCTTTGTCCAGGTAATAATGTCCTTAGTGCTGATTAACTCAACGCTAATTGCTGATATATAGTCTGTAGACGAGCCATTATTGATCTTTAAGCCAATTTGGATTTCGTTACTATCCTTGGAAAAGTTGATTGACTCGATCCTACTAGTTGCTGGAGTTGAGATAGAATCGGCACTGGCTTGTGAGCTGGTATAGTTGGACTGTAGGCCAAAAGCGTACGAAAATCCAACCATCATTACTAGGTAAAGTCCGAGTAAAGAAGCTCCAATTCTAATTCTACGATTCCCAAAAAACCTTGGAGTGATAGCTTTTTTTTTGGTTAAAAGACGAGGTAAATAATGACTTTGGTGCATAACTGTATTTATTTTTGTTTTTGTATTTTTTTGTTTTTAACAAATTTTTATTTATACCAGAGCAGTCAAGAAGTCTTTTTTGTTTTTGTTTGTTTTATGTTCTAAGTATACTCTAGTTTTTTTGGAATGTCAAAAGTGTGTTTTTAAACCACTAACTTTTCTGTAAATCCCTAGGTTTTAAGCTAGAATTAAGACTTTTTATTTTTGTGAAAAAACTCACACTCCAAATTTTTTTTTAGATAACTTCCAAAGATTCCTGTGCAACTTTGTCCAAATTCTCAATCTTGGAATTAGATCCGCTATATTCTAACTGCGAAATCTGCCCTGTAACATTCATTAGACTGTTCTCTGCTGTTGTATAATTAGTCTGAGCAAGGCGTAATTTGTCGCCCAGTTTGCGGAATTCGTCTTGGAATGTAAGAATATTTTTTTTGACGCCACTAAGTGCTTTGATTATATTCTCTGCATTCTCATTGATATTTTCGCGTTGTTGAACGACCCGAATATTACTAATTATCGGGAAAATCGTCACAGGACTTACTGGAGTTACTTTGACCTTGTTCAAAAATTCTACAACCTCAATATTATTGGCAACTTCCATATACATTCCCTCACTAGGCAGGTACATCAACAGATAGTCTACAAATCCATTCTTGTCGTATTTGCGACTGATATCGGTAGCCATAGACATTACAGAGCGTAAGAACTCCTTGAGTTTGAGACTTTTTTGGGACAAATCTGCATCTAGGTAATCTTGAAACTTGGTGGCTGGGAACTTGGAATCTATTCCGATTTTTCGTCCTTGAGCAGTAATTACAAAGTCAATCTTCTCCGAACTTCCAACTACTGTAACCTGTGTCTGATAAGAATTAGAATGTAAGTTTTGCTCCAACATTGATAGTAAGTATTTTTCTCCAAAGTCTCCAAAAGCCTTGGAACTGGTACGTGCAAAAAGATTGTTGAGCTTGTCCACTGAACTCGTAGAATCAATCATTTGTTTGGCGACTGACTGAATATGTCCGATATTCTTACTGACTTCCTCGAAGGATTTCATGTGTTGTTGGAACGATATGTCAAGGCGTTTTTGGACATCTTGGTTGATAGATTCTAGTTTTTGTTCGTTGGTTTTACGAAGGATTTCAAAGTTCTCGTTGTTGATTTTGGCAAGATCAAGAATTGCTGTAGACAGTGAAGTCTGAATCGTGGATTGTAGGTTCAACAGATTCTGAGTGTTCTTCTCAACCATAGTCCCAAAGTGTTCTTTTTGGTCAGATTTGTTCAACAGATTAGTATGTTCTAGGAACCCAATCAGATCTTTGAACTTCATTCCAAAGTCGTTCTTGTTCTCACTCGATGCAAGATTCTGTGCAGAGTTAAGATTGTTGATTTTTTGGATCAAATCTTCCTTGTTGGATTGTAAATTAGATTGAATCAAGGTCTGAATTTCAGAATTGTCGTTGCTTTTGTTGCTCAAAAAACTTCTAAAAATCAAAACAACTAAGGCAATAAGAATCAAAAGTTGCAAAATAAAATTAATATCCATATCTTTTTAGTTTGGTTTAAGTCAGGATTATTGGCAAGTTGGGGCTGAATTATCTTTGGTTAAAATTATATCTATAAAAATCAAAACCAGTGTGCATAAATCCCATTTTCTTATAAAATTTTTCTGCTTTTGGAGTCGATTGTAGCTTTATATACTTTGCTCCATTCGCATTTACAAAAGTTTTGAACCAGCTCATTCCTATTCCACCCAAGCCCAAACCTACAAAAGAATACTCATCTGTAAGAAGACGATAAAAACCTTGAAGAGCAACCAATTTTTCCTCATCCGAATCGTGAAATTGACATCTTATTTTGGTGGTAATTACTTCTCCATTTTGCTTGGTAAAAGTAACTTTTATCTCTATTTTGGGAGAGCGTCGATTGCTAATTTCTTGAACCACGAATTCTAATCTTCCGATTTCACCAGTTTTAACTTTAAACTCCTCGGTTCGCAATAAAGTTTGTCCAATTACTAATTCAGTAACCCTTGGAATATCATAAATTTCACAATAGGGCATGACAACCATAGTTCTTTTTATTTCTCCATCATTGTTTCTTTCGTACCATCTTTGTCCAGGTTGTAATTGTTCTTTGTTTGGTAAAAATTCTTGGGTAAATAGTTTTTGGGTCATAATAATGATGTTGTTAGTTTTATCTTGGATTTTTGAAGAACGGTCTTGGAAAACCTGTATACGAATGCTTTTTATCTCTTCCCAACTGTATCTGCCTAGTGTTTGCAAACTCATCCGACAAATATTCTTCATAATTAGGATAACCAATTGGTGAAATTCTAGAAAGTTTGTTTAAAATTATTATTCCATTACGATTATGTTCCAAATGTTTTATTTCGTGAGCAAAAATATATTCTATACCTATATTGTTAAATTTACCTTCTTTTATTGATTCCAAATTAACATTTATTACATTACTTATTTCAACAAACATTAAGCTACCTTCAGAGTTATTAAATAAGATTTTAAGAGGTTCTTTTTTAATAATTTTTCTAGCAGGTTCAAAGTCTAAAACTACATTTTTTAAAGAATTAATTACCATTTTAGCTGTTTCAATGTTTTCAAAATATTGTTCATTTTGCTCTACTTGAATTTCATATTTATCTAATTCTTCTACTAATTCTCCAGCGTTGATATATTTTTTTGTAGAGTTTACATGTTCATGATATAAAGGGTTTACAAATTTTATCCCAACAAAAGCAATTGTAATTCCACACAAAACAGTTGCTGATATGTTTTTTAATAATTCAAATTGTGGTTTTTTTGAACCAGATTCATTAGTTAGTTTTTCCATACTAATCTAATTTTACCATACTTTTTGGGTTCTTGCAAGGCTACTTTTACTATCTTCTTTTTTTAATTTCTTGGTTAGCAAAGTCTTTAGCCTCAATTAGTTTTGTTCTTAATTTTTTAATTTTTTCTTTTAGTTTTGGATGAGCAAAATCTTTCATTTCTTGTTCAATCTCATTAATTCGCCTTTCAATTCTAGGAATACTATCTATAAACTCTTCAAACATTTCTTTTACTCCAAATTGTGCTTTTAAAATATTATTAATTAAAGTAGATATAGAACTTAGTTTTGTATTAATTTTTTTTTGCTCAGGAGATAGAATAGTTGTTTCAATAGATTTTGATGGCTTGTACCTTGTATTTCTATTTTTTGAAAGCCAATCATTAAAAGTGTCTTTATTTGATTTAGAAATTGTGTCCCAATTGTCAACATGCAAAGCAACAAATTGACTCTTATAATCTTCATATGACCGTATATTTTTTAGGTATTTTGATAATTCAGGATTTTCCAAATAAGTTTTTAGCCATAAGTTCTTGTTCCAAAACCCTTTAAAATTTTTGGCATCACCAACAAAATTAACTAGTTGAAACTTTTCTATATCTTTTATAATTCCTAACTTGATAGCTTGTGCAAATAATCTAAAATAACAAGCAAATTTAAAGTACTCTAACGATTCAATTTTTGGATTAATAGGATCTTCACAATATGATGATGTACTTACTAATTTTTTGCCAATAGCTATCGAAAACGAACCACTAACATTATTTATTCTCATTTGTTCAGGTATTTTTGGATTTGAAATTGCATTTAGCAGTTTTTCTAATTTTATCCAATCAGAAGACCTAATTGATTGTGTTAAAGGCTTCCAAGTAGTAGTTTCTATATTAGTCTTTTCCATATCTTCTAGGTTATACTATTTTTTTAAGCTTGTCAAAAGCTTGAGCTTACTTAATCTTAGTAATATTAAAAATTCCTTTTTTGGTTTCGAGGTTTTGGTTTTCCCAGTAGTAATAACGCTTTTCGAAGTAATCACGAACTTTGCCCGTTATTTCAACTTTATCGCCAGTTTTGCGGTCTTTGAATTGCCAAGATTCTCTACTAAAGTAGGTTCCAGAATCAGTTTGCACAAAATAATTGCCAAGCCCAGAATCGATAACGAGTGTTCCTTTGATGGTTTGTTCGCTCCAATTTTTGACTTTATTCTGATCGGTTGCAAGGTATAAATCAAAAGCTAGATCCGAGTCAGAAGCCTTGTAAGTTCCGTTCCAGACAGCGAAAGTTTTGTTCTTATAAACTTCTAGTGGAATGCCCTCAATATTACTACCAGGTGATTCAATTCTAATGCTAAAATGACCTTTAACTAGTCCGTTTTTTGTTTCATCAAGTTCAATTTGTCCAACTTTGGCGGTGGTCTGAGTTCCTGTGTTGTTGGCGTTATTAAAGTTAAAATATTGCAAAGATCCAGTAACTTCATTCTCGGTTCTAGCTAGTAGGTCGCGGTACTTGCCAGTGATTTTTTCTTTGTCAAAAGTCAGATCAAGTTCTGCGTTTTGAGAGCCTACCCAGCCAATAAATTTAACATTTTTGGGAGAAGTTGTAGTTTCTAGATCTTTACATTCAAAGGATCCACAATATTCAACCTGAGGAAAATTAGAGCTTGAGGACGTAGTTTCAACTTTGGCAACCACTGAAGAAGTAGTTTTTTGAGAATCTAGATAAGTCTGTAATTCCTTGATTTCGTTAGTTAACTTAGTGGTTTGACGACCTTGATTGTACAACATTACCGAGCTAACAATTGCGATTATTAAGGCAATTCCAGTCAATATTGATAACCAAAAGATTGGATTTTTGGGATTTTGGTTCATTTGTTTATTTATGTTTATAGCCATATTGTTGGATTTGAATGTTAGATATATTTACAGTTATTAAATCAAAGATAAAGTTTTAGTTGTCATCCTGGACTTGTTCCGACGATAGCCACGGTACGACGAGTTCAGGATGACATGGTTGGAGTTTTACCTTGAACAACAGGGGATTCTTCACGTTCGTTCAGAATGACAATGTAAAAGTACAATTTTTTTGTACCCCCTTGCCCCCTGATAGGGGGAATTTTTCTACCTCAAGATCTCATTCAACCGCTGTGGATCGAAAGCCTCAAGGAATTTTTGTTCCAAGGTTTTTTCTAGTAGATCTTTTTTGAACACGAATTGAAATCCGTCCACACACGATTCGTCTTCTACTTGAGCAAAGGCTATTTGTCCTGCTACTCTTTTGGATTTGATGCGTCCACAGAGTGTAACTTGTTGGTTTTTGGAAAAAGAAATATTCAACGAATCTTCCTCACCGTGTTCATCTAGAACCGTGTCAAAGAATCCCTTGAGCAACATTTCTCTCTTAATTCTATTGAATTTACTAAAATCTGGCAAGTAACTTTTGATAATGCTGGCGTATTCTTGATCGGATTTTTCGTCTTGAATTGTGTTAATATCATCTGGATCAAAGCCCATTTGCTTTGCAGTAGAGCGGAATCTAATTTTTTCTTCAACGGCTTCTAACAGCGTCGGCGGGAAAAAAACATTTTCAAGAAGTGATTCCAAATAGTAATTATCAGGATCAGCTTCAATCATCGAGAAGTCAAAATTGTGCACAAAGTTAAACCAAAACTTGATAATTCCCAGCTCCTTGTCGCGCATCGAATTCACAGGAAAAGCGCTGTAGCCAAGCTCTTGAATTTTGGTTATTTTATCAGCACGTTGCTTGCGTTGGAAGTCGATTGTAGAACTGTTGATTTGGGCAAGTTTGGGAGTTGTTTGATCAGAGTTATTTGCAGGGTTTTTGACTGTAGAATTATCTTGATTCATATCTTATAAAAATACCTTTTTGTTGCTTTTTTGTCAAAGATATACTTTAATTGCTTTTAAAAACACCAATCTTACTTTTTGATGCAAAAAATTAGAAATAGTTTGAAAATCTAGTTTTTGAACTGTCTTGCAAATAGTTCATTGGCAAACTTGACTTAAAATACTAGTTAAAACATAATTTTATTATCAAAAAATATTTAATTCACAAAAATAACCAATAATCTTACCCGAAAATGAACGAACCTACCGCTAATTTTGATTTACAAAAAAATACAACAACCGCAATTCTGGACAATCTCAACCAAAATCAGTCTGAGGCAGTTCAATCCATTACAGGTTCAACCTTAGTAATTGCAGGTGCAGGTAGTGGCAAAACTGCAGTTCTAGCAAGACGTGTGGCTTATATTATTGCAACCACCAATCAACCTGGCAAAATTTTGTGCCTAACGTTCACTAACAAAGCTTCTGTGGAGATGAATCATCGTGTAAAAAAAATTCTAACCGATTCTGGAATCAATCTCCCGGTTATTCCGCCATGGCAAATCGACTATGAACAACAGCCTACAATTAGCACTTTTCACTCGCTTGGCAATAGACTTCTAAGAGAATTTGCGGACAAAGTCGACCTCAAAAAAGAATTCAACATTCTAGACACGGATGACCAAAAAAAAATTGTCCGAGATATCTTCAAGGAGCTTAATATTGATGTCAAAAAAATAAATCCTAACAATGCGTTGTACTTTATATCTCAGTGCAAGCAAGAAATGCTCCTTCCGAGCCAAAGTCACAAAATCACCAAGGATTTTTTGCCAGTTTTTCACCAAATATACAAACTTTATTCCAAAAAACTCAAAGAAAATCACACAGTAGACTTTGACGATCTTATCTTGTTACCATATCTAATTCTCAAAGATAATCCTGATATTCTCGAGATTATTCAAGACCGTTGGTGGCATGTTATGGTCGACGAGTTCCAAGATACTAACCCGAGTCAATTCGAGTTAATCAAGCTAATTAGTCCACCAGAATTGTTGTAACTTTTTGGATAATAGTCAAAAAAACTTTCAAACTCATTTCACTAAAAACATTCTAACTAATTACCCCTTTGAGAAGGGGTGAGCCGAATGGCTCGGGGATTTTGTTTTAGAGAATAAATAGAGGAATGAGTGTATTTGGTAAAAGTTGAAAGTGATATTAGTACACATTCTTGACAAAGAATCCAAACTCAACCAAAATTCAAATTAATATGTCAATTTTAATCACTGGAGGAGCTGGCTATATCGGCTCCCAAACCAATTTTTGTATGTTAGATGCTGGTATCGATACAATCGTGCTGGACAATCTTAGTAAAGGCTATAGTTTTCTTTTACCCAAGGAATCCAATGGTCGTAATTCTTCACTGTTCATTGAAGGAGATCTGAGCGATATTGAAAAACTTAGACAAATTTTTATTGATCACCGCGAAATTCAAGGTGTAATTCACTTTGCAGGATCTATCGAGGTTGGTGAAAGCGTCACTAATCCAGCCAAATACTACCAAAATAACACCGTAAATACTTTGAATCTACTCAACGTCATGAACGAATTCAACGTCAAAAATATTGTTTTTAGTTCTACAGCTGCCACTTATGGACTACCTAATTCTGTTCCAATTCACGAATCTGATTTTACTAATCCTATCAATCCATACGGTCAAAGTAAACTCACGGTCGAGCATATATTGTCTGATTATGCTCAGGCTTATGGTATGAATTCCGTGTGTCTACGCTACTTTAACGCTTGCGGGGCCGATGTTCAAGGGCGAACTGGTGAATGCCACGATCCCGAGACTCATTTGATCCCGATTGTTATAGAAACTTTACGCGGTCAACGAGATATTATGAAAGTCTACGGTAACAACTACAATACTCCAGATGGAACTTGTGTTCGTGATTATGTTCACACAATGGATCTTGCTAGTGCTCATATTTTGGCGATTAACAAACTAATTAACTACCAACTCAAAGGTTATAACGCCATTAACCTTGGAACAGCTCGTGGATATTCGTGCCTAGAGATTATCAAGATGGTCGAAAAAGTAACTGGCAAACAAGTCAACTACGAGATTGCACCACGCCGTGCTGGAGATCCTGATGTGTTAGTTGCTGATAATACTCTTGCCAAAAATATCTTGGGGTGGGAACTGCAATACTCTAGCCTTGAGAATATTATAACTACGGCTTGGAACTGGGCGAATAGGTAAATTAATCAATTGTAAAGATTAAGATATTCTTTAACATTTTGTTTTGTATCTTTGGCCGAGTATTTGCAAAAAAACCAAAAAACATATACACTAAAACTATGCAAGATACTAATAATAACACAACTCCAAACACAACACAAATCATCGACATTAAAGTTGTTGAATCAGACAAACAAGTCAAAAAAGGTGACGAAATAAGCGTTCACTACACAGGAACATTACTAGATGGTACCAAGTTCGATTCATCCAAGGATCGCGGCGAACCACTTGATCTTACTGTTGGCATCGGAATGGTTATCAAAGGTTGGGATGTCGGTCTTCTTGGTATGACTGAAGGTTCTGAGCGAAAGCTCATAATTCCAGCTAATGAGGCATATGGAGACAGAGCAATTGGCGATATTATCCCTGCCAACTCTACACTTGTATTCGAAGTCGAACTTGTTAAGATCTATTAATTAACTTAGGTTTTTAGACTAGGAAAAAGTTATTTTAGTTTTAT
The DNA here is from genome assembly GCA_043765655.1 of bacterium. Taxonomy (GTDB): domain Bacteria; phylum Patescibacteriota; class JACMRA01; order JACMRA01; family JACMRA01; genus JAYTWQ01. The sequence continues at coordinate 12,411 of JAYUIW010000037.1, forward strand.
TGTTGTAATTCTGAACGAATGTGAAGAATCCACTGTTTTTCAAGCCAAACTCTTAATCAAAGCACCCCGTCAAAGCTTCGTTTTGCCACCCCTCTCGATGGGAATGCCCAAAAAAAACCGTCATCTTGAGTGCAACGAAAGATCCCCTGTTTTTCAAGGTAGACTACCACTGAACCCCCGTCAACTTCGTTGACACCTCTTTTCGAAAAAGGGGAATCCTCGCCAATCAATCTCCCATAATGAAATTCATAATCGCCAAAAATTACAGTTTAATTCTGGAATATCTAGCTCTTGAATTTGGTTTGAATATTAATGACATTATTCTTGGAGAACAAGTTATTAACAAAATCAAACCTGAAAGCTCACTAGAAATTGAATATTCTGTGACTGATTCAAGTGGTGGACTTTTTGGAGAAAAATTTGGAGGAAATTCGGGACAAGATTTAGGGGAAAATCTTTTTGGGGAAGAAGATTCTAAGAGTACTGTGAAAAACTCACAAGCAAATTATATTCTAGTCGATATCAAAAATATTGGTCTCAAAAACCTAGATTTTACAGGTTTGAATAAGGTTTCAAACTCTAACCAAAACAGTACGAAGATAATTTTATTTGACTCTGAGAATGAAGTTAATGCCGAAGCTAAAAAATTCCTCAAAAGTAATTCTATCGAAATTTTAGAACTCAAAACTCCAGATATTACAACCAAAAATAGCTTTATAAAGTCTTATTCTTCCAAAGTTATCAACAAGTTAGACAGTTCCAAGCAAAACCAAATTATCTCCAAAATCTCAACTTTTTGTGATGATTATTATGGAATTGTGAACTGGTTAGACTTTGTGTCTTTGGCAAGTGGGAGCGAAATAAGTAAACAAAACTGGAATCAAATTCTAGAGCTTTTGACACCAGAAGAATCTGTAATGACCTTCAAGCTAGGACTCAAAGACACCAAAAAATGGATGATAAACGACGAAGGCGAACTCCAAAAAAATCTTAGTATATTGGCGACAAAATCCCAAAGTCAAAACCTCAAAAAAACTATTCAGAACGTCATTAACGCTGACAAAAACGTCAAAACCAGATCCAAAATAAAATCTCTAACTTGGTACAAACTACTTCTATGGCAAATTAAAAAAGATTTTTAATCTCAAAAAGTCAAAACAAGCCTTATGCCAGCATTTATAGATAATTTTGTAGAATTAATCAAGACCAATCGTTACGCTCAGATCGGAATTGGGTTTTTTGTTGTAGTTTCGCTTTTAATAATTGTTCTTTTGGCAACAAGACCAAGTACAACTAGCACTGGCCCAGTTTCTACTTTTGACACTACTCCTGTCAAATTAGTCTGGTGGAAGCCGTTCTATGGTAGCGAAGTCTACGATGAGATTATCACCAAGTTCAAGGCTTTGCCTCAGAATCAAAATGTCGAAATCGAACTCGTCAAAGTCCAGTACAACGATGATTATTACAAAAAACTTATCCAAGATATGGTTCGCGGCAATGGCCCTGATTTGTTCACGATTCGCAACGATGATCTCCCTAGTTATAAGGAGTTTTTGACCCCGATTGAAAGCGTCCGTGGAGTTGATGGGAACTTAATTCCTAATACCAAACTCCTTGCTGATTATCGCACTGCCTTCACGGATATGGTTGTTAATAATACCATTGATAGGAACCAAATCTACACAGTTACTAGCTATGTCGACAATCTACAGCTATATTACAACGAAGATATTCTTGCTCAAGCTGGCATAGCACTACCACCGGCAACTTGGAAAGATCTAGACAAACAACTCTCTAAACTCAATATTCTAGATACTAACGGACAATTCAAGCAATACGCCATTAGTCTGGGAACAGGAAGAACCAAGAATGGAGCCAATATTAATCGTTATCAAGATATTCTCGGAGCTTTGACATTCCAGTACGGCGGTTCAATCTATGATTATACCTCTGGACAAACCACTCTGGGAACAACTGAGTCTAATCAAAATGGAAATACTTCTAACGGAGATAATTCTTCTAATGGTACAAACAATTCCAAGACTTCAAGCGATCCAGCCCTACAAGCTATCAAATTCTACAATTCATTCCAAGATATTAATTCCAATAGATACAGTTGGAATGCTGATGCTAACAATAATATTGATGCATTTGCCCAAGGTTCAACCCAATCCGGCAACAGCGGTGGCAAACTCGCCTATATAATCAACTACAGCTATTTTAAGAATAATATTACTAATCTTAACCCTAGACTAAAGTACAAAATTGCTCCACTTCCACAAGTCGACACCAATAACAAAAAAACCTACGGATTCTTCTTTGCTGATGGTGTGAATAAAAAATTGAAGGACGATCTTGATAGAGCTCCAGCTGACGCAGGTTTGAAGCGAAAATATCAAGTTGCCAAGGATTTTCTTTATTACCTTAGTACCGAATCTGCCCAAAATGAATTCAATACCAAAACAAGCACTCCAGCAGCACATCGCAAGGTTATTGACTCCCAACTTCTAGGTGATCGAGATACCAGGATTTTCGCGGAAGGCTCTCTTAATGCCCAAAACTACTACAAGCCTGATGTCAAAAAAACTGAGGAACTCTGGGGAGATCTGTACTATAGGAATCAATACGAAGCCATAAACCTAGAAGAAAGCTACCAAAAAATGATTACCGATTACTCCCAAATCATAAGTGCAGGACCAGTTTTGAGGTAAAATTTAAAACAAACTGTCATTCTGAGGGAACCGAAGAATCCCCTATTGTTCAAGTAATACAACCCCCAAGCTTCGCTTGACCCCTTCACAAGGGGTATACTCCAAAACAAACTATCATCTTAAGTGAAGCGAAAGATTCCCTTTTGTTTAAGGTGAAGTTCAAATAAACTATCCCCCTATGTAGGGGGTGTCAACGAAGTTGACGGGGGTCGCTTTACACCTACAATAAAATCCCCGAGCCATTCGGCTCACCCCTTTAAAAAGGGGTAACAAATCAACCACCCAAATGCACCCAAAAATTAAACACAATCTCAAAACAGTAAAGTCAAAAATTACTAGTTTATCAGCTAACAAAAACGTTCGCAGTATTTTTTGGATTAGTGGATTGTACTTTTTTTCTAGGATTTTGGGTTTTTTTAGGACTGTGATTCTAGGTCAACAACTCGACAAAATCAGCCAAGAATTAATTCTCAACGCCGACAAAATTCCCACCTATATTTCTACAATATTACTTATGGGAACTGTCTATAGCTCAGTTTTTCCTGTGTTTAGTAGGCTTAATAAAGGTCAAGATAATAATGGTTTAGAGTCTAAAATAAAAAACACTTCAACAAGTAGTTTAGTCGACAAATCTAAAGTTTACTTCGATCTAATGGTTGTTATTCTAACCATTGGAGTTGCGATTGTTACGGTTTTTGGGATGATTTTTACACCTTGGATATTGGAGAATATTTTTACTAGTGGCGAAAATTGGCAAAAAGCTGTCAATTTAGGCTTAATTGACCAGTATGTTCTAGCTTCTAGAATTTTACTTCTAACTCCAATTAACTTTTGTATTCAGGCTCTTTATGGTGTTATTCTCAATTTCAACAAGAAATTTGTAGTTTTTTCATTAGCCGGAATCTTAGCTAATGTTTTTTCGATAATTGGAATATTTTTTTCCAGAGGAAGTTTTGTTAATTTTGCCATCGGAACTACAGTTGGGGTAACGCTTTCCAGTGTAGTCTACATTTGGAAGTGTAATTCTATGGGCTACAAGTTCAACTTTGAAGTTCTGAATAATTTTATACAAAACCTAAAAAACCAAAGTCTAGAAATTAAGCAAACTTTTAGAGTTTTTTGGCCTAGAATATTCCTTATTGACGGGTTTTTTGTGGCTTATCTTTTACTTGGTAAATTCACAACTTTGGACTATACTAACTACGCTTTTGACCTTGCAACTTCAGTCCAAAACACATTTTATATCCTTATAAGTTCACTGGGAATCATTGCTTTACCAGCTCTTAGTGAGTCCAGTAGTGGTAGTGGAGAATTCTGGACCAAAATTAAAACTTATCTCAAAAATAGTTTCTTATTGGGGTTTTTTGTGGCAATATGTTGTATGGTTTTTGCGCCCTTGGTTCTTTGGTTGTTTGAACTTTTTGGCAAAATTAACAGTAATGTCAACTATATAATTCTTCTTATCCAAATCGGCTCTATTAAGCTAGTTTTTAACTCTATTAAAGAAATTCTTAATAGTTATTTTTATGCTATTGAAAGTAAATTCCGACCAGTTTTGGTGTCCGTTACAGCTAATGTTGGGCAAGTTGCAATCTTCTTCTTATTGTTAAATCAAAAAATTGATGTGGGAATAAGTGCGATTCTGTGTATGTCTTCCTATTATGTTATCTGGGCAATTCTAGGATTGTTGTTAGTTAGAAAGGATTATGGATTGTATGTTGGGAAAAGTGGTTAGAAGTATAGAAAGTCTCAAGCAGACTGTCATTGCCAACGAATGTGAAGAATCCTCTATTGTTCAGAACAAAGTTCAAATAAATTCCTCTGGGTTTAGGGGGTACACAATAAAAACAACCAACAGATCTTTCACTTCGTTCAAGATGACGAAAAACAACCATTAAACAAATAAACGTATTCCACTTATTCCATTCTAAACAAAATCCCCGAGCCATTCGGCTCACCCCTTCAAAAAAGGGGTAACAAACCAATAATTTTTAGCATATAAATTACAATCTTACCACTATGAACCAACAAAATCATAACCAAATCTGGCAAAAGTCATCCTTTCCTGCTATTCTACCAAATGAAGAAATTCAAATTCTCTGTCGACGAGATGTTAATTTTTTGAGTGGCGACTTTATCGCCAAAGTAGTCTGGTATCTTGTGTTTGTTGTTATCTACGCTCTTTTTGTGAATTACCTGGACGAACCTTCGCAGATTTATTTGTTTAGATATTTTTTGGGACTTTGTGGTGGACTACTGTGTATAATTTTTGTGGCTGATTTTCAACGATATTTTTTGGATTATTTTGTGATAACTAACGAGCGAGTAATTTGGCATCAACAAAAAAGTTTTTTCGCAGGAGTCGTGAATATTGTTAATCTGGAAAAAATCAAGAGTGTGGAAAGTGTAATTGATAAATTCCAACCAACCAATCCTAGTCGATCTGTAGAGTTATTGTTCAAGGATAGGTTCGATGGTGGCAAAACACTACTGCCAATTGTTAATAATTACCAAGAAGCACAAAAAGTTTTTAACAAGTTTTTAACAAGTTTTTAACAAGTTTTCCACATTTTGGGTTTTTGGAATGTTAATAACTCACAAAACTATCAAAAGTTTTCCACATTTCAAAAGTTACCAAAAGTTTTTAACAAGTTTTCCACATAGTTTTCCACATTAGTTTTGAGCTTGTACAAAGCAAAAGAAGGGGTTTTTAACAAGTTTTCAACACACTACTAACTTGACTAAGTATATTTATAGATATATTTTTAATATATAAGCAGACCAAAAAAATATGATTCAAAAATTCAAAACAAATTCAAAACATAATTTTATAAAAACTATTATAGTATTCTTTGTATTAAGTTTTTTTAGTAATATTACGATATTTTCCCAAACTTCAAAATCTTCCACAGATACTAGTTCTAAAGATTCTCAAAATATCAACCTAGCCATTTCCAAAGTAAACTCCAAAACGATAGACTATAAAACCACTAGAAATAGAGATGGTATCTGGGAATTTGAAAACTTTAAACTTAATAAAGATGATTACATTAAATACCAGTGGGATACTGTAGACATTAACCTCAAAAACAAAATTAAACCCTTCAAAAATGCTGGCTACCTAAAGGTTTACAAAGATGATTGCGACAAAGCAGATAATTTTGTAGTTGATACTGGGGCTGATGACTACCCTTTTGGTTTATCCAAAGTTGATACTCAGCTTGGTGAGGGTTCTAACTTATTGTGTTTTATCTACGTTAATGAGAATAATATCAAAACTAAGAATTTTAGTTTTTTGAGATTCAACTACTCCAAGCTCAAACCTAAAGTTAATATCAAAGCTCCAACCTTGAAGCAAGTTTTTTCTAAAGACCAAAACAATACAATTACTGTAGAAGTAGATGATTTTAGCCCGAGTGAAAAAGATGTTTTGAATATTTTTAGTAATAACGACCGCAACAACAGTTTAATTAAAATTAACAATCCAATCAAAAATGGAGAAAACTACAAATATGAAATTAACAGCTCAGTAATTACAGCTTTAACTAATCTTCCTGATTCAAACGACACAGTTTTAAACTTCGAGATAATTAACACAATAACGGGAGAGACTTTATCGGAAAGTTCAGTTGGAGTTATTACTAATTTTAACAACACTCTTAATTCTGACAAAAACCCAAAAATTAATATAATTTCTCCTTCTAAAGAAGTTAATAATTCAGTTAACGAGAATACCAAATTTTTATTTTCAACTGAAAATTTCTACAATCTAATCAACAAAGATCAACAAGGTAATCCCAAAAAAGACAGCGAAATAGAAGGTTATATCCAAATTATCGTGAACAATATTCCTCTTAGTACCAAGTTCAACAAGAACGAATTCACACTCAACGATCTCAAATTCCAAGAAAACACCACTAAAGATCTAGAAATTAAAATCAAACTAGTTAATTCTAACTTTGAAAAATTCAGCCCCGAAGTTACCGACACAATTAAAGTTGGCTTTAGTCCATCCCAAAAAGTCAGTGTAGATTCAACTAATACTTCCAAACCCAACAATCAGTGGAAAATTATCATTATTGCTTTAACAATTTTGATCATTATTATCTCAGTAATTGTCAGCGTGGTAAGATCTTAGTTTCATAAAAAACAAATTTTTACTATTATTGTTTTTATTGTCATTCTGAACAAGTGAGAAGTGGATTCGGGTTCCCCGAATGAGCCCTCACCACGACAACCGAAGAATCCCCTGTTTCTCAAGATACGCTTCCGTTGAGCCCCCGAACTTTGTTCGACCCCTTAATAAGGAGTAATTTATAATAAAAATTTCTAGATTCAAACCAAAAAAACCTATGGACATTCTCAAAATTCAAAAAAACATCAACTACAACTTCAAAGACATAACTTTACTCAAAAAATCTTTGACCCATAAGTCCTACAATCTTTCTAAGAGTCGTTCCAACAAAGAAAATAATGAACGTCTAGAATTCCTTGGAGATGCAGTTCTAGAGTTAGTGGTTACAGATTACTTGTTCAAAAACTACTTTTATGACGAAGGTTATATGACCAATCTTCGCTCTTCGATTGTTAATTACAAGGTTATTGGTGAGGTTGGAATTGATCTTGGGTTAGAAGACGAGATCCTGTTATCAAATGGTGAAAAAGCTGAACTTGGTAAAGCCAGACTAACAATTGTAGCCGACGCGGTAGAAGCTCTAATCGGTGCAATTTATCTCGACGCCGGTGAAGTCTATCAAGGTGTATACGAGACAACCAAGTTTATCAATACCTTTGTGATTTCTAAGTTAGACAAAATCATCACAGAAAACAAGATTAAAGACTCAAAGACACTTCTCCAGGAGTTTGTACAAAAAGAGTTCAAAACCGTCCCAGAATACAAAATACTAGCCACAGAAGGTAAAGATCACAACAAAATTTTCTACATTGGAGTTTTTGTCGGTTCCCAAAAATATATCATCGGAAAATCCACCTCCAAACAAGAAGCTGAAATGGTTGCTGCTACTAATTATCTGAATTTTTATACCCAGAAGAAGTAAGTTTTAACTCAGTACTCAAAGCTAATGATTTGTAATGCAAAACTTGTTAACAATTATTAACAACCTATTGTACAATTCAAAGACACAAAGAATACTTTATCAAAAAACTTCAATTTTGTATGTCATTCCAAAGACTATCACCTCAAAACTTTCCACTTATCTGGGTTTTGATCAAAGCTAACAAGTTACTATTTTAGTCGATGATATTTGTTCCCCATTTTTTTGGGGTATTTTTTTGTACAAAATTATTAGAATCTTATTACTTTTTTTATGCATCGCAACACAATTATCGCCTCAGTCTTGGCGTTCACAGCCTTAGTTGGCATCACAGGCTACGCCACTTGGAACAATTTTAAACCCAGCTAACAACACAGCTCCCAACATCGCTCTCAACTCAATCAGAAGCTCCACAACTACCCAAAGTTCAATTTTGACAAGACCCAATTCCAACGCTAGCTCCAACATTATTTCTTCTAGTTCAACGTCTAACTCCCCCTATCAGGGGGTCGGGGGGTACAACTCAAGCCTAAAAAGCACGCCTGACAATTCCACTGTAGGAATTTCCGAAGGGTATAATAATCCAACCGCAGGATCTAATGTTTTAGCGAACGGAACTGGGAACAATAACTCAACAGCAACCGCGAGAGCATTCGGTTCTAATGATTGCCCACTCAAGAATTTAGCTGGCTACGATATCCTTATGACCAAAAAAGGGTGTTTGTATTTTGAACGAGCTTTCGATAGAGAGTGAACAGGGATATACAGTACCATTAATCTAAACTCAAAAAATAGATCAAAACTACTTCAAACTCTCAAAGAGATTGCTATTAACTTGTACGACCAAAATTACAACTCCTTTACGAATAAGTACCCACCTCTTGTGATTGAACAAACTTATAACTCCAATCAAAGAAGTATATCTATGGGATTCGTTGACTTCCCAGCTGATTTTAGAGGTGATGGCTATAACTACAGTGCCTCATTTAACCTTTATGAAGACCAAGGTGGTAATTGGAGCTACGAGCAATTTGAAAACATTTTTTATATCGATGGAGAGTGTACAATTCAACCAACGGCCACAACTCAAATTATCCAAACCAAATACAGATGTATAGAGTTCCCAATTGATATGTTCTCTGATTCTAGTTATAGTTTCCTCAATTCGTTCGGTGCAACTAATAAGCTAGAACTTCAAGCAACTGTGATTAAGGCAACTGTAGATTTTTATGAAACAAACTATATAAGGTCAAATGAAAAACTACCAGCTCTTTCGTTCAAGAATGTCAGTGATAAACAAATTTATTTTCAACTAGGAGAATTGCCTGATTGTACTAGATGCGATGGTACTCCATACATAACATATGAATTCAAACAAAATAGTAACGGAACTTGGGAATACTTTTTTGTACCAATTTTGAGCTAAAATCAAAACTATTCTAGTCCAACCTTACCCAAACTAATCTTACTTTTTTATGTCTATGGCTATTCTCTGGTTGGCAAAAATATTGACACTTAGTTATTATTAGAGTTTAATTAATGTAGTTATAATAAGCTAATTAATCCACTATGTCCTACCATAACATCCGCGAAGAAGAGCTAAAAAACCAAATTGCTAGAGATTACTTTTCAGACTTTGACACTACCAAGATTGTCGGGAATATTGACTTTTGTATTACGCATAAGGTTGAGACCAAGAACCCCACCCGTCCTGCGGACACCCTCCACAAGGAGGGACTTTGGGAAAATGAAATCCAATCGCTCCTGTGGGCAGAAGCCAAAAAAGGCAAGTCAGACATTCTCAAGTCCATTGTTCAACTGATTTTGACAATCGGTAAAGCTAGAACCTTTGGGAATTATCTTCCGCCAGCGTTCCTTGGTGCCTTCGATGCTGAGAACATTGCTTTTGTACCATATCATAGCATTAATGGTATTTTTACTACGAACGACTTTAACTGGAATGTAACGCCTAGCAACCACGAAACCCGCGAATTCCAACTGATTCTCAATAAGGTCAAATCCACGATTGAAGCCAATTCGCTCTTGTTCGCATACGCAACCGATGACAAAGAGATTCGGGAATTTATTAAGACTAATCTAGTTATTGGCAAAACCATCGCGTCCAAAATCAACATCGACAAAAATAACTTCTTGAGTATCTACAACAAATGGCTAATTACCGTCAAACCCAGTATTATCGCACCGTGGGAACTCGCCAAAAAAAGTGGAATTATTGACGCTGATTTTTATCTTGCGGATCTTTTGTCCGAGAATAATCAGAGCCTCAAAGAAAGTCTGTATGTCCTACTCAAGGATAATCACTACGAATTCGACAAAAAGCTAGATGAAGGCTTCCTGAGCTCTAAGAGTGCTAATTTTTATGATGACAAAAAAGTTCACACTCAGTTCTGGAATCGCTACAATCGCCCGCCACGCGAGGAATACTGGGATTATATCATCGAACGTCGTGATCTGCTAGTTCCCCAAGATGTCCGCGAACGCAAAGGCAGTTTTTTTACGCCGTCAATCTGGGTAGACAAATCTCAAGAATACCTAACTAATGTACTGGGCGAGAACTGGCAAGACGACTACTACATCTGGGACTGTGCGGCAGGGACTGGCAATCTGCTGGCGGGACTAACCAACAAGTACAACATTTACGCTAGTACGCTCGACACGCAGGATGTGGACGTAATGAAAGATCGTATCAAAAATGGAACGAATCTATTGGCGGATCACTGTTTTCAGTTCGACTTCTTGAACGATGAATTCACCAAGTTGCCACAGAGCCTACAGGAGATTATCGCCGATCCTCTCAAGCGTCAAAAACTAGTAATCTACATCAACCCACCATATGCGGAGGCAACATCAGGAACAACTGTTACAGGGACTGGAGAAAATAAAGCTGGAGTGGCAACAAGTAATAAATCCAATCTTTTGTACAAACCAAAAATAGGAAACGCTGGCAATGAGTTGTTTGCTTTATTTATGGCGAGAATATATGATGAAATTCCAAACTCCAAACTTGCTCAATTTTCAAAATTAAAGTTTGTTCAAGGTGGTAATTTTTTACAGTTTCGTGGCTTTTTTCTTGCTAAATACTTGGGTGGTTTTGTTGTTCAAGCTGATACTTTTGATAATGTCAAAGGAAAATTTCCGATTGGTTTTACAATTTGGGATACTAGCCAAAAACAAGAAATCAAAGAAACAGTTTGCGATGTTCTTGATAACAATGGTAATATTATTAGTCAAAAAGGATTTTACGGCGAATTACCTCAAAGCATAAACAAGTGGTTAAAACAGTATGATTATAAAAGTGTTGTGAGTGTTGGTTATTTAGGGTGTCCTGCACCTGATTTTCAACATAATAGCCAAATGTATTTATCTATAAAAAAAGGTATAGAACATTTTAATTTTTACTCATTCCAAAAAAATAATTTAGTGCAAGCTACAATCTATTTTACTGTTCGTAATGTTTTCGAGGCGACTTGGCTCAATGACCGTGATCAGTTTTTGTTCCCTAATGACGGCTGGATGACCGACCTAGAATTTCAGAATGATTGCCTTGCCTACACACTATTCCACGGACAAAATCGCAT
>JAYUIW010000038.1:0-7466 GCA_043765655.1 bacterium
GATAATATAAAGATATGATCAAAGACATTCAACTCACCAAAACTATTGCCAATATTATCACGATCAACGCCCAAACCCAAGCTATTAAGTACAACACAACCGTTGATAAGCTATTCCAAGCTCAGGATATTCTAGATCTTGCCAAATACTCTATTGCTGGTTCTATAAATAACCAAGGATTAACAACAGCTCTGGAGGAACTTGCCAAGAACTTTGAAAATAATAATTCACAATCTACAGACGCACAAAGTTCAGATTCTCAGTTTGAATCACCTTTTGGACATTTTGATTCGGCGATTGATTTTGAGGATGCTAGTAGTTTCAAAGATAGTTTTGACAATGTTTCAGAAGCGAATTTGAACGAAAATAAAAAACAAACTCTCCAAGATATTATTAATAAGTTCAACCTTATCCAAACAACTGACAAAGGAGCTCTGGCTATAATTGTTGACAAGATTTTGGCAAATTTCCCATCACAGGTCGGCGAATACAAGTCTGGCAAAGTCCAGCTTCTGGGTTTTCTCGTCGGGCAATGTATGAAAGAAGCTAAAGGGCAGGGGAATCCCAAGATTTTTAATGAGATTGTTGTGGACAAGCTAAAATAAAATTCCCAAAATATGTCTGGAAACAAAACAAAACAAAACTCCCAAAATTCAGAAATAATCCTAGAAAAGCAGATAGATTTTGTTACCAAAAGAAGTCTATATATTAATAATATGGACACAATTCTGGAGAATTTATCTTCTCGTAGAGAGAACAAAAAAATTCAATCCGATGATTTGTTTGACTTTGGAGATTTTGGGAGCGGTGATAGTGAACCCAAAAAAAGCTTGAATCTGAATTATAATCTTCCTAATCTGGCAGATATTGATGTTCTTATGATGGAAAAAGAATCTTTGGGATTATATGTTTCTGGGAATCCTTTGGGTCGATATACTGAGTTCGTAGAATATCTTCGCGACTATACATTCGAAGAAAATCTTCATCTAATTCTTATCGAAAAAATTCGTAAAATATTCACCAGAGCCGGCAAATTAATGCTCGCAATTGATATTACAACCCATTTGGAATCTAATCTCGAGATGGTAATATTTCCTAAGCACGCTAACGATCTCGTCAAAATCATCGAAGCTAAAGAATTATTTTGGGTAATTGGCAAAATTCAAGAACCTAAGCCAATTGTAATTGAAGCCAATCAAAATATTAACGAAAACTCCAACCAAAACTCTGTAAATAATGATTCTGACAATAGCTCTGATAACGGATCTGTGATTACCTCCGAAGAAACAAACTCAACCACCACAGCTCCAACAGTTCTCAATGAATATGTTGACAAAAAAAAATTACTCGTCGATTGGCTAGCTCCATATGATAAGGGAATTGTAGAATTATTCTCTCAGGTCAAACTCAATCTCTCCGAAAGACAACTCAAAGTTCTACAAATCATTGATTACGATAATATAAAAAAAAATCCATCAAAATGGGAAAATATTATCAATTACAAGCTTCAACAAAATCAAACTTCAAGCTTTGAGAACAAAAAAATTATCCACCTACAACTTCCCAAATCCCTAGGAGCCGACAATCTCAAACTTATCAAATCCTTACTTCAAAAAACTGAATTCGACAAAGCAATCGCTCTCAAAATAAGTGTGGAATTAACAGCAGGTTACAGAGAATTACCTCAGACTTTCTTTGTTGTTGGTGACGATTATGACAAGATTATTAGTGTTGGTGGAATTAATACAAATGGTTAATTTTTTTAAATTTGGTCCCAAACTATTTTAACGCAGCTCTCAACAAAAAATCTTGAACTTTAATTATTATATGCCTGTGACTCAATTCCTTAATCCAATAATAGATTCCACCAAGCCTCGAGCAGTTGTTGACTATATGCAGTGGATGAGTACTCTTGAAATCAAAAAAGAGTTATCGAGCAAGCATAACAACTTTTCAATATTGATGGTAAATATCGATTATGACAACAATTCTGGCAATATTGTGCGAACTGCCAACGCCATGGGAGCAATTGAGGTGATACTTTATGGACGTAGGAATTTTGATAGGCGAAGTAGCATGGGAACAGAGTTTTATACCAACTTTCAATTAATCAAATATATCGAGGAGCTAGATGAAACTATAGCTGATTATGATCTGGTGGTTGGACTGGATAATATCCAAGGCTCGATAGATATTACAACCTACGATTGGAGTATTCTTAACCAAAAAACCAAAAAACCTAAAGTTCTAATCTGTCTAGGACAAGAATCGACAGGGCTGCCACAAGAGGTCGTTAATATTTGTCATCAGTTGGTTCATATTCCACAGTTTGGGTCGGTAAGATCTCTCAATGTTGCAACAGCTACAGGAATGGCGATGTATGATTATGTGACCAAAAACACTACTCAATAAGTTTTTGCCGTTATTTTTTGGGTATTGACTAAAAACACACAAAAAAAGTAAACTTAAGATTATTAATTTTAATATTTTTCATATATGCCTTTTTTACCTTCATTATTAGAATATACTCCTCAAAATCTAGAAATAAAACTAGAATTAATCAAAGATAACTTAAAAGATTTTAGAATAATCCAAAAAAGCTCTGACAACAAAATTCATTTACATTTAGACTTTGTACTACAACAATTCGCGATCAACCGAAATATTGAGCCTTCCAACTCTCTGCAAATCGTATTTAATATGGTTAATAAATATTTTGGCGATCAAAAAATTGTATGTAATTGCCATTTTATGGGTTCTTTTATAGATATTATGGAGATTTTAACATATTTAAAAACAAAAGAAGCAACCAAGGAATTTAATTCTAATTGGGAATATATGTTTTATTTTGGAAAAGATATGATTGGAATGATAGGATATTTTGATTCCATGAATAATAATAAAAATTTAAAAGCTGGACTTTGGTTAGATTTTGACGAATGGGAAATATTAAAATTTAGTGAAAACTTTTTTAATATTAAAAACTATCTACTTATGACGGTAATAGCTGGTAAAAGTGGACAAAAATTAACTTCAAACAATCGCTCTCAAGCTTTAGAGATAATCAAAAATAATTCTGATTTGAACTTCACAATAGATGGTGGATGGAGTGTAGGGGACGAATTATTAGAGTTAGATATGGAGTCAAAGAATAAATTGTCAATTATTAGCTATTCTAGCTTTTGGGATCAGTTCGATACAATGATACATGGAATATAATTAACATCAGCAAAAAAATACCTTCCTGGGCTCTATAAGTATTGTTAAACAAGCTTTTAAGTACGAATATAGTCATTTACTAATTATCTTCTAAATCAAAAGCTCCCAAGCAATTACGCAAGGGAGAAATATTTTTTCCAAAAAATTAAATTAAAGATTAATAAGAATTAACCACGAACTTTGTCTTTGAAGTTTTTGCCGATTTTGAATCCTGCAGTTTTGTAAGCAGCGATTTTGATCTTTGCTTTGGTTTTTGGGTTGACACCATCACGAGCAGCTCTTTGAGCTCTGTAGAAAGTACCGAATCCAGTGAGTTTGATGTCGTTGCCTTGGCAAACTTCGTCTACTACTGTGTCGATAAAAGCATTGACGAATTTGTCAGCTTGGACTTTGGATACGTTGAGGCTAGTGGCAATTTTTGCGACTAAGTCTGATTTTGAAAGTTTTACGTCTGTCATAAAAATAAAAAGTAATAAGTTGATAACCTTACTATCCAAATTTACCGAAAATCTCCTTTTATGTCAAGTAAAAGTTCTAGTTTTGGGCTCTACTCTTGACTTTTTTTGGTTTTTTTGAAGGATTTTTTGAGTTAAGTTTAGAATTTTTTTATACCGCCAAAAGCTTGGATTAATGCTGTATTTAGTGATTTTTAGATTTTTGACATATTCCTCAAAAAATAGACTTTGGAACCAAAATTCAATTGCCAAGAACTAATTTACGTTTTAGACTTGAATAATATGTTAATTGCTATAGAAAACATCCGCTCGGCGTGGAATGTGGGATCGATTATGCGTTCTTGTGACGCTCTTGGAGTAAGTCAGTTGTTGATTGTCGGGTACACGCCTCGCCCGATTGGCAAGAATTTGAACTTAATATCCAAGACTGCGATTGGTTCTGAGAATACAGTTAGTTGGCAAGGCTTCGAGCATTGTAACGAGGTCTTTGGGAGCTATGCCAGTTCTGATGGATTCATGCACCTGGCGATTGATATTAATGAGAATTCTACGCCGATCTTTGAATATTTGGAAGCCAACAAAGAGTTTTTGTCCACGAACTCAGATAAGGTCGTCTTGTGGCTAGGTAACGAGATTAGAGGTCTTAGTCTAGAGGTTATTGATAATTGCCAACATTGTCTCCATCTCAATATGTGCGGTATCAAAGAAAGCCTGAACGTGGCAAGCTGTATGTGTACTGTAGGCTATCTTTTTGATTTTGTGTTCCAAAAAAGTTCAGTAACTGGGGAATAGTTATCTATAATTCAGTTCAAAAGGCTTATTATCATTTATCACTGTTTGCTCGGCAACTTTCTTTTGTAGTATTTTGATCATATGAAGCATAATAGGATCGTTTGGAAAAAAACTTAAAATTTCAGGATTGTTTAATTTGATTCCAGCTCTTGATAAAGGTTCGTTAGGCTTTGAACTAGTAAGATATATTTCTTTGTTATGATTAGCAAGGCACCAAATTTTCCCATTTTTGTCGGTATTAATTGGAACTGATTCATAATTATACAAGATTTGATTATCAGATAATTTTGTAGCGACATTTTCTCCCATAATTAGTTTAATGGTATATCCAGATTCTTGAAAAGAAATAACTCTTCCAAATGAAGGATCGATAACATAAAAATAATCATAAAAATTATTAAATAATTCAATTTTTCGGGTACTGGCATTTTTTGGGAAATTTAAGTTTTCTTTTGCAACAATCAAAAAATTATGAACAGATCCTTCGCCGGAAAATTCACCTAAAATTCCATTTCTTCCGCCATCCATACCAATACATTTTAATATTGTTCCGAACTCTCTATAAATAGTATCTCGATTTTTTTGAATTTCTCCAAACATAGAACTTCTTAATTCCCCACAAGATCCTTGATTTGGATAGGCTGAATTACGATAAAAATTACTTAATAGATATGTTCCATCTACTTCGTTATAGGTTATTTTTCCTTTAGAGTTCAAAAAATTAAGTTGATTATAACGAATTCTTTTTAATCTTTTTTCCAAATGTACTAAAGTCTCTTCGAAAGTTGTAGGTTGCGACTCAGAATAAATGAGATATTTTTTGGGATAAGTGTTGGGGAAGTTGTAGTTTAGTTGTTCCATAGTTTTGGTTAATTTATATTTCAATTTTAATCTTACCACGCTTTTTGCTCTCTTGCAAGTCTATTTTTACCCAAAACAAAAAACCACCGAATTGGTGGAATATTTGAATCTTAAAAAAATTAAAACTAATCAACTATTTGATTGCGTCCATTTCTTCCTTGGTCATGAACTTACTAATCTAGCTTAAAAAGATTTTTGATTACTAATTCTAGCTCTTCTCTGGAGTAATTACTCATACAATCCAATATTCCTTTGCCTACTAGATTTCTTCCCACACTTTGTACTCCGCCTTTTATTGCCAAAATCTGAGTAAGAGTCTCATCACAAGTACTATCTGAGTCAATATCTTTTTTGATTGTTTCTAATTGTCCGATTATCTTGTTAATAGCAGTCTTCAATTTATTTTTTTGAGCTTGATCGATCGCAAAGTGCCTACCGATATGACTGACTGTTTTCTTTTTTTGGAATAGCATAATGACTTTTGGTTTAAAGATTTTATTTGTAGTTAATAAGATTATACATCTAATTATATTTTTGGTCAATGTACCACTAGTAGGTTTTTTGATTCTTGGAATGCCGAATTTTATTCTTGCTTTTTTGACTAAAATCTGTATCAAAAGTATAATATAAACAACATTACTTTGACAAAATTATAAGCAAATAAAAATACTCAAAATATGATCCAAGAATATTTAGAATTCCTAAAAAATCTCAAGACCAACAATAATCGCGAATGGTTCCATGCGAACAAGTCTCAATATACACAGTTGCAATCTCAATACCTCATCTGGATCCAAGAAATTCTAGACACCTTAACCCAATCTGACCCAGCTCTGCAGTTACTAACTTCCAAAGATTGTGTATTTAGGATTAACCGTGATATTAGATTTACTAATGATAAAAGCCCTTACAAAACAAAACTTTGCGGTATGTTTTCGCCCACTATTAGAAATGGCGAAGATTGTGGATATTATTTTGAGATTAGTTGTGATGGTCAGCTGATGGTTGGAGGTGGCCGATATTTTTTGGGAACCAAAGATCTCTTAAAAGCTAGGCAATCTATATCAGAAAACTCAACCAAATTTCGCGTAGTTTTGGATAATCCACTATTCAAAAAAACTTTTGGTAATATGAGCGGCGATAAGCTCAAGACTCATCCACGAGGTTTCGACCCACAAGATCCCAATATTGACTTGTTAAAGTTCAAAAATTATATTGCAATGACTAATTTTGATATAAAAAAAATGTCTGACGACAAAATTAAAAATATTATTCTCACTAATCTCAGAGCTGTTCAACCGTTGGTTGAGTGTATTAGAAATTTTTAGTTTAGGCTCCTTTTAGAGTTGTGCTACCATTTTCCAGATCAATTTTATTTACAAGTTTTAGATTAGTTAGATCGTTATATATTTGATCAATATTTTGATAAAAGGAATCAACGTACGTAAACAAAACTTCCTGGGTAAGTTCCCCAAAAAATACAACCTCGCTACATATATCAATACTTGTCGTCGAAGCTGTCTTGGGTTGTTGTGGGTGAGTGTAGAACTTGTAACCAACGAGAGGGAACGCCAGGCCTAGGAATATTGCGGTCTTGGTCAACGAATACTCAGTAATAAAGTCTCTAGAACTTAGGAATAACACACCTTCGTTGAGTTGTAGAATTAAAGGAACGTTAAGGCCCTTAGGACTAGTGGCAAGTGCAATTATAATGTTATCTTGTGCGGAAGACTGCATAGAATCATCAGTTAGTCCGTATTTTATTAGATTTTGAGTTAAAGAATTAATACTAGTCATATAAGAATATATTATACTCACTAATTATTTTTTAGTCCACAAGATTACATTATTTTGTTTTTTGTATTTTTTGTATTTTTTTTTGGAAGTAAAGGTATGCTAAAAAATCTGAATGTTGCGGTTTGAAGTTGAATTGAAGTTTTAAGATTTGACATAAATAAAAAATATATGTATAATTATTGGTATATTTGGCATTAGTCACGCTCCTCCTAGTAATAGGAGAGCTATTTAATGGTAAAGATTAATATACCTAACCCACCTTTAACTCTAGCATTTGACTATTGACCAAAAATAGTAAATAATTTTAGGTATGAAATACGACAATAAAACAAAAAAATTAGT
>JAYUIW010000039.1:0-7419 GCA_043765655.1 bacterium
AGTCCTCAAAGCAGGTGAAAACTCAATTGTTAATAACTTTGGAGAAATTGCTCTCGTTAGCAGCTCATCATCTGCAGTTAGTAGCTCAAGCGTAGTAGCAAGCTCAAGCGCGGTAACCTCCAGCTCAGCAGTAACTTCATCAAGCGCGACAATCTCAAGTTCTAGCGCAGCTGTTAGCTCATCAAGCGTAGTACCAAGTTCAAGCTCAGCTATCTCATCTAGCTCAAATGTAGCGAGTTCAAGTGTTGTTGCATCTAGCTCAGCTATTTCATCATCATCTGCAACAGTCTCATCATCAAGCGTAGTCAGCTCAAGCGTAGCTTCTAGCGTAACATCTTCTAGCTCGGCTTCTAGTCTATCTTCTAGCTCAACAGCTATTGTAGGAACAGCTAATAACTCAGGTGGAACAGTAGTAGTTGTAATTAATACTCAATCAAGTTCTACATCTAGCTCTTCTCCAGCTACAACCGTTCAATCAAGCTCCAAGTCTTCTACTCCAAACAATAGTGCAACAACTGTCAAAGCTCAATCACTAAGTGTAGTTGTAGACGAAAAGTCTCTTGATCTAAACGATCCATATGTATGCGGTCTAGACGGTGGATACGTATACGGCGTTGCCAAAGCTAATCCATCAGGAATCGTAGATATTGAACTAGTATTCTCCCAAAATGGAAAAGTAGTTAAGAGCTTCTTAACCAAAACAGATATCAAGGGTGACTTCAAACAAATCTTAGGAAAAGATTTGGCATATGGTACTTACAGCTACAAAGTCATCGCAAGATACGAAGGTCTATCAGCTACAGAGTCATTTGACCTAGATCACAAAAATCCAAAAGATTGTAACGTTCCAAAACTACAAGTTAAAGGCTCTACAATTAGAACAGGTGGACAATCTAACACAATCTTCTTTATTGTTTTGATGTTGGTTGTAATCACTCTAGTAACACTCAAAAAATATAATATAAAAAGTGATCTTAAATAATCATTAAGTTTTATTGTATTGTAACTCCTCCTCATTTTATGGGGAGTTTTTGGTTAACAAAAAAACCATCTAGATTAAAGATGGAATTATTTTTTGAGCTTTGTATAGTTAAAAACTATAAGATTGGAGCTGTAGTTAAAGTGTGAATTATTGCGTTGTTGGTTACAATATCAGCCACTGGAGCCAAAGTTGTGTTTTTTGGACCTTCGACTTGACCTTCATGACTTGTGTTATTAGTATTAATCTTGATTGTAGTACCAGCCAAAGTTGTTAATGTTTTACCTGCCCTAAAATCTTCGAATGAATTCTTACCACTTACAACATGTTGCTTGAGGAAAGCTTGGAGTTGAGTTTTATTTTCTGGCTTGAGGAAGTCTCCAAGATTAGGAACTATAGCTAGAGCTTCATCCGTTGGAGCGAAGATTGTGAATGGACCGTCACCATCGAGAACTGTGGCGAGTTCTGCTGCGTTGATTGCCTTAATAAGTGTTCCGAATTTGCCTGATTTTTGGGCAATATCTAGAGCGTTACCTTCTTTGAATGATTTTGACATCATTGCGTCAGTTGAACTCGCTGAACTTATGGAGCTTACTGAGATAGAACTTGCAATTTCTACAGAAGAACTAGATTGATCAGAAGACTCTAGAGCTGACATTACAGAATTAGGAACAATTACACCGTCAACTGTAAGAGTGTTGAATTCTTTTTTTGGGTCATAGCTCGCAAGATCAATGTTAGCACCGCCGATACTGAGTGATTCTCCTTCTACTTTGACTTCTAATATATTGCCGTCAGTTGTAGTTACTGTTGAGCCGTTGGTTAGCTCTTTGAGATTGATATTCCCAGGAATAATGTGAGTTTTGATGATATTTTGAAGTTGTGGAATGTAGTTTGGTAAACTTAACTTAGACATTATATCAGCTGGAACCTTATTGATAGCGTCGTTAGTTGGAGCCAAAATAGTTGCTGGAGAAAGACTACTAAAGAAAGGTGCTAGTCCAGCAGTTCCGACAAGACCTGAAAATAGCGAAAGATTAGGAGCGCTAAGGGCTGTTTTATAGTCGAACTTTGGTTTCATTACTTCTGGAGTATTAGGAGTATTGACTTTGAGATCGACTGGTTTGGTCATGAACATTGGAATCAACCACCATAATAATGCCAAAAGAAGTAGAAGTGGGAGCAACCATTTTAGAAAGCCTAAACCAAAACCTTCGTCATCAGTTGTTGTGCTGTTAATTGCACTGGCTTTCATATTATTATCCATATTAACTTTGGTGTTAAGCTTAGGATTGTACGAACCGCTTCCATAGCTACCGGAATTGTTTCCATTGTAATCAGCGTCGACTTCAGCTTTTGGTTCTGTCTCATCACCTACAAAATTTTTGGCGATACTACCAACTCCTACAGCAGTTGCACCGACAGCTCCAGCTTTGTTAATATTAGATCCAAAGTAGCCAGAGTTAGAATCTGAGCCAACATCAATCTTGGTAGCTTCCATTACTCCGCCATTATAACCGAATAAAGTTGCGTTTTGCTTGGCTTCCATTTCTGAACCAAATGCTTTGTGAGACGCACCGACATTTTCTTTGTTAACGGTATTGTCACAGTGCCAAGTCCAACCGGAGTTAGTATTCTCAAAGAACCATTCAAGTTTACTAGAAAAACTACCACTTCGACCCAGTAGATCGGCGTTGTATTGACAGCCACTTTTGCTTTTGAATTGTTGTGAGCATTGTCCGAGGATTTCGCCGCCACGATTGAGAGCTTCCCATACAAAAAGACCTTTGTCTGTTGTTTTGAATTGCCAATTAGAGATAGACATAAATATATATTAATAAGATTTGTTAAAAAAATGTACTTCTCAATTTTGCCTATTTTGTAGTTTTTTGTCAATTAATTCCGATTTAGTTTTATGATTTGGTTTTGTGGCATCTTTACATAACTAGTTTTTTGATTCAATATATTATAAGTATGAATAGCATTAACGCAACACAATTATGGCAAGATGAACTGAGAACAATACTAGTTTTTGGTATTTACCAAGTTCTTTTTGACCAAAAATTAAAGTTAGAAAATAGTGTCGATTGGAATAATATTGTCAAAAACCTTATAGAAGAAGAGGCTTTAGAGTTAGGTTTTGAGCCTGATATTAATTTTTTAAACTCACAATTAGAAAACTTTCAAGTTAATAAGGTAGAGTTAGTAGCAATTATCGAGCCACATTTAACCAAAAAATTCTCAACTTTATATGATATTCTCAAGGCGATTTTATTAAGTTTTGCAATGGAATATACAGCTCTTAAGCAAGATTCTCTAGAACTCGATGACAAAATCAAGGCTCAACTTTTTACACAATATCTAACTCTAGCTCAGGAATATACAATGCTTGCTAACACTAGAATGGTTCATGGAATTCTAGCTAGCGTTATGAATATCAAGGGAAAAATAAAAGAGGTTTAGGATTGTAAATTTGAGATATTTTCAAAAAACTATCATTCTGAGGGAACCGAAGAATCCCCTTGTACTAAAAGTGCGACCCCGAAGGCTTTGCCTTCACCCCTACATAGGGGTACTAAGCCCCCAAACTTTGTTCGACCAACTTTGGACACTTGTGTCGCCGAGACAAGCACGGCTGTACCAGTCATCGCTCGAGGGGAATTAAATTTATATTTTTTTATGACTAATATCCAATCCCATAATATCCAATCCCATAATATCCAATTCCAAAATACCTCCAAAACTTCTTCCCAAACTGCTTTGTACATAGGAAGATTTCAACCTTTTCACAATGGGCATCTTAATTCTGTTGAACAGATAATCAATTCTGAAATTACCAAGATTATCTTTGGTGTCGGTTCTAGCGATCAAGAATTAACAACCAAGAATCCTTTTAACTTCTTTGAACGAAAGTCGATGATCGAGCTGGTTATGCAAGCCTTGAACTCACAAAGAAATATTGCAATTGAGTTTGAAGTTTTGGCAATTCCTGATTTTGACACTAATACTCAGTGGGTAGAATATATTATGGAAAATTTGCCATCTTTTGAAGTTGTGTTTTCGGGGAATCCGATTACTAGTCAATGTTTTAATAACACCAATATTAAGTTCCGAACTCTAGAATATAACAAGATTATCAAGGCTTCCACCATCCGCCAAAAAATCCTGGAACATGGAAATTGGGAGGAATTAGTACCTGCTGAGATTGTGCAATTTTTGATTTCAATTAATGCTAATAATCGACTCAAAGGAATTGTGGAATTGTGGGAAAGTCGTGATTATACTTTTAATAATTTTGACAAAGCTAAACCAATTTTGATTTTTGAGAAGAATTTTTGTGAAGTTCATACGCCGGATTTTGTCTTTCACCAGCACCAAAAAAATCATAACAATACGCTAGATATTATTAAAAAAACCTTGGAAGAATGTTTATTGAACTATGATATTTGTAACTGCGAAGTTCCACTGATTAGAGGTTTGAACGATTATCAATTAATTATTGCGGTTGGTGGAGACGGAACTTTTTTGAAAATTGCTTCTAAGCTCAGTTCTGGTCAATATATTATCGGCGTCAATTCTGATCCTGAGAGAAGTGTAGGTGGTTTAATAGCTTTTAATTCTAGTAATATTAAGGAACTTTTGGAGCGTTTGAATTCTAATTCTAGTTCTAATTCTGTCAAATTCCAAAAATGGGATCGACTAAGTGCTAAAGTTAATGGGAATTCTTTGCCGGCGATGGCTGTGAATGAAGTTTTGATCTCTAAGCCTAATATCTACCAAACTTCGCGGCTCGAATTAACCTATAACTTCCAAAAAACTCAATTCTTTGGTAATGGAATTATTGTCGCCACACACAAAGGAAACACCGCTTTCTATAAGGCTTCTGGAGGAGTTGACTTCGAGATTCCTTACTATGGATATGTGGCAATTCTACCTTTCTATATTAATGGGAATTTGCCGCGAACCAAAATTTTAGAAGCTGATTCAACACTGGAAGTTAGTACACTTCGGGATGGACATTTTTTGATTTTTGACTCCAACGAAGAATTCAAGTACAATCTCAAGGACGGCGACGAAATCGAAATTACCAAGAATCCTAACAATAGGTTCAATGTAATTGGGTAAAGTTAAAATGTAGGTATTAATAAAAAATTTAACTAAATAATATGAATATTGAAGAACTAAAAAAATCAGTTACTCAGATAATCGAAAATATCAAAAATGGCATTGGATATCCAAAAGAGTGCGAAATTGATTACAAAAGAGAATTAAATATTGATCCAAATAAAAGTGGTATAGACAACTTCTTGATTAATTTTTTTAAGGATATTTTGTCTTTTGCCAATGGTAATGGTGGTTATATTTTAATAGGTATTGAAGAAGATAAACAAGCTGGTAAATACCATGACATAGGCTTAGACGAGAAAAATCTTAAACTTTTGTCTAGTCTTGATATTCATAAAATAGTTGAAAATATTAGTGGTCATGTTAAAGCTGAGCCTTCCTTAGATGTTCAAGCTTTTAATATGTGCGGTAGAGAATTTTATTATTTGCTGATTGAAAAAAGTCCAGAAGTCTTAATCCCCAACAAAGATATTCCAGAATATAAAATTAAATCAGGTGAAATTTGGTATAGAAATTCTGGTGGAAATTGCCATGCTAATACAGCAACTTCAAAAATAAATACTTTTATCCAAATCAAAGCAAATGAAAAAAGTAAAGATTTTATGACTATTTGGTCAAATCTTTTACCTGAAATGATAGATATTAACCCAAAAGAAGTTTTAATTTTGAATGTAGCAGATCAAAAAGTTTATGGATTTAATAAAAAAGGTGGAAAGCTTGACGGTGGTACAATAGAAGTTGACGATAAGTCGGATACATTTAAGATAATTTTAAAGTCTATTCAGGAAGGAGAGATAGGTAAAATTTCAAACACTGAAGGAAAGCCTATGTTTAGAATCGTTGGAGACATGGTTGATGGAGGAGATCCTTTGACAGGAGCGTCTGAAAAAATAAAAAATATAGTTAAGTATTATTTTACAAATAAAGAGCTTAGAGATTGCCTGTATTACCTTGGATATACAACGATTAAAAATATTTTACATGAGGCATCAGACAGTTTTACAGGAATTACAGATAATGGGAAAAATTATATTTTTAGAATTTGCATTCATCAAAGTAAAGGAAAATATGCTTTAAGGTTATCTTCTGCTTGTGTTGAAAATATAATAAATTTAGTAAAAGATGAATCTAAACATACTGATATATTTAGCAAAGTATTAAGTATTCCTAAACAAAAAAATTGACCCTTATTGCTAAGGGTACGTGGCTATTGCCAATTTGTATTATAATTATATATTAATTTTATAACTTTGTCAAAAAAAATAACAACTTTAACCTAATCAAACCACAACCAAAATGTCCAACACACCAACCATCAACCACCATATTCCAGTTCTACTCAACGAAGTCGTAGAATTTTGCTTTTTGAGCAACGAAAAAGAAATCAACAATAACAAAGCCCTCAAGATATTCGATGGAACTCTGGGAGGCGGAGGTTACACACAGGCGATCTTGAATTATGCTAACAACCAATCTTTGAGTCTTGAGCTTACAAGTGGAGATTTGGACGCTTCAGCAATTAAAATTGCGATGGAGAATTTAGTTATTCCTAACAATCCTAACATTACTTTCATGCCAAAGAATAGAAATTATGCTGAGCTTATAGCTATCTTCGAGGACAAATCCCTAGATGCGATTGTGCTGGATCTTGGTTTTAGTTCTAATCAACTAGAAGTTTCTGGGCGAGGTTTTAGTTATCTCAAGCTAGACGAAAAATTAGACCTTCGTTACAGCGACGAGTTCGAACCATGCTACAAAAAACTTTCCAAAATACACTCCAAAGCCGATCTTGGCAAAATTCTCTATGATTATTCTGGAGAACAACTGGCTGGTAAAGTCGCCCAAAAAATCTGGGATTGTAACAAAAAAACACCCACAACAGTAGGCGAAATGGTGGAATTAATCGTGAGTTGTCTCAATCCAGCCACAATGCGCAAAAAAAATCAAATTTTGAGTCGGATCTGGCAAGCCCTGCGAATCTGGACTAATGACGAATTCGCTTCGATTAGAACTTTTTTGCCAATATCGATTGATAAGCTCAATACTGGAGGAAGATTAATCATTGTTTCATTCCATTCTCTAGAAGACAAAATCGTAACTAACTTTATGCGGAACCTATGCAAGCCCATCGAACTGGACGATTACGGCAACAAAAAATTCGACTACGAACTTCTGACAACTAAACCTTTGACACCATCAGATAACGAAGTTATTCAAAACTCACGCTCTAGATCAGCAATTCTAAGATGTGTTAAAAAGTGTATATAGAGTTGTATTTTTAAAACCTGTTTTGAGAAGTTATTTTAAACTGTCAT
>JAYUIW010000040.1:0-7307 GCA_043765655.1 bacterium
ACAATATTCTAAAACTAGCTTCAACCTGCCTCAATTTTTATGAAAAAATTATCAAAACCTTTGAATTAATGAGGTAATTAGGAGTGGGTTAGGTGTAAGGTATTCTCCATCTTCATTTACTTTGGCAAAAACTCCTACAATTCTTGTTCCGTTTCCTTGGATAACAATTTCATTATAAGTTTCTGAGTTTGTTTGAAATAAAATAGCTTCGGGAGTTTGGATATAATTATTTTTTGATTGTTGTTCCAAAAGTTGAGAATTGTGGTTAATAACAACAGCGTCTTGGTTAGAGGTAATATAAGGACGATTATTATTCTCTAGTATTAATCCACTATCTCCCCAAGTTACATTTTTGTCTTGGTTAATAAGTGAACATGATATAGACAAACGCTCTTGAATTTGATTAGGGTTTTTATAAATATCTACAACCTCTGTTGCAGACTTAGCTAATTCAGGGTTATTGATATATGAACTAATATTAGCTATAGCTAATCTATTTTTAGCTGTTAAATTAAAAGCATGTACCAAATATCTGTAATTATCTGGGTTGTGTTCTCTGGGATTGGTAGACTCGCTCCAACCTCCGTTGTATTGTTTTTCCATAGAGTTTTCTGACATAACTTAATTATATCACACAATTCAACAATAGGCAAATATTACCTTACCAGCTTTTTCAGCTCTCTATAATACTCTTCTAAGCTTTTTTGATCATAACTATTTTCTTTCTTTTGCCAAAGGTTCTGGGTAATACTTTGGTCTATGATATCTAGCCATTGACTTGTTTTATTTTGATCTAGAATTATGAACTGGCTTTGAACAAGCTCGGCGTTGAGTTCTTGGTGAGTGTCTGGAATAGGCACCAAAAAAGCTTTTTTGGATAAAAACTGTAATTCGCTAATTGTTCCAACTCCACTTCTGGCGATTATATAATCTACGCTTGCTAGTAGGCTGGGCATATCTTCATAAAGTGCAGGTAGTGAAAGATAATTTGTGGTACCCCTCAATCCCCTGATAGGGGAAGGTTTTAGTTTTATTTCGTTCGTACCATTGTCTTGCAATATTCCTATGAGATGGATTATTCGATATTTGGACACCAAAGATTCTAGATTGTTATAGACCCAGTCGTTAATTGCCAGCGCTCCGCTACCACCACCGAATATTAAGAGCGTAGGGAGTTTTTGATTGGAGTTTGATTGTACCCCCCGACCCCCTGATAGGGGGAGATTCCAAAAAATCTGTAATTCTTGGTTTTGGAAATTGTTTGACGTCTGAAACTTGTCTATCAAAAGTGGATTGGGGATAATTTTGGCATTATAAAAGTCAGGGTATTTTTTTTTGGTATATTCAAAAATACAAGTTGTAAGATCGCTTAGCTTGACGCAGATTCGATTGCTTAGACCGGGTTTGGGATCGAGTTGGTGAATGACAACTTTGGTTTTGGTTAATCTTAGTATTTTTAGAATTTTGGCTCCAAAAAGCATTGGAATAGCTAGGAATGAACCAGTTGAGATTATAAATTTGGGTTGGAACTTGATAATATAATATATACAAATAAAAAAGGAATAGATTAACTTGAATGATAAAATTATTAATTGTAGCGTTTGAGTTACAAAATTATTTAATCTTGTCATGTACCCCCCGACCCCCTGACAGGGGGAGCTTGTTTTGTTATTCCCAAAGCTTAGAATGTCTAACTTGGCTTGTGGAAGAAAAAAAAGCTCTAGATTATTCTTCTCACAGAACACCTGTTCATATCCATTTTTGACACCAAAAACAATTGGCCTAAGATCAGGAAATTGGATTTTTAATTCCTTAATAATCGCAGGATAGGGACTGAGTGGTCCACCTGTACGCCCAGCTAACAAAAAAATAGTTGGAGCTTTGGAGTTTTTTACGGAACTTTTGGAACTTGAAGTTTTGGTTAGAATATTAGGATTATTGTGGCTGTTCATTGACAAAAGTACTTAAAATATAATAAAATTGATTAGATGAGTTTTGAGATTTTGGCTTTTGCCAAACAATTCTACCGCAACACAAATATATAAATAAATTATGAACCAAAATAGCTTTGATAGCAACCCAAACAACTTGAACAATAATCCTAATTCTGGTTCCACTCCAAAATACACTAATTACAACCTAAGCAGTCCAACCAAGAGCTTCAATCCCCAAAAAACCATTGAAGAAACAATGAATGTGACTAATTCTAAGCTCAAAAAAAAGCGTAGCAGAACCTTTAGAACTTTCGCTTTTATTGCTAATTTTATTTGGATTATGGCGATTGTGTTGATGCTCGTGAAGCTTTTTGCGTTCCAGCATGTGCAGGTCGAAGGGCGAAGTTCGTTCCCTAATTACGATACCGGACAATACCTCCTTATGAATCAACTCGACAAAAACTTCGTTCGTGGACAAGTCGTGGCGGCATATGCGATCCGTAATTTTGCCTTTAGAGTCAACTTTGAGATGAATCCTTTTGAGTCTTTTGTGTCTAGATTCGATTGCCCCAGCACATCTAATTGTCCTGCCAAGTTCTACCTCAAGCGTGTCATTGGACTGCCTGGCGAATGTGTCAAAGTAGACGATTTTATGGTTATAGTATTCACCTCTGAACAAGACAAAATTGGTCGAAAGTTAGTTGAACCTTATATTAATATTAGTGAAGATCGTGGCTCACGCAAAACTATCGAGAAGTTGTGTTTGGACAAGGATGAGTTTTTTTTGATGGGAGATAATCGTGGTAACAGCAATGATTCTAGAGAACTGGGAGCCTTCAAGAACTACCAGATTTTTGGGAAGGAGTTCGTGAGGTTTCAACCACTAGAAAAGTTCAGATTCTTTGAATTGCCGAAGTATAATTTTTAGAAAACTATGCCCAAAGTAAATCTAGTCATAACGGCTTGGAACGAAGTCAAAACCACTGCCAAAATTATTGAGACAGTTATTAGTAATTATAGTTATGAACTCGAGAATTTGAGAATAATTCTGGTTTGTCCAGATGTAGAGACTGCAGATAGTGCTCAAAAAATTGCTTTAGAACTTAACTTTGATAATTTAACCGTACTAAAGGACGAAAGAAAAGGTAAGCCTATTGCTCTGAATATGGCTTTTGAGGAGATTAGACGTCAGTTTGTTACACTAGACAATCTGGACCAAAAAAATACTTTGGGACTTGAAGATTCAATTACAATCTGTACTGATGGAGATGTTGTTCTAGAGCCTGATTCTATTAACCTTGTTGTCAAAAAACTTCTTGAAAATAACTATTTGGCAGTTACAGCAAGACCAAAGTCTATAGATTCCAAGGATAATTTTTGGGGGTATGTTGGGAATATGTTGGCTGATGGAGCAGATGTTAGGCGAACGCAATTATCTGAGAATGGAGATTTTTTGTTCCTAAGTGGCTACCTTTTGGGATTTCAATCTAAGGTTTTGGAATCTATAACTGTTCCTGAGAATTGTCTAGTCGATGATGCTTTTTTGAGTATTGCGATTAATAATTTGGAGTTTAGTAATACTTTGAGTTCACAAAAATCTAATACTGGTTATTGTCGAGAGTCTGTTGTCGGGGTGAAGTATCCTAATAATTATAAGGACTGGATTCTCCAAAAAAAGCGTTCTGTTGGAGGTTATCGCCAGCTCAAAAATTTTTTCCCAAAGCAGAATAAGTTAACTCAATCAAGACTATGGGATGAATTAAAGTTTATTCTTTTTCCTCTTAAATACGCCAAAACTGAAACTGAATTTTTTTATTCTTTATTCTTTTATTTTCTGAGATTAGACTTGTGGATTAGAATTTTCTTGGATAATTTTAGCAAGAATAAAAGTATGGAGCAAACTTGGCAAAGAGTGGAAAGTACGAAGTAAATTTGGAGATATCATTCAATTATTAATTTGGAGATATCATTCAATTGTTAATCTATAAGTAAAAGCAAATAAAAATACCGACATCAGAATAATTTGTATGTACATTTGACCATCCAATAAAAATATAGTAGAATTAAAATGACCTAAAAATTATCAACTTTTTATTACTTTTTTTATTTTATGTCTCTTTTAACCAAGATAATTACAACAACTTCAATTATAGCTATGGCCTTAGCTTTAGCTCCAGTGGCTAACGCCGTTACTGTGAACCCAACTACTAGTAGTACAGGAAATTACATTTACTGTTCAAACGTATCTCCATTCATCGCTACTTCTGACATTAATGCAGTTTTAGTTACTGATGGTAACATGGTAAAATTCAACTATACACAAAATGTAGTTGCTAACGTAGAGAACAATATCTGTAAGCCAACTGCAATCATTACTGGTACAGTTCCAAATATTGCTGATCACACAACAACTTTTGATATTGATAGCGTAGGAAAAGTAACTAACATTAAAGTTAGCAATACTAATCCAACTCAATACACTACATTATGTGATGGTACTAAGACTGTTCTTACAGTAACTGATACCGAAAAAGATATTCTTTCTTTGACTGGTAGCGTTTCTGGTAATCCCGACTTTGACGTTACCACAACAACGGAAACAGGTAAAATTAAAATTACTTTCGCTAGAAAATTTAACAGCTTTACAAGTTATAACAACATTAATCTTTATGTAAGTGAAAGTCCTATTTCGCTTAACGGTGTATACGGTAACTCAGCTTCAGGAACTGTATTGACTGCTATCACAGCTCCAACAGTAGTTTCTACTGCGGCTTACGATGTTGTTCCAGGGTTTACTAATTTTTTGGTAAAGGTTATTGGGGATTGTTCTAACCCTATTTCTTCAAGTTCTAGTTCTGCTACGACTGCTTCTAATTTTTCGCAATCATCTCAGATTCCTACTAACACTAGTTCTAGTTCCATGATAAGTTCTAATTCCAGTGTTAGTTATTTATCGTCTTCGCTTAGTTCAATTAGTTATTCTATTCTGAATAATAGTTCTGTGGCTGGAATTGTTGGCTCTACACCTATTATTGGTAATGGTACAGTTATTATTATCGGAGCCAATATTAGTTCTACTTCTAGTGCCAAGTCCTCAACTGTGTCTTCTAGTTCTACTACTAATACCACGGCTAACCCTGCGTCCAACGTTACTTCTGCGTCTAGCTCAATCAGCTCTGCAACCACACAGGCTATCAGTAACATCAAAGCTAATGAGGTCGTGAACTTCGATACTAAGTGCGGTTCTCAATCTTGCAAAATCCAGGTAACCTTCAAGAATGCAATTAACGATGGTTCGATCTCCTTCAATGCTTTGAGTTCCAAGGATGCTTATGAAGGTCTGCAAGGCGAACTAGTCTACGGATTGGTTGGTGATCTCAAAGGTCTAAACAAAGACGACATCAAAGAAATCAAACTCTACATCGGAGACTCTAACTTAGATACTACTAATCTTGTGGCTCAATTCTCTAATTCTCCATGGGTTGCGACTAGCATTAACAAAGATTCTAATGGTTATTATGTCAATATCCCAAGTGGCTTCAAGCAATTCGCGGTAACTAAGGTTGCTAATTCTACTAATAATTCCAACTCAATTGCTGGTAATTTATTTAGAACTGGTGGATTTTATTTGATTCCATCAATTTTGGGCTTAATCGTAGCGGGCTTTGCGGTTATATCCGTGCGAAGTTCATTCAACAATTCCAAGGAATAGATTGTTCCAAAAGTTATTCTAAAAGCTTTCAATAATCTTAACCTTTAAAACGCCTTCGGGTGTTTTTTTATTTATTTTAATCCAAAAAATACTGTGAGACAATTCATTAAAAGCTCTTGACTATAACTCTAATATTGTTGATAATTAGATAACCTTTGGACTACTTTTTTTAATTAATTTTAATATTTTTTTGTGTTTAACAAATATCGAACCAACCAACTAATTCTGACTATTGTACTTTTTGGCTTAATTTATAATCTATCAAACGTGAGTTATAGTAGTAATTTTGAATCTAAGGTGTACTTTTTTTTGAGCAATTTAATTTTTTTGAATTATTTGTTGAATGCTGTTCACCAATCTTCACATTTTCTTTTGTCCAAAAAAACTTGGCTTAATAGAGTTCTTGGGCATATTGCAGCTATTTTTAGTGGATTTACATGGAGTCATTTTTTGGCGACTCACTTAGAACACCACAAGCACCTTGGTAAAGACGATCTTGATCCTGATTTTTCTATTGCTAATAGTGGGAATTTTTTGGTTATTCCTTTTTTGATTTGGCAGTTAGATTGGCAGTTTTTCTCTCGAAAGTTTTATTTGAGACGTGATTATTGGAAGGATTATATTTTTGATCGTTTATTTCAAGTGTTGATTATTGTTTTGGCTATCAATGCAGGTTATTGGAATACTTTGGCGTATTATTGGATAATTCCGATGTGGATTGTCGGATTCTTGTATGGGCAATATCTATTCTACTGGCCTCACTACTCTAATAATCTAGAACAGTGGTCTAGAAAGCAAAGTAATTTTTTTAGTAAGCTATATATCTGGAGTATTGATCTGTGTCGAACTTTTCACGCACTTCACCACGATAAAGTAAGTGGAAATATGGCGTATTTTCCTTTGGAGAGTTATCTTTATCTTAATTTTATTCGCCAGTATAAAGATTTTGAACTTAATGTAGATTCGCATAAATATATAATGCACAAGAGCTAAATTGTTACACATTCTCCACTGCCTCTAGGGCAAGTTGTGAGATAGTTCTGTCAAGAGAGTCTGTGATACCATCAAGGTTAACATCTGATTTGACATAGACATTAAGAGATTCGATAGCTGAGTTAGAGATAGTTCTATCAAGTGAGTCAATAGTGTCGTCTCCACTAATATTAGCTCTTCTCATACCGTAGAGATTAGCTGATGAAGGGTTAGTACCAACAAGGAGCTGATTAGCACCTTTGACATTAGTATTCTTGGTGAAGTCAACTGTGGTAGTATTATTAGCTGTAATAGCTACATTCACATCTGTTGCAATGGCAAGATGATTACGGTGTCTAATAATTACTTTGTATTGACCAGTTGCAATACTTGCAGGTAATGTCAAATCACTAGCTCCTGAAGTTGAGTCAACAATTTCGCCACTGGATTTTAGTAATCCTGCTTTCTTAAGAACTGAAGTTCCTGTAGAATCTTTGATCTCTACCAATACCCAATCTACAATATCACTGGCAATTGTAGTTGCAGTCTCAGCCCCTGAATAGTTAAATGGCGCTACATTGTAAGGTTGAGCTGTAGGAATTAAGTTAGCAGTCTTAAGAGCTGTCGTCATTGTATCTGTTGAATCAACGAAGTTACCTGAGAGGAAGATCTTGAGATTGAGTGTGGTT
>JAYUIW010000041.1:0-22856 GCA_043765655.1 bacterium
TTATCAAAACAACATCGTAAAACTTTAATCATTCAATTCTGTAATTCCAGAGGCAAAACCGAATAAATCCATCACCTAAGAAGTTCCTATAGGTCAAAAATATTGTATGGTTATAAGGTTTGACATTAGGATTAAGTTGAAGTACAATTAATAATATAATATAATAATACATATCAAAAAATAAAGAAATTGATGCAATCAAAAAAGCTAAAACTAAGTTTACAAAAAGCAGAAGCTAATGCAAAAAGAGTCGCTCAGATTTTGGTTAAAATTTTTAGTATAGATGGATTTAGTCCGGTTTATAGTCAATTTTCTAAAGATAATAATAGAATTTATCCTTTTGATCTTAATAATTCACATTCAGCAGTATTAGTTGTGAATGAATTTAGTAAAAATAGTTTTGACTTAAATAAACTTGTAGAACAATCTTTAGTTCTTGAATCAAAAGAAATACTGCTTGTTAAAAATAATAATCCATTAGTTGCTGGTTCGTGGATGCTGACTTGTTCAATTGAGAATCAAACTAAACCATACAAATCAATGTTTGGAGATAATGCAAAAATATGGAAAATCGCTCAAGAATTAGCTAGGGACGGAGCTTTAGTTTTTTTGAATGGTGCTCACTGTGCTTCGATCAGTAATCTTCATATCCAATTTTTAGCCAAAGAATCTCTGATAGAAAATGCTTTGGAAACTAGAATTATTCCGACTGAATGTATCTTGAGTCAAATCGAAGCTCTTAAAACTATGCAGACTTTATGGTCTAATAATGTCTATGCAACTTGTAAAATTATCGGAAGTAACCAATTTGCAATAGCTGCAAGTTTTAGCAAGAGTAATTTTGAACAAAAAAAATTAGTAAGTTTTAATAAGCCAAAACTAATTTCTAATTCAGCTTTTGTAAGTTTTGACAGTCTTGGCATTGCCGACAAAATTGATATATTGATGTTGATAATTAGTAATCCTGGCGGAATGGAGACTTTTCTTAACTTTGACCTAGACAAACAAAATATTGCCGACAAAATTAAACGAGCTATCGAAGACGGAGTTCTAGAAGGTGTTGATTCTAAGATTATTGAATTATTATTACCAAAGTTGAACTCAATTAACTATCATCAACGCGGATTAAGTTTTGTTACCAAGGAGCAAGTTTTGGAATTGATTTAAGAATTATAGCTTTGTTTTTAGTATTCTTTCAAGCTTTTTATTTTTTGACCAAAGAATCTATCTACCAATAAAATCGTTCCCATTATTAACGGCTGGTTGAACTATTCCAGAATTTGTGTTAGTCTGAGTATTATCAACTCCGATAGGATTAGAGGTAATATCAATAATTCCAATCATCGAGAACATACCAATTATTATTAGTACGAACCCAAAAAACTGGTAACCATTAGTCCCAGTTCCCACTCCGAATTTGTTTTCCCAGAAGTCCAAAAAAAGCATCTTGGAATTAAGATAATAGGCATTAAGAACAATACTAACTCCAGTCGCTAGTACTAATGAACCAACTACGAACCCACCCAGACTAATCATGATTACTAAAGATTAGATTGATAATATTCTTTACGACCGATAACTTTAGTATTTGCTAAATAGTCATGGAGAAGTTGTTTGCCCTTCAAAAAAGGTGAAATAATTACCGAAAAGGCAATCAAAAATACTGATGACTTCAGAATTGCCCTCACCAAAACTCTCAAAAAAGGAATATTCTTGTTGTGATCTTTGCTAATAACTATTAACCCGAAGATGAATTGTCCCAGTGTATAGTGGATTTTTTCTAAAATCAAAAAGTAAAAGAAAGAAATTGTAATAAAAGTACCTCCAATTGTTATTAAATTTGTTGAGAAGTTAAGATATTTGGCTAACAGAAAAAGTAGGCCGTATTGCAAAAGGTTAATTACAACAAAGTCAAAAGCGTAAGCAAAAAGTCTCAAGAAAAGTAGTTTTGGAGTCATATTATATTTATATTTTGGAATGTTTGGGTTTGTATTTTAATTTTATGTTTTTTAGTTTATTTATATAATAATTATGCAGCTTTTTTGTTTATTTGTCAAAAAAATATGATTAGATTTTGAAAATATACCAATATCATTTTCAACTTTTGCAAAATACCTTTCAAAATGCTTTTTTTGGATTTGTTTACCCAAATAACTTGGCGATATCGTTCTTATTCAAGTTTTTCATTAGACTTTCATCAACGGTAATTATATTTTTGACAAGATTTTTTTTGGTTTGCTGTAGTTCTAGAATTTTTTCTTCTACACTATTTTTGACCAAGAATCTATATACGAACACGGTTTTGGTTTGACCAATTCTATGAGATCGATCTACAGCCTGAGATTCTACGGCAGGATTCCACCACGGATCGAAGATGAAGACATAGTCCGCAGAGGTCAAGTTCAAGCCAACTCCACCAGCTTTGATAGAGATCAAAAATACTGGAATATTAGGATTATCATTGAATTCGTCTACGGCTTTTTGGCGATTATTAGTCTTGCCATCTAGGTACGAAAAAATAATTCCACGCTTGTCCAGTTCTGACTTAATTAGAGCTAACATTGTGGTGAATTGCGAGAATACTAGAACTTTGTGCCCTTCTTTGATAACGTCTTCTAGTTGTTCCAACATTAATTCCAGCTTAGCCGATTCGATATGAGTTTTGGGGTCTAATAGTCTAGGATCGCAGCAAATCTGACGTAATTTGGTCAAACCTTCTAGAACTTTGAATTTGGCTTTGAATGCAGAATTATCAAACTCCTCTTCGATTTGTCGCTTGAATTCTAGGCGAACTCCATCATAGAGATTTTTTTGTTTGGTATCCATCTCAATATACAGAGTATTTTCAACTTTTTCACCCAGTTCCTTGGTAACATCTCGCTTGAGTCTGCGGAGTATGAACGGATAGACGATATTTTTGAGCTTTGTAGATTGTTCTTCGTCTTTGTTTTTTTGGATTGGCAACAGAAAATTAGATCTAAACCACTCCCGAGATCCTAATATTCCAGGATTCAACAGCGACATTTGGGACCATAGATCTTCTAATGAATTTTCTACAGGAGTTCCACTAAGCGCTAGTTTGTGCACGGCTGGAATGGTTCGTAGAGCTTTGTAGATCAAGCCTTCTGGGTTTTTTATATTTTGAGATTCGTCTAGTATCAATAGATTCCAGTTCTGTTTTTTGATTTCTAGTACATCTTTCATCGCTGTGTGATATGTTGTCAAAACAATATTAGAGCCAATCGCTGACCATTTGTCTTTGTCCCGAGAAGCTCCATGCATTACTTCGAAGGTTAGATTGGGTGCGAACTTAGTTAATTCCATTTGCCAATTGATGATTAAGGTTTTGGGTAGAATTATCAAGGTTGGAGCTATGGTAGATTGTTCTAGGTTCGTTGTAGTATTTTTTTTGGCAATTTTTTTTGGCTTTGAAGACTTTATATCTTTTTCCAAAATTTGGTTTGAACTTTGATTTGTATTATAAATCTGATTCAGTAAAGCAATAGCTTGTAAGGTTTTGCCAAGCCCCATATCATCCGCCAAAATACCTCCAAGAGTGTTAGAATACATATAATTGAGCCATTCGTAGCCTGCCTGTTGATAAGGTCTAAGAGTTGCTTTGAGATTGGGAGCAGGTAGTTCAACAATGGAATCGAGACTAAAAATATTTTGGATTTGGGTTGTCCAAGTTTTTTGATTTTTGCCATCGTTGGCAACTTTGGAGAATTCTTGAAGTAGGGACAAATGCCACTTACTAACCTTGAGTTCGCCGCCGCTAACCTCCCCCAGTTCGAACAATTCTTTGTGTTTGTCTAGCCAAATTGATGGAAGAACTACTTTTTGACCATTCTTGAGATCTATGAATCGCTTGTTTTTGCGAACCATTTTGGCGATTGTCTCCATATCAATATCCTGATTATTGACACTCATCTCAACATTGAGCGACAACCAATCTGTTCCACTAGATAGTCCAAAATTAACTTTTGGTTTTACAAAATTATAAACTTTTAGCTTATCTTGCCCAAAAATCTGCCAATTAGTCTCCACTAAAGAATCCACAACCTCCGTTACAAACAAAATCGCTTCTTCGCCATTGATATTATTGCCAAATCCAAGTTTGAAGTCGCTTGCAAAATTATCATTAACCACCTCTTGAAGGAATTGCAGGTTTTTTTGTTCTAGTTTGGTATTTCTTTTTGCCAAAATCTTGTTACCATCAACTTCAATTTCAAATTTGTTAGCTTCACTATTTGCCATAATTACTTTGCTAGCAAGGTTGTGGCTGTAGTTGAATCCAACTTCGAAGTTCAACAATCCTTGATTCTCACTAAGATAAATCTGAGGAATTAGAGACTGCAATTCTAGAGCTTTTGGAGCAATTTTTTCGGGCAAAATAATTTTTTGTTCATCGATTTCTACAGCCAGATCGAGTGCATTTTGTTCACTTATCAAAAAACTTGACTTGATGATAAACTGAATATCTTCAGGGCTTTCTTTGTTTTTGAGCTTATAAATTCTATGATTATTCCGATCCATCGCAAAGTAATTACCTTGTCGCCCAATCAAAATCAGACTGGTCTGAGTAACTGGAATGATTTGAATCTCAGAATTATTGTTAATTTCGTACGCTCCACGAACTCGAAATTCTTTTTTGGAATTGATATAAACCTGTGGAATTATCTTGGTGTCAGGATAATATTCAAAGTTTTTTTCGAAGATAGTGAACTTTCCTAGACTATAGTACTCATCCATAACCTGCTCCACCCTAAACTCGCTAACATTGGAATCTATGAACGATGAGCTGTAGTATCCTGAACTTTTGGACTGCATTGTTTTTTTGATAAATTCATATTCATCTTGAGTCATATAATCACAAGCTCCATTCTCGTATCTTTTGAAGGTTGATTCCAGATCTAACGTTGTATATTTTTTAGTTTTTTTGTTGACTTTGAGAAGGTTAAAACTCAATTGTCCACCATAACTATGATGTATGTTGAACTTGATATAGTAAAGGCTATATTGATTATCAGTAGAGTTTTTGGTACTTGTCAAAATTCGCTTTAACTTAGAGAATTCCAGTGATTCTAACGGTTGAGCAAAAGTTTGTGGGTTTTGTGAACTTTGCAAGTTTTGATCTGTAGTATTTGGATTTTGATTGGCTGAATCTCCCTTGAATTCAATGTTGTTATTGTGCATATATCTAACGAGAGCACTGATGTGCTTGCAATAATCTCCCTTACCATCTCGATTGTATGGACAGCTACACTCTGCCTCGTAATTTCCTCGATTATTTAGCGTAACTTTGGTTTTGTAATGACTGCTTCCTCCGTATTGAGGCGAACCTTCGATTTTGGCAAAATAAATATCATCTTCTATAAAATGCGGATTTTTTACTTTGCTCACATAGCTTGAGCCTCTTGTCCAGATATCATTAGAATCAAAATTAGCTTTGATTTGGGAATAATACTTGGGTAATTCTTGGACGGTAATAGTTCTTGACATAATATTTTTGGGAAATTTAGAAGATTAGTTATAATTTAATTCTATTATCTTTGAGGGGTTTTGGCAAGGAGCGTTACTGTTTTTGACAAAGTGTTTTTTTGGAATCATTATTATAAGAGTAAAGGTAGAGATTTTTTACATTCGTTTATGACGATGGTGGTTTTTAGAATTCCCCTCGAGAGATTACTGGAACAGCCGTGCTTGTCTCGGCAACACAGTGTCCAAAGGGGTGGCTAAACAAAGTTTTGACGGGGTGCTTTTGACTAAGTATATCTTGAACAACAGGAGATCTTTCGTTTCACTCAAGATAAAAAATGTAAACAACTTACCCTAAAATAAAATCCCCGAGCCATTCGGCTCACCCCTTCACAAAGGGGTAACTAGTTCGAGTATTTTCACTAGAATAAATATAAAAATCTTTTAACAAATAAAATAAAAATGAATATACCGATAAATAATCTTAATACAACTATCAATTCAAGGTCAACCAAAGGCTCTCTGATCAAAAATAACCTTGGAAATAATCTTGGCAACAAGCTTAGTAATGTTCTTGGCTATGACTGGTTTTTGGTTTTTTTAATTTTTTTGGTGTGTATTTTTGGTTTTACGTTCCTGGCTAGTTCGCTCTCACCCAAGCCTGATAGTTACTTTTCGGATCTTAGTAAACAAATTCTTGTTGGTGGAATTGTCGGTGGAATTGGAGCTTTTTGGATTGCTCGATTCGACTATCACAGAATTCTCAAGTTCCGCTGGATTTTTCTTTGGATAAATTATTTTTTCTTGGGCTTTTTGGCAATTTTTGGAGTTTTGAATTCGGTTTTTAGGATCGACTGGGCTGTTATTACTAGCTTTACCAAGGTTCTACCATTCCAACCTAAGCTCGTTAATGGAGCTGTTCGCTGGATTATCACACCTTTTGGTCTACCTGATTTTCAACCTTCTGAGATTGCTAAGATTGTGCTTTTGATATTCATTGCTGGAGAAATTGGTCGCCTCAAAAAAAACAATAAAGATGATATAATTACAGACTGGCAAAGTCTCAAAAATATGTTTGGACTGGTATTCGGAGCCTGTGCACTTATATTATTCCAACCAGATCTGGGAACTGTGATTATGATTGCTGTGATTCTAGCTAGTGGCTTGTGGGTGGCTAATATTAGCAAAAAAATAATGATGGGAGTTGCTGTTTTTGCACTTGTTGTAGCTGGTTTTGCTGTTCTTACCCAAAGTTATCGTATCGATAGAATTCGCTCAGCGACTGATTCCACACAGGTGTCCGACCAAGTCCGCAACAATAAGGAAGCCGTTGCTCAAGGAGGATTACTAGG
The DNA here is from genome assembly GCA_043765655.1 of bacterium. Taxonomy (GTDB): domain Bacteria; phylum Patescibacteriota; class JACMRA01; order JACMRA01; family JACMRA01; genus JAYTWQ01. The sequence goes on from JAYUIW010000041.1 coordinate 6,831, forward strand.
CAAAGGTTACGGCAATAGTTATGGCAAAAATGACTATAGTACATACCAAATCTACGAACCTAACACAGATTCCATAATCGCAATTGTAGCCGAAGAAACAGGTTTTGTTGGAGTTTTGGTGTTACTGATAATTTATTTTTTGATCTTCATAAGAATTGTTGGAATTGCCAGCCAAGCTCCTGACATCGAGGGCAAGATATTAGCAATTGGAATTGTAACCTGGATAATCTTCCAAGTATTCATGAACATGACAGGAATGACAGGGCTAATCCCGATGAAAGGAATTCCGCTACCGTTCATATCCAAGGGTGGAACTTCGCTGTTAATCTTACTACTGGCAATAGGTGTAGTTCTTAATATATCTTCTCAAAGGGTAAAGTAATGCACCAAAATTAATCTTCAATTCAGACTTGACATCACAAAAAATATGTAGTATAATCAATAGTTGTAGTTATACCAAAACACAACCAATTATAAAACAAATTATTTATATATTTTTATGTCAGTAGAATGTGCTTCAAATCAACAATTAGAAATTTCTCGAGATGGAGAACAAAAAACCAGATCATTAATTAACAGTGAAAAAGATCTTTTAAATTTTTTTACAAAAAAAGATATTAATATTTTATGCATAAATCCTAATTTAGCTGTTGATGAAAAATTAATTAAAATTAGTTTTAATAATACTAATGAAATTACTGCTTATTATCTACCAGTTCACAGTTATAAACAATATGTAGAAAATATAATAAATGGTTTAAAAATTAAGTCAGTTAAAGTGCGAAGTATTAAAAATGGATTAGTTGAGGTAGCTTGTTTAAATACTTCAGGCGCTAATGAAACTCGCTACATTCCGCGAAGATACTTTAATAAAGAGATTATTAAAAAAATAAATATAGAAAAAACAAAGGAAGAAAAAGAATCTAAGAATAAATATAAAGGTTTTTTCAAAGTGACAACACCTGATTCTCAAGACAAAATAAATCATCATAACCGAAGTGGTTTGGTTAAAAATGATACCATTTCTGCAAATAAAAGTGAATTAGCATTACCTAAAGCCGAAACAGCCCAAGAAAATACTGCCATTGTTAGTATTAAAGCTAAAGAACTAAGTTCAAAAGAAGTTTATATTATAAAAGGTGAAGAAGTAATTACAAGTTTACAAAAAATTAGGATGCAGATAATTTCAAGTTCGCCGCTAACTCAAGAGCAGATAACAGCAATTAAAGCATTAAAATTAGAAATGAATATGTTTGAACTTGAGTTTACTCTTAGAATTAATAATCCAATTCAAAACGAGAAACTGCTACCGTTAATCGAATCAACTACATTTAAAATAAGAGAAAACGTTGAAAAAAATCAACTACTTCGTTTAAATTCAAAAACAAGAAAGTCTAATCCAGATGAGTTAAAAAAATCCCTAAAAACAATAATTAATCATATTCAAGAAAATAACAATATAAAAGACTATCAAGAACAATTTTTACGAGATATAGGTGTCAACATTTTTTTATTAGAAAGTGCGTTAATAGATAACGATCAAATTTATAGAAGTAAAAGTTTGGTTGAGGTTATAGAGCTATATTTATCAAAATAAAAATATTTAACTAAGACATGAATTCAATCCACCTAACTTGCCAATATGGCATCTTTTGTTATATAATTTTTGGGAACAAGTATTAACTTTTTATCTCATTTTTTATATTAATAATCAAACAAAATCCAAATGTCATTCCAATACAACTTCGATCAGCTCAAAGACGCTATAACCTTCGCAACTGTTGAGGTTCTGCCTACAGATCCAGCTCAATTAGACAGCGAAATCAAAAAATTAATCCAACTCGCTAATTCTAGCGTACAACCAATTCGACATTATATTGGATTCGAAATCAGTGGACAGATTCATATCGGTGGCGGATTATTCCAAATGCAAAAATGTGCGAAATTGCAACAAGCTGGCGTGGAAATTGTGTTTTGGATGGCGGATTATCATACTTGGCTCAATTCTAAGCTAGACGGCAAGATCGAAACCATCAAAAAAGTTGCCAGAGATTACTTCGCGCCTGTTCTACTCAAAACCTTCGAGATTGCAGGTGGAGATCCAAGCCTCGCCAAAGTTATCTATAACTACGACGATTATCGTACTTTCAAAGACGACAAAATGTTCTGGGACTACGAATTCCAGTGTGACCGTGAATTGTCACTCAGTCGAGTTTTGAGATCCTTGAGCATTACTGGCAAAAGTGCTGGCGAAGATGTTTTTTATCAATTGACAAGATATCCTGGTATGCAAGCGGCGGATGTTTTTTGGTTACAGACTCATTTCGTCCAAAGTGGAATGGACCAACGCAAAATCTATGTATCTACACGTGATATCGCCCACAAAATTGACGAAGATTATAGACTCAAGATTGGGAATGTTGAAGTTAAGCCAATCTGTATGTTTTCAAAACTATTGTATGGTCTAACTCCTCCAACAACCGACCCAGAAACTGGCGAAGTTCTCATTGCCAAAATGTCCAAAAGTGTTCCAGATTCGTGTATTTTCGGGAATGATTCTAGTCTAGAAATCGCCCGCAAACTCAAAAAAGCTTATTGTCCAATGGTTCAGGAAGGTCAAGGTATAGAGCAAATCGAAACCGAACAAGCTCTCAATCCGATTCTAGACTGGTGTGAGAATATGATTTTCCCTGGTAATAAAGTCCTCGAAGTCGAACGTCCAGATAAGTTCGGAGGAAATGTAAATTATGACAATTATCAAGGCTTGAAGACTGATTATTATGCAGGCAAACTCCACCCAATGGATCTCAAAAACGCTGTTGCAAAATGTCTAAGTTCTTGGTTCGCTCCGATTCTAGAACTCTGTGAGAATGAATGCAAGGAAGGTTATGAGCTGGTTAAGAGCTTGAGGAAGTAGGTTTTTTTGGCTGTCATTCTGAACGAATGTGAAGAATCCCCTATTGCACAGAATACACTTCAACCATGTCACCCTGAACTTGTCGTGCCGTGACTATCGTCGGAGCAAGTCCGACTTGCAACCAGTTACTTTTCAGAATCTAAGAAGGTTGTTTTTAAACCGTCATTCTGAGTATAGCGAAGAATCTATTAGAATTTATTACCAAAAAATAACTTTTACAAATCAAAAACCAACAGATCTTTCACTTTGTTCAAGATGACGATATCTTTAGGACTTTAGACTTGAACAATACGGGATTCTTCGCTTCACTCAGAATGACATTCTAAAAATTATAATCTTACAAATAAAACTACAATTCTCAAAACCATTTTTTCCTAAAATAACAAAACCTTACCCTAAACAATGCCCACTCAAGAACTATTCGAAACTCCCACCACTAACTTTGACGAAAGGCTACTTTTAGCTTTTTTGACGGACAAACTCAACCTTAATCAGAATCGCTATCAACAAATTCTCGGTATCTATGGCAACCTTAACAGTGCGATTAGTTCTGGATTCATAGAGATGGTCGGCATCGGTGCCAAGTGGTTAACCTCCAAAACTCTAGAAAAAAACCTTGATTTGTCCAAAATTGAAGAGAACTTGAACGAACTCCAAAAAAATTTAACTTTGAATAATATTAGAATTTTGACAGTAGAAGATCTGGAATATCCCAAAAGCCTAAAATCACTCGATAACTTTCCGCTAGTTCTATTCTATCAAGGCAATCTGGAACTTCTTAATAATCCTAATATGGTAACCGTGGTCGGGTCACGCAACATTGATCTCTACGCTAAGGTCGTAATGGACAAAATCCTTGCTCCTGCCTGTAGACTAGGAATCGGAGTGGTCAGTGGTCTGGCAATTGGAGTAGATGGATATTCTCACAACATCGCCATCGAGAACAACGCACCGACTATTGGAGTTATTGGTTCAGGACTAGACCAAAAAAGTTTTTATCCAGCGGGGAATTGGAGTCTTCGCAACAGAATTCTGGGAGTTAAAAGTGCTTCGAATAATACACAAAATCTTGAAAAAGAGCCAACAGATATTCTAGATAACGATTATAAAAAAGAAAGTGAAATCCAAGAAGTTTCAAGCGTAGATATTAATTTTTTTAGTTCAAACACTACTCAAAACTTTAGTCAGGAGTTTAGCACTAACGGTTTAGTCCTCTCAGAATATCCACCTAATTCCAAGCCTAATTTGTATACTTTCCCACAGCGTAATCGGCTTCTGGCTGCTCTCACAGATCTAACCTGGGTTGTCCAAGCCAGTCCCAAGTCTGGTAGTCTAATAACCTCCACTAGAGCCAGAGATCTCAACAAAACCGTCGCCACAACTCCTGCCGATATCCGCAACAATGACTTTGGTGGTAATATTGAACTTCTCAAAGTTGGAGCCTCAATAATAACCGAAACCGAAGATCTGTTAACACTTCTCAATCTCAAAACTCACCCAGAAATCACTTTCCAAAATAAAATTATCATTGACTCTGTTGAGGAACAAAAAATCTACAATGTGCTTAGTCTTAATCCTCTAGAAATCGAAGAAATTGCCATTAAGTCTAGTCTCGACACTTCTACGATTATTACCTCGCTAACACTATTGGAGCTCAACTCTCTTGCAATTAATGTTGGTGAGAATAAGTGGATAAAGGGCGGTTAAACTTTTATACTCACTCCACTGTTTATCGTTTAAAATAAAATCCCCGAGCCATTCGGCTCACCCCTTTATCAAGGGGTAACTAGTCAGAATTTCTTTAGTGAAATAGATATAATACCTATAAAACATATTGTCCATCCTTGAAGATAATATCTCCATCAACGCTAACTTCGTCAATGACTGCGAATACATCGACATGGAAGCGGGATTTTTTGGTAACTATTCCTTCTTTTTTGTAGGTTGCATGCTTCTCTCCTAACGAAAAATGTAGTCCCAGAATCCTCTCAAAAGCAGTAATATCTCCAAGGAATCTCTCCTTAGTAATTGCCTTGTTGAGCCCGAAGCCAATCTCACGAACAAGTGGACGCTCGATGCTTTTAATTTGGTTTAGAACTTTAATGAATTCATCTGGAGTTTTGGAATCGTAACTTTCGACTAAGCCTTCTCGAATATTAATGACAAAAGGTTCAACCATCATCACATCGAAGTTAGAATCAGCAAAAGCATAGACTTTGAGATTGCCGTTCATACTATGGAATTCTTTGGCCTCCGTAAAAACCTCTCCAATCGGGAAAGTTCCCCCAACGTTAGTCAAGCCTGTATAATCACCAGTATTGAGCTTAGGCTCTTCTAGATCTCCTTCAACTTTTAGTTCACAGTTTTGTTCGGAGCTTTGGGACTTGATACTCAAAACCTTAGAGCTTGCAAGCTTTTCTTTCAACTTCGGACCCATAACTGGATACCAATTGAGATCGTATTCTAGTGAGTTTACATAGACATCCCAGACACTCTCTTCGTTGCGATACAGGTGCATATGTTCGATAACCTTGAGCCCTTGGTTGAACAAGTGTAAACGTATCCGAAAATCATCCAGTCGGAAATTAGTTGTCTGAATCATTACTACAAGATCTCCTTCGTTCAAAGTCGAAAACTCTAGTAGAATCTCTTCTTTGTTAAGTTGATTAAAATTAAGGAACTTGGCACTGGGAAGTGCGTTGCGATAACTCTGAGTCAACAGTTCTGTAAGACCGTTATTGGTGTCGTAGATTACTAAGGCTTGGTTTTTGGGTAAGCTTTCACTTGTATTAAAATGCAGACAAATCTTGAGAATGTCTTGGATATTCTTGGTTGCGGTTGAGATTAAGTTCATATTATTAGTTGAATTGTTGTTTAAAATAAGATTTACTTTTTTGAGATTTATAAAAAAATTGCATTATGCCCAAACTTATATGAACTTTGACCGACTTTTACTCAAGAATACTTTGAATTAGAGTGATTTATTTACTTTTTGAAAGGTGCGTCGTAAAAGTTGAAAGTAATATTAGTATAACATCAAATATAATAATAACTATAATTTTATATTTTGTAAAATAATTACTCACTCCAGATTTCATTGGCTTTGGATTGGCAGTATTTTGACAATCTTGGGAGTTTATCAATGTTGATTTGGGATTCTTTGACGAGGTTAATTAATTTTTGGAGTTTGTCTTGGTTGAGTTTGGTAATAACGGACAGTTCCTTGTCAAAGCCACTTTGGGTAGTTCCAATGGCGTCGCCACTTCCACGAAGTTCCAGGTCAATCTTGGAGAGTTCGAAGCCGTCTTGATTCTGGGTTAGAGACTTTAGTCTCGTGGAATTCTGAAAGTTGTTCTCAGTAACTAGTAAGCACTGATTGTTGTCATAACTATTGCGTCCGATGCGTCCACGAATTTGGTGTAGGGCAGACAATCCGAACCTTTCGGCGTTGAGTATTACCATAAGAGTTGCTTCACCGACATCGACTCCGACTTCGACAACTGTTGTTGATACAAGAATATTTCTGGTTGTAGATTCTTTGAATTCTTTGAGAATTTCACGCTTTTCTTTGAGTTTGCCGTGGACAGCAAGAACTTGATTGGCGAATACTTGTTGAACTTTGGCGACGGTTTGTTCTACGGATTTTAGATTTTGAGCAGTGTTTTCAGATTTATTGACAGTTGTTTTGACAGTTGTTTTGACTGTTTCTTTCTTTTCTTTTTTTTGATCTTCAATATTCTCACTCTCTTCAACTAGCGGGCAGATTATGTAAACTTTATTATTACTACCAAGATGTTTTTGGATTGTGTTTTCGATCTCATTCCATTTGTCAAAACTTGTGATGGTTGTGTGAATTGGATTGCGAGATTTTAGTTTGTCCAACCAAAAAGTATTCAAGGAATCGTACATTGATAGTGCCAAAGTTCTGGGAATCGGAGTCGCTGTAAAAGACACAAAGTGAGCTAGTTGGCTAGAATCAGCTAGTTTTTGGCGTTGTTTGACTCCGAATCTATGTTGTTCATCCACCATAACTAAACTTGGCGCAAAGTCTTCTTCGAGATTATTCTCATACAATAAGGCGTGCGTTCCTACCCAAAAAAAATGTTGGCAAGATTCTTTAATCGTAATTAATTCTTTGGCGAACTTGGCGGGCGTGAAGCTTTGAGCATTAATCATATAGTTCTTGCCAGAGCGGTAGATAATTGCCACGAATTGCAGTTCTTCTCGAGATTCTTTGAAAGCTAATAGCCCCTGATAATGCTGGAATGCTAGAACTTCGGTGGGAGCTAACATTGCCACATTAGAACTTTGACTTAGATTAAATTTACTTCGCAAAAAACTCAATCCCACCAAAAAAGCCACGATTGTCTTACCACTACCGACATCGCCAATTACGATTGCGTTGAGAGGTTTTATTATATTGTTTTTGTTAGAATTTTTGGATATCATATTAGTTCAGTTTACTTTCCAAAAGCCTCTTGATAAGTACAATTTTTCCATAATCCTAGATTTTCAGTCTTCGCTTGTTTTTCGAGTTTTCGGATCTGAGGTTCATATATTTTATTTGGAGCAAAAATCCTAGCACGGGCATAACCTTCACGAACAAGTCTAGCATTCACGCTGTTATTAAAGTCGCTAGTATCAACGTTTTCCAAAAAAACAATCCGCAGATCTCGACCATACTGGTCCTTTTTTTCTTTGTCTTCGACCAGTTTTACTTTTTTACCTTCTAGAAGATTCTTGAGAAAGAGCTTAGATTCCATTCCATAGCACATTACTGGGGTTTCGGCTTTGACACTTTCGGGAGTGTCTATATACAGTAGGCGGATTTTGGAGCCGTTATCCAGAGTTATCGTATCGCCATCAGCAACATGTTTGACAGTTTTGGTGTCGCTTGTTTGGTTGGCTTGAATTTTGGGTTGTGTAAAGATGGTCAGGTCTAGTTTGTTTTCACTCACCAGATAACCAATTCCACTCAGGAATCCCAGAACAATTATCCAGCTTATAATTACATTTGTGTTTGGTTTCATATTTATATAAATTTTATAAAAGGTTTGTCAATTATTCAAAAGCTAGTCCACATGCGACTTGGCATTAATTCTAGTTTCGATTGTCATATGATTAATTCCGAATTTTTGCGTTAGATTTGTTTTGATTTCTTCTACGAATTCATCTAGGTGATCTACGCAGTTTGGATTAATATTGAGAACTGCCGACAGTACAATATACTCACTCGACAATGACCAAATATGCAGATCCACAACTTCGTTCACGCAGTTATGACTGAGAATATCATCTTTAACCAGGTCTTGCTGGATTCCGCTGGGAGTGCTTTCTAGTAGGATTTCGACGACTTCGCGGATAATTTCCCAGGAGTTATATAGCAGTAGAATTCCAATGATTAAACTGATAATTGGATCGATAATAGTGCTGTTAGTCAAGGTTATTATAACTCCACCGATGAGAGCTAGTAGCGACGCCAAAGCATCCAGAGCCATGTTCACGAAGGCTGTTTTTTGATTGAGGTCTTTGCCAGAATCTTTGAACAAAAAAGCAACGGTTGTATTGATTATAATCCCAAAAAAAGACACAACAGCGATAATTCCACCTTGGACGGGTCGGGGATCGTTGAACTTGTGATAGGCTTCGGAGAAGATATAGACAGCAATCAATAGCAAAACCATCGAATTAAACAAAGCCCCTAGAATTTTGGCACGCTTGAGACCATAAGTGTTGGATTTACTGGCTTTTTTGGAGGACAAAATATCTGCAAGCCAGGAGATAATCAACGAAAAAGAATCCGAAAAGTTATGAATTGCATCTGAGATCAAGGCAAGCGATCCAGTCAAAATTCCAACCGCGAATTCACCGATGGCAAAGCTGGTGTTGAGAATTAATCCTATGCGGAACTTGCTGTTAGAGTTCATTAATTATAGTATAACTGTTTTTGTTAGGATATGGCAAGTTTTGGTGTATTTTTAAAAAGAATTAAAACAGGTTCTTATTTTTAACACTACCACATATTGTCACTATTTTGACAAGATACAACCTAATAAATTATACTTCCTGTAAAATATGACTACATCTACAAACACACCAGCATTTCTCAAAAACTTCCTAGATTAGTTCGTTATCAAACCAAAATTAGATAATTCCAACCATCAACCTCCTTTTGTAGAAGAAGGTAACGTTTGGTGGTGTCGTATTGGTGAGAATGTTGGAACAGAAATTAGTGGTAAAGGTGCTAATTATACTCGCCCAGTTATAATTTATACCAAATTTTCAAAGTATTCTTATCTGGTCGTTCCAACTACAACAAAATTATTAGACTCCAATGGTAACAAAAAAGAAGGTGATTATTACGTCAAATTAACTCAGAACAAAATAGATATGTTAGCATGTCTCAATCAAATTAGAGTTGTGGATTATCGTAGATTCAAAAATAAATTAGGAGATCTTGATGAATTAGACTTTGCTAATATTTGCGACAAGATCAATCTAGTCTTCCAAAAAAACCAAAAAAATAAGTCCCTAGATTCAATAAAGAATAAAGGGGGCGTCGGAAATCCCGAAATACATCTGTAATCATACAGGATAAAATAACTTATGTCAAATAAATTCCACAATCTTTATCAATAAATATACCTGCTATTACTAGGAGGAACGTGGCTAATGCCAAATATACCAATAATTATACCCAAACTATTTTTTGTTGTCGAGGAGTGTTCCTCCAATCCCAATATCCAACTTTTATTATGTGGTTAATTTCACTTTGGTTAAGACATAGGGACTACAAAATAAATTGACAAAAAGCCCTAGAAACAATATTCTTTTTTATATACAATATTGTACAACTTTTACAAAAATAAATGACAGTTCAAGATAATTCTTCAAAACAAAAACCAAAAGTCGCTATTCTACACGCTTTCTTCAAAGGAGATTGCAAAGGTGGTGGCGAAAAACTAATCTTCGAAATTCGGGATTACTATAAGGCAGATCTGTACACAGGAGCTATTGATCTGGATTCGTGGAGTATTGAGAACCATCCCAACGATAGCTTTGTCAAAAGGCTCTGGGACGATAGATTCAAATTCACATATCTACATAAGGATTCGCATATTCCCGTGTGGAAACATATCAAGAGACAGCTTTTTTTCTTATTTAGTCCCAATATCAAAGAATTGGAGAATTATGATGTGGTTATATTCTCAGGTAATATTGGTAATGTGACTTGGCGATTGGGTAAACCCAAAAAAATACTTTATTGTCATACGACTCCACGTCCTTTTACGGATCAAATGCCGACAACATTATCTAAGTTTCATCCGATTGTACATCCGATTGTCAAGTTCTTTGCACGAATTGTGGTTAACCGTTACATTGAGGACTGCAACAACACAGACCTGATTATCTCGAACTCTCAGAACATTCACGACAGGCTCAAAGAATTCACGGGAATTGAATCCGACATTATCTATCCTGCGGTCGATACAACCAGGTTTAACTACATCACAACTGGTGATTATTACCTTAGTTATGCCCGATTAGAAGAGATCAAGCGTATTAAGTTAATCGTCGAAACCTTTGAAAATTTGCCCAGTGAGAAGTTGGTAATCTGTTCTGGTGGCCCACTCAAACAGTGGATAATTGAGGAGATAAAATCCAAAAATTTAAATAATATTACCTACGAAGGCTTGGTTAGCGATGAGCGATTAGCGGAGTTAGTTGGTGGTTGTCGAGCTGGAATCTACATTCCTGTGAACGAGGACGCTGGGATTACACAGATTGAACTTATGGCAGCTGGCAAACCTGTGATTGGCGTGGATGAAGGAGCTCTACCAAGCACGGTTTTGGACAATAAGACTGGGATTATTATTCCTGCTAATCCTACGATGGACGATCTTACTAAGGCAATTTTGACTTTGGATACTGATAAGGCAAGTAGTATGAAAGAAGAGTGTAGGGAATGGGCATTGAACTTTGATTCCAAAGTGTTCTTTGAGGCGATGGATTCCAAGATCGAAGAGTTATTAGTTAGGAATTAATTTTTGGGAATGTTGAATTTTATTCTTTAAATCTACTTTTTAAACCGAATAACGAAATCTATATTTTTGATTAGCATTCCAACGTTAGCTTAAAATACTAAAGTTTGTTTTGTTTGTTTTAGGCTGTCATCTTGAATTTATCATGCCATGGCTTTCGCCACCTCAAGTCCGATTTGCAACTATGACTTTTCAGGATCTAAAAAACTTATTGTAAAATTTTATAGTTTAAATTTGAGGTTTCGTTAATGAGGGTTTTTAAGATGAGGGGTTTTTATTAATTTTTTAGATTGATGATTTTTTTTAGGGTTTGGAGCCAAAGAATTTTAGTTTGCCAAGAATATAACTTTGCAATATAATTATAAAAAGCTAAGTATAATATTTTTTAAACTATTTTATAACAATCACAAAAAAACAATGTCCAAATTCCAATCCAAATCAACTTCAAAAACCTTTTCAAAGACTTCTCCAAAAATTGGTCAGTTCGTCAAAACTCTTCGTGAAAAAAACGGCATCAACCAAGAACAATTCGCCCAGTTACTAGAAACCAGTCCGAGTACAATCGAGAGAATCGAATCTGGGCATCAGGATTTTAGTCCGCAGAATCTAGACAAAATTACTAATATTTTTAACAAAAAAGTTATCAAACTTGGTGATAATACAATTGACTTTCGAATTCACGGTGGCAAAAAACTAATCAGAAACTTAACAGTTAACAAATCCAAAAATGGAGCAATGGGACTACTGTGTGCAAGTATGCTTAACCAAGGCAAAACCACCTTGTATGGAATTCCATATATTGAAGAAGTGGAGCGACTACTGGAAGTTATGGAGAGTATCGGTGTGGAGATTAACCGCGAAGGAGATAGACTAGAGATTCAACCACCAGAGAACTTCGATATTGAGAATATTAATGTCAAAGCTGCCTCCAAAACTCGCTCTATTATAATGTTCCTCGGGCCGTTAATCCACTGTCTCAAGAGCTTCGTATTGCCCAATAATCAAGGTTGCAAGCTAGGCAAACGAACAATTACACCTCATCTCTATGGACTAGAAAAAATGGGAGTACGAATTAAAGTCGAAGAAAAAGGCTATCGTGTCAAAGTCGGTGAACTCAAAAACTGCACCTTTGTTATGCCTGAACAAGGAGACACTGCGACCGAAAATATCTTGATTGCTGCAGCTAGAATTCCAGGAATTACCAAGATCAAATTCGCCTCAACGAACTATATGGTTATGGATGTTATTGGCATTCTCAAGGCAATGGGAGTTGGAGTAAGTCTGGAGACGAACTGCATTGTTATCAGTGGTAAAAAAGAAATTAACATGGGGTTGGAATACTATAACAGCGAAGATCCGATCGAAGCAATGACTTTTATAGCGACCACTATCGTTACAGAATCTAGCATTACCATTGAACGTTGTCCGATTGATTACCTAGAGTTAGAACTGCTCAAGCTAGAAATGATGGGTCAAAAGTACAAACGCTCCAAAACCTACAAATCCCAAAACGGCTTCACTAATCTAGTTGATCTTACATTTATTCCCTCAGCCCTCAAAGCTCTAGATGACAAAATCACAACTCAGCCTTATCCAGGAATTAATATGGACAATCTTCCGTTTTTTGTACCGATTGCAACTCAGGCTAAGGGCTCTACGCTAATTCACGACTGGGTTTATGAAGATAGAGCGATTTATTTTACAGAACTCAACAGACTAGATGCCAAAGTAACCTTAGCAGACACTCACCGAGTAATTGTGGAAGGCAAAACCGAGTTCAAACCAACTCAAATGATCTGTCCACCTGCGCTTCGCCCATCAATGTTAATTCTGATTGCTATGCTCCGAGCTCCCGGAATTAGTGTCCTTCGTAATGTGTATTCTATCCGCCGTGGCTACCAAGACATCGCAGAACGGTTCAATGAAGCAGGATTAGAAATCGAAATTATTGAGAATCTTTAATTTTTTTTGACAAAAAAGACCTACCCATCTACAATTATAAGTGTGAAAAACATAAAAAAAATACTTGCAACATTCATACTTCTCATACTGGCTTTGGGAGGATTGGTCGTCTTTCAATCTTTTGGTTCGAGTACGACTTTAAATCAAAAAGAATATATCTTAGAAGTCAAAGAAGGTGATAATCTACTGGTAATTGGTCAAAAACTAGCCGATGACAAAGCTATGAATTGGGGTCCGAGCCTGTGGCTTAATTCTTTTATGAAGCCAAAATTCTTGATTCAGCAAGGTCAATATTCTTTGAATTTTCCAGCAACTCCCAGTATAATTTTAGAATCACTTGAGACTCAATCAAAGTTAATATCAGATAGAAAAAACTCCAAAAAAACTGAATCAATTATCAAAGTAACTATCAAAGAAGGTGCAACTATAGACGAGATTATAGACGTTTTGGCTTCCAAGAATCTAATTGATCCGATTCAAGCGCGCAAGATTGCCCGCGATCCACAATTCTTTGAGAACCTAAAAGGAAATTACGAATTCCTTCCACAAGCTCTGGATTGCAAGTATGGAGATACTTCTATATGTGCCAAGTACTACATTGAAGGTTATCTTTATCCCGATACATATGAATTCTACATTGATGACCAACCAGAGACAATATTCGGCAAATTACTGGATAACTATGAACTAAAAGTCTGGAATAAAGTCAAATCTCAAGTCAAAGACAAAAAAGCCTTCCAAAAAGTTATGATCATGGCATCTGTAGTCGAAAAAGAAACTGGACGCCCGATCGAAGGTGTGAACGCCTCCAATTACGCTACACTCTTGCGTGAAAAGCAATTAATAGCGAGCGTGTTCTACAATCGAATCGAGGATGGTACCAAGTGGCAATCTGACCCAACAGGAAGTTATGGGCTCTCGAGCAACCTATGCCAGACAACTCTAGTAAGTCAAAAAAATTGTCTTTATCTGAATAATCCAGAAGTCGAAAACTCAAAGTATAATACCTACAAAATCTCAGGCTATCCAGTTGGTCCGATAACTTCTCCCCAGCTTGACGCAATCCAATCTGCTCTTAATCCTATAGAATCACAGTATATGCTTTTTGTATCAGATGCCAGTGGCAAAAAATACTTCGCGGTCGATAACGCAGCTCATGAAGATAACATAGCAAAAGTTCAAGAAATCAATAAAAAGTATAGATAAAAAGCCTTCATTTAACCTTCATTAAGGTTTATTTTTTTGGGTAAAATAGTTCAGCCAAAGAATCTTGAGTATATATACCAAAACTCACTCCAATGTGCATAATTTAATCCCTCTGTCCGTTGGACATCTCCCTTTATCAAGGGAGGACCAATTTATAACTCTTCTAAAATTGCAAGTTGGCATGAGAATGGGTATACTCTGATTAACGAAACCTATATTTTTTGATTAATTTTTTGTTTTGGTAATGTTATAGCCTTCATTATTAGTGATAAATGGTTTGGATAGAGATGTTTTGACTATAAGAATTTTGTGGAGTATACTATAGATTACATAGAGTAACAAACATACATTTACAAATCAATCTTAATAATAATTTTAACATTACAATAATTATGTCATTAATCCAGCTCAAAGAAAATATCGACGCATTTCAGATTTATCTTGTCAAAAGCTTAGACAAAAGTCCTATTAATTCTAATCACGAATCAACTCTCAAAAATTTAAAGTTCAAATGTTCTTTTGGGTCAATTATTCCATTATACGAAGTCAAATGTATGTATGTAGGAACAGATTACAAAAATCAATTTTCTACTTTTGATGCCTTCGCTAAGGCTGATTATTATAAGTTAGGCGCCAATATTATTAGAATTCTCAAAAAAACCTTGATCCGAAAAATCCAGATCAACAGTCTAGGGAATATTACGAGCAAACAACTAGAGCATTTTCTTTTGGGACTGCGTCAAGGTGGCTATGATTTTGACAATTATCTCAAAGAAAAAACTAGCATTGAACTGGAGATTTTTTTGGAGGATAGGCTCTCAGAAGTTCTCGAAAAGTCAGACTTGGACTACATAGAATCGGTAACTAGTGGTGTCAAGTTAGCCCGTAATCTAATCAATGAAACTCCACAAGTAATCAATCCAAGCACAATGCCCAACATTATTCACTGGGAGTTCTCTGGTTCCCAAAATATCGAAATTGGTTTGGTTTCTTATGAAAAACTAATAGAACTGGGAATGAACGGTATTGTTGATGTCGGCAAAGCTAGCGAACACAAACCTAATCTTGTTCATACTATTCTAAACCCAAAAGGCGAAATCAAAAAGAAAATTGTGTTAGTTGGCAAAGGTCTCACCTATGATAGTGGAGGACTGGATATAAAAGGAGGCGGACATATGCGAGATATGAAGTCTGATATGGCTGGCTCAGCAACAATGTTCGGAGTTATCAAGGCTTTGAGTTCGTTGGATCTTCACAATACACAGGTTCACTGGATTAGTGCTTTCGCGGAGAATATGATTGATAGCAACGCCTACAAGTCCGACGATATTCTCACAACTTATAGCGGATTAACAGTGGAAATTCATAACACCGACGCCGAAGGAAGATTAACATTAGCTGATGTCCTGGCATATTCTACGACTTTGAATCCTGATTATATTGTCGATGCGGCCACACTTACTGGAGCTTGTATCGTGGCATTATCGGATAATTATACAGCTCTAATGTCTAATGACAAGAGTTTGAGCGAAAAACTTCTCAGCAAATTCGAACTAGAGTTAGAACCAACTAGTAAGGTCGAACTTCGTGAAAACCTTCGCAAATACGTCAAAGGCAATAATTCTGATCTGATTAATACCTCGACTTTGGAGAGACAGGCTGGACATATGACCGCTGGATTATTCCTATCGCACTTTGTGGAACAGAGTCAATTCCGCAATTCAGATCTCAAGATCGAATCTCCTAAAACTTTCCCATGGGTTCACCTGGATATCGCTGGTTCGGCTTTTAACCCCAAGCATAATTCTCTGGGAGTTAACGGTGCTACTGGTCAAAGCATTCGCTCTCTAGTGCAATGGATTCTAGACGAGGATAAGAGTATATAGGTTTTTAGAAACT
>JAYUIW010000042.1:0-7135 GCA_043765655.1 bacterium
CAAGATATGCTAAATTGCTCACTTTATCTATACATAGCCAAACATAACGAGGGCAAACTAAGATTATTAAAGACTATCTAAGGATGGCAATGCCAAAAAAATTAATAGTATTAGAAAAGGCTTCTTGGATTCGCTCTAGCGTATCGATTGCTTCTGGGTGAATTAATTTTCTAGACAAAACTGTGGCAACTTCATAAAAAGTTATATTCAAAACCACAAATTGATTGTATTTAGCTAGGATTTTTTTTGCTAATTCATGATTTGGTTCGTTAGTAATGCACAAAGCTATTAGAAAATCTGCATCGCAAAGTACTGTTTTAGAAGTCATAAATATCGTTGTGGGTTGCTGCAATATTAGTTGGTTTTCCACCGTTAACTACAATAGGGCGGATTACTGGTTTTGTCCATTTGGTTTGTTGTTTTTCGGTTCGTTCTTTGACAGCGTCGCGGATGAATTGGGACAAAGTTATATTTTGACTTTTGGCGAAGTTTTTGGCTTTGATTAAGTCTTCAGTATTAATATAGATTTGGGTTCTGGTTAGTGTTTGGGACATATTATATATTATAACATACGAATTGTATGTTGTCAAAGAATCTAGAGTCCCACAGCTTCATTCTTCTTTAGCCCAGCTCGGAACACTAATCTTGCCAAAATCCACAGAACTATACACCACACAATTCCACCTGCAAAGGTTTGAACAATCTGAAAATTATCGTACTTCCCAAGATAAATCTGCATAGGGTGGTGAAGAGCATAAGAGGTTGGAAGAAAGCTAAAAAATAACGAAAAAGGTAAAAGTGTAAGTGGAATTAAGCTGCCAGTTGTTACATCTCGAATTTTGAGCCAAAATTTACTAATACCATCAAAATCTCGTTTATCTCTAATAAAAAACGCACTACATCCGACAATTGTTCCAACAAAATGATTAATTGTAAAAGTAATTGGAACTAATCCAAAAAGAATGACAATATTTTGCAGGTTGATAATTGGAGGCATAAAAATATAACTACAAATAATAGCTGATACCACAAAGCCAAAAAGTTCAAATAAGTTTCTAAAAACTCTTCGTCCAATCATTGTTACATAATATTGACCCATTAACACAGTAGAATTTAATAGTTTTCCTGTAAGATCTCCTGTCAAAATTTCTGATGAAAAACCGTTATGAAAATAGTTTTCGGCAATTGCTTTATAAATCCTACCAAACAGCAAATATGTAAAAATTTCTTGAGAAGGTAGTTTTAGACTCCAAAGATACATTAGTGTAACAGTAAAAACTATATTTCCAAAAAATTCCATTATGTTTACAAAATAACTTGAGCCAGCAAGTTTGATATTATATCCCAAAATATATACCCACTTGTAATTTTTGCCTAATGTTCGTTGGAGAAAGGTCATAATAATAAAGTGTGAATTAAAGTAAGATTTTGGTCAAAATTTGTCAAAAAAACAAAAAGAATGTAAATTTTAGATACTTAGAATATTTTAATTATCAACTTTTCCAATTATGTCTTACAATAATTTTATCAATCAAAACATCCAGTATACTTTGGCAACTACCGATCCGACAACTCTTTTGGATACTCTAAAATATACTAGATTCAACAACGGTAAAGTTCGTGATAGCTATTTTCGCGAAGAAGACATTGTACTTATAACAACGGATAGAATTAGTGCTTTTAATAGAGTTCTGGGGACAATTCCGTTCAAAGGGCAAGTTCTCAATGGAATTGCTAATTTTTGGTTCAATTTTATGAAGGATATTATTCCTAATCATATTATTGCCAGCCCTGATCCTAATATTACCATCGCTCGTAGACTTGATATATTCCCAGTGGAAATCATAGTTCGGGCATATCTTACAGGTTCCACTGACACTTCAATTCTAATGAATTACAACAACGGAGTTCGCAACTATTGCGGGAATATTCTTCCTGAAGATCTAAAGCCTAATTCCAGGCTTCCCAGTATTATCGTTACACCAACTACCAAGTCTGACTCTCACGATGAACTTATTAGCCCTGAAGAGATTGTCAATAGAAGGTTGATGACTGCCAGCGAATGGGAATATATTAGCTCCAAAGCTATTGAGATTTTCGAGAAAGCATCCGATTATCTAGATTCCAAAGGCTTAATGCTAGTTGATACTAAGATGGAATTCGGTAAAGATATTGACGGTAATATTATTCTAGCGGACGAACTATTGACTCCAGACTCTAGTCGTTATTGGCTCAAGGACAGCTACCAAGATTGTTTTAATCAAGGTATTCCACCCAAGAGCCTAGACAAGGAAGTCCTGAGATTATGGTATGTCAATCACTGCGATCCCTATAATGACAAAGTTTTACCTGATGCTCCTGATGAGTTAATCGTGGAATTATCCGCCAAGTACATTGAACTATACGAGCTAATCACTGATTCCAAGTTCCAATTCCCTGATACTAGTTTTGGGATTAATCAGAGAATTAATAAAGCCCTTGGGGTTAAGTAAATATGAGTAAAATTAAAATTATTACATAATTAGTTCTCCCTTGATAAAGGGAGATGTCCGACGGACAGAGGGATTTTTTTACTTCAAAGAATTAACAGATTTTTCGCTACGCTCAAGACGACGACGTATTTGAAATTTTGACTTCAATCACTATGGAATTCTTCGCTACACTCAGAATGACACTCCTTTTTTAAAATATATTTTTATGCTACCGATAACCAAAACAATCAAACTATATCAAACAGTTGCCTTGACATTACTGGACTTTTTGGGGTGCTTTAGTGCGATTATTGCACTGTATTTTTATCGTTTTGTGTGGAATCCTGATATATTCGACTCGACCCAAAGGCTGGATCTCAATGGATATTTTAGCTTTGGAATTATTTTTGGATTCGGTGTAACATTCATATATGGACTACTGGGTGTGTACGCCACTCGCCAAAACTTTGGCAAAATAAGTCTAATTAGCAAGTTAACTCTTGGTATTCTGGTGGTTGTGAGCTTCATCGTTACTTTTTGTTTTTTCTTTGAGTTCAACAGGGCAATTTTCCCCAGCGGAGTTCCTGTTAGTCGTTTTATACTGCTTATTTCTGGAATTGTTAGTCTTGGCTTCGTAATTATTGGTAGGCTTATTGGTCAAATAATCGTGTGGGCTCTAAGATCAAAAAATATCCTCCAAACCAATGCGGTTGTTATCGGAAGCATGCAAACTACTGGAGACACAGATAATTCCCAAAACTCCAACTTCAAAAGCTACCTTCAAAGCAATCTTGGAGTTACTAGAATTCATAGCTTTGAGACGCTTAATCACGAGACTTATAATTATATTCAGGAGCTAATTCTCACACGCAATGTGGATGAGATATACCTTCTAGAAGACCAAAACTCCTCTCTTATTGGGCGAATTGCCTTCCTTGCAGAGCGTTACAAGGTCAACTTTATTTTTAGCCCTGTTGGTTCTAGTACTTATAATTTTTTTGATCTTAGACCAATAATGATCAGTGATAACTTGTTCCTAGAAGTTCTACATTCCAATCTGGATGGTTGGCATATCGTCCTCAAAAGACTTTTTGATGTAGTTTTTTCTTCACTCTTTTTAGTATTTTTTAGTCCTGTGTATGCACTTATTGCTTTGTTGATCAAGCTTGAAGATGGAGGTAATGTTTTTTATAACTCTGAACGAGTCGGTCCTGATGGTAGAGTCTTCCCGATTCTCAAGTTTCGTAGATTACAGACCAAGTATTGTACTAGTGAAGGAGATCTTAATAGTCTCAAAATTGAACAAGAATTAATCAAAAATCTAGATGTTCGCGGTGATGGAGTTCTGTACAAGATTGCCAACGATCCTCGCAGTACTAAGATAGGACAGTTTATCGAAAAAACCAGCCTTGATGAGCTTCCACAGTTCTGGAATGTGCTCAAAGGAGATCTGTCAATCGTCGGTCCACGTCCGCACCAACCACGTGATGTCGCCAAGTATTCCAGTGAACACTACAAGGTTCTCAATATCAAACCTGGAATTACAGGTCTGGCACAGATTAATGGTCGCAGCGATCTCAAGTTCGACCAAGAGGTCAAGTACGATTGTTATTATATCGAAAACTGGAGTTTCCTGTTAGATCTCAAGATAATCCTCAAAACCCCTTTGGCATTATTAAAAAGACATAAGTAAGTGGTTTGACTATTAAAAAAAATGTAGTATAATTAAATTCTATGACTACAAACTATGGCGAATTTTCGCAACAACCACAGCAAGAAATATCACAAACTCATGAAATTAAAATTGGAGATAAGTTTGTTTTTACGAAAGATCACAATAACGGTCTCAATGAGAACAGTGTAAAAATTCCAAAAAATACTGAAGTAAAAATTAGCGATGATGTTTTTGGAGATGGAATTTATCTTGAAGTCAAAAGAACAGATAACCAAAATTTTAAAGTAAGTAACGGAGATACAGTATTATTACAATTTATTGATATAGAAACTTTATTAGAATACGCAATCCCAATTACCGAATCGGAATCTCCTAATTCAAAAAATCTAAAAGCTCGTGAATAACGGGTTTATTTTTTTAGTAAAATTTTGTACTATTTTTGAATTTTGATGACATATTGGAACGTTACTGGAGCATTACTGCTTGACTTCAATATAATAATATGGTATTATTAAAACCTAATATACTTGCATCTAACAACTTATGTCTCACAAAAAACTAATACTAGGATTCAACTGGAAATCTAACCCTGTATCACCTGCTCAGAGTCGACTATTATTCGAAAAATACCTCGAACAAGACGTTGCTAATAATCTAGAAGTTATAGTGTTTCCACCTAGTTTGTATCTTAGTGATTTTTATCTTAATTATCCCTTCGAACTCAAATTCAAAAAAATTAAACTTGGAACCCAAAAAATTGCTTCTGTCGACTCTGGAACAGGATTTTTGACAGCTGAGCTAGCTCATAGTGTAGGGGCACAATATACCATAATTAACCATAGCGAAACCAAAAACATTTATAAAATATCATTCCCTGAAATTCAAAAACAAATTCAAAAAGCAAGTAGTGTAGGTATAAAATCAATAGTTTGTATTAGTTATTCCAAGATTGAAAATTCTCATACTCAGATTTCGGAAGATCTCAAAGATATTTTTGGGAATCTCGGTGTGGATCCACTCGATATTATTGTTGCCTTTGAGCCGAGTAATTTTATTGGAACTGACAACGCTATGAGTGTAGAAAATATTCACCATTTTGTTGATTTTATAAGAGTTTGCCTTAACGATCTGGGTTATAACTCTACCAAAATTCTATACGGAGGAGGTATTAATTCCAAGAATATTGAAGAATTAGCTCAAGTTCATTCACTTTCAGGGTTTTTGATTGGGCATTCCAGTCTAGAATCAGACGAATTAACCAAAATAATCGCCAAACTAAGCCATTTTCCTGTAGACGCTGAAGTCGAGAATCATCCTCATTAGGATTTTTTTTAATTTTGACTTTCAGTTTGCCATAAACCATCAAAGAATTTAGACTTTAGAATATGAATAATCATCGTCAATTAATATTTTTGGGATTACTGCTATTTTATATTTTTGGATTCGTATATGTCGAGCCTTATATAATTCCACCAGTTCAGTCGTGGATAGTTAGTAGTGGTAATTGGGCTGAATTTTATTACTTTTTGGCAGGATTAATATCTGTAGTTGTTGCTCCTATATCGCTTGGAGTAGTTCATGTTGTAATGAACAAAAGTTTTGGATTCGGTACTAGTTTTGGATTATTTTATAGTTTTTTGACGATTGGGCAGATTATTAATTTTGTGCTTGCTAGAAGTTATGGAGACAGATTTGTGAACAGATTTTTTCCACAGATTAACAATAGCAATATATATATTTGGCTCAAAAAAAATATTAATCGGAATATACCAGAAATGATGTTAATTCATGTTGGAATTGGTGGTGATTTTTTGGCGTATATCTTCGGATTATCCAAGGTCAAGTTCACTCAGTTCATTCTCGTTGTTACGACTGTGAATTTATTTTCAACATATATTATAGTGTCCAAAAATCTTTCTGTTGGTAATAATCCAGCATTTTTGAGTTATTTTGTACTTTCGTACTTTGTAACTTATATTCCACTTCTGATAGTTTTTCGCAAGGATTTGCCTGAGTTTTGGGCAAAGTTCAATCAATCAATTGCTAATAGCGAAAAGAATAATTCTACTCTAAAACAAGCCAAAAAAGACTTTGAATCCGGTAAGATTAACAAAAAAACCTATGATGACTTAAGATCTAAAACCAAACAAAGATCATTCTCAGATATATTCGTAGATAAGGAAGGGTAAAAAGGTTGAGTTAAAATTCTTTAAATTTTCTAAGTTTACTAAAATCAAACTTACTAAAATCAATTTTGCTCAATTGTGAAGTGGTTAGTTCTTGTCTTGGTAGGTTGTCAAAAAATTCGTCAAGCAATTGCGGATTAATGTTTGAATATTCTAAAATGTGTTGTTTTAGTTCTTCATAAGGAATGTTTGTATTATTCTTAAAACTCATAATTCCTGATGATTGAATGCCAAGCGATTGCTGAAATTTTTCAAAATTTTCATAAGTAAGGCTGTTTGGGTCTAAATCATAATAAAATTCATTTTTTAAACCATAGCCAATTTTACCTTGAATATGTTTTATAGATTCATCTTCATTGAATTCAACCTTTGGTGTAAGTCGCTTTGTATCAGATGTTTGGTATATTTCAATTAATTTTGGGTATAGTTCAACGGGTATACTAGCTTTGTATTTATCTAGAATTACCATAAACTCTGATTCTGGAATAGATATCGTTTTTTCTTTATTTAAAATTAGTATTTTATTATTAGTCAAAGTGTAACTAATCTTTAAAGCTCCATCATTGATATATAAATAATCTTTTCCGCCCTTTGGGGTATAAAATTTTAAACCATATCCGTAATGTTTGGAAGCGACTTCAATATTAATCACTGGGATGTTGAGTTGATTGGCAATTGCTTTAACTCTATTGGCTGTTGTTTCGTTATACCTAGCCCACCTTTAACTCTAGCATTTAACTATTGACCGAAAATAGTAAATAATTTTAGGTATGAAATACGACAATAAAACAAAAAAATTAGTA
>JAYUIW010000043.1:0-21818 GCA_043765655.1 bacterium
GATTCTACTCAATCCATCTACGATATCAAAAAAACCATCCTAGCCAACTGTATCTACGGTGTGGATATTATGCCCATCGCGGTGGAGATCTCACGACTAAGGTGCTGGTTGTCGCTCATCGTGGACCAAGACCACAAGCCCCAAGATGCCAATGACAGACTACCCAATCTAGAGTTCAAGTTCGTGTGTGCCAATAGTCTAGTCGGTATCAAACACCTTGATCAAGGGCTAGGACAAGATGAGATAGAGCTCAAACAAGCAAAGCTAATGAAACTTCGTCAAGATACTTTTCAACCGAGCCAAAACAAAATTAATCTAAAAATCCAGTGGGAAAAATTGACTGCGGAACTTTTTGAGTTACAGGTTGATAGTGGTTTTTATGATGCCAAATATTCTACAGATCTCACTAGCTGGAATCCTTTTGACAATCAGTCTAGTCCGTTCTTTGATTCCCAGTGGATGTTCGGGGTGAATAGCTTCGAAATCGTGATTGGCAATCCGCCGTATTTTGTTTTAGACTCAACAAAAAATGCCGACTTAAACTTAATAGAATTTGCAAAAATTAACAGAAGTCATGTTCTTGGTAGAGTGAATAACATTTATAGACATTTTATCGCTCTGTCTTCAGAAATAACAAGACAAAATGGAATAATAAGTTTAATTACTCAAAGTAGCTTTTTGTGTGATGAATCTGCAAATAAATTTAGAAGTAATTTTTTTAATGAACTAGAATTAAAAGAGCTTTTAGAGTTTCCAGAATCAAGTAAAGTTTTTGGAACAGCTACAGTTAGTACCTGTGTTTTCACTTGTGTAAAAAATCAAAATTTAGACCATCCAATTAATTTATCTTTCAATAACTATAGGCAAAATAATGAAAGTATATTTTTTCAACCCAAGCTAATAATTAATAAAAAGAATCTTTTGGAGATAACTCTTGATGGCTCAATACCTATACTAAAGGATAATAGTGAGTTAAAATTAATATCAAAACTTTCTTGTAACAAAAACTATTTTGATAGTTATGTAAAAATTAGAGCAGGAGATTTAGATCAAACCTTAGATAAAGTATTTTTTGAAGGTGTAAAAAATGGAGTTGATTTTGTTGTCGGTAAGAATTTAGACCTATGGAAACCAAAAAGTTATAATCTAAAATGTAATATTGACGGATATATTGAAAAAATAAAAAATGTTAAAGGTTCAGATAATACTTTAAGTAAATATAATCAGTTTATTTTGGATATAAAATCTCCTAGACTTGCAGTTCAAGGTATTTGCAACATGTCTATGAAAAAAAGGTTGAAAGGTTGTTTGGTTGAAGAAAATAAAGTTTTTGGTAATTCTGTAAATGTTTTATCCTTGAAAAATCAATCTCCATATTCAATTTTATTTATCCTAGCCTTAATAAATTCTAGCGTTCTTAATTGGAGGTTTAAAAAAACTAGCAGTAATAATAATATTAACAACTATGAAATTAAGCAACTTCCCATTCCAGTTCTGGATACACCGCAGAGGCAACTTTTGGCAACTCAGATTGAGGAATTAGTGGAGGAGATATTACGGGTTAAGGAAAGTATTAAAACCCCCGCCAGCTACGCTGTCACCCCCTTGAACGGGGGAATCTTGGTTACATCTACACCTAGTGAGAGAGAGTTGAGCAAGGCAATTACCCCTTCTAAGGGGTCAAACCATTCTGGTTTGGGGGTTTGCGATACTGTCGACAATGTACCCCACCGCGTTGCGGAGCCCCTGAACAGGGGCAATGGTGGGAGCGATACTGCTGATCTTGAATCCCAGATTGACGCTCTAGTCTATCAGCTCTACGATCTCACGGCGGAGGAAATTGCGATTGTAGCGGGGTGAGAAGTTGAAATTATATAGTTTACAAAAAAGGTTTTGTGAGATATAATTAATAGTATGAACAAAGAAAATTCTATTTTTATGCCCAAAGAAGCATTCAACTACAAACAATATTTTGAAATTGTATCCAATCTAGCGATGGAAGCCAAAGATATTAATAACAATGAGTTTATAGCTATGAATTCTAGAAGACTAAGGGCAACTTCAATTAACAGGTTGCTACATTATTACTCTACTTTGAATCCTGAATATGTAAACCAAGATGAGATCAAAGAACTAAAAAAACTAATTAAAATAATTAAGTTAGAAAATTGGTCAAAACAAGCTCAAGATAATCCAATAATTCGTGCAAGCAATCTCAAGGTTGAGCTTTATGAAAATGTAGATTTGTTCTCTACTACTCAACAATTAGAGCCTCGGGATTATATGGGTATAGATCCATACCAAGCTTTGGATTCAGATGATTTTTCTCTGGTAACTGCTCTTACGCCTGCTAATTACACTCAGCCACCACATTATCACAAATCAAACTACGAATTAACATATTATTCTGCTCCAAGTAAAGCTGTTTATAGTAATAGAGGTGAAGAAATTGATTTAGTCGTAGGAGAGGATAGCTTTGTCAAAATTACTCCAAACACAAATCATACAATCAAAAATGAAAGTTCGGATCCAGCTCGGAATGCAAGTATAAAACTGCCAAGCGCTTTATTCGATAGGGGTGAAGATAGTAATTATTCAACTTCAGGAAGTGCAGAACTTTTGAAGTACGCTGATCTTGGAAATGGTATTAAAGAACTAGATCTAAGTAAAATTAATGAAGGTACAAAATATATTTCAAGAGTTTATAGATTCGAAGAAGGTCAACAAATTAAGATTTATTCTGACAATAAAAATTCTATTAGTTATGTTATTAGTGGTAATTTTATTTGTAATTCCAAAGCAGGTAATTCATCTCTTTCACCGTCTGATGTTATCTTGCTCAATACCAAATTCCCAAGTATGAATGTCAAGGCTATAAATTCTGGAGTAATTTACCAGATTCAAAAAATTTAGAAGTCTATCAGCCCTACGATCTCACGGTGGAGGAAGTTGCGATTGTAGCGGGGTGAGAAGTTGGACTACCCCCAAAAAAAATACTCCTATTAATTAGGAGCTTTAACTTTTGAGATAAAAAACAAAAAAAGAATCGTGTTCTAGTTGCTAGAGAAGCTTTGTTGTCATGTTGAGTTTTTATTTGATTCCTGTAGTGCCACCAAGTGCACTTATTTGTTGGACTATATCGCTAATTCCACTGGGATTAGGGTTCATAAAGACAGTTTTGGTATTACCATTTTTGTCATTAGTAATTGACTTCATCATATCAATATACTGGTTCAAAGCCACAATATTCATCACATCCTTAGCTTCCAGTCCAGTTGCATGTTGCATTTCTTGGACAGAATTAGACAGACCCTTGATAATCGCGTCTCGTTGCATTGCGATACCCTGCCCTTCTAACATTTGAGTTTCGCGTCTTGCCTGAGCTTCACGAACTTGGAGTGTGTATTTGGCTTCGGCTTCGTTACGTGTTGCTTCTTCGATTCTCTTGGAACTAATGACACGACTCATTGCCTCAGTAATCTCTCCAGGAAGTGTAATATCTCTCATCTGGAATGACTCGATTAGATAACCATATGTTTCCATTTCTTCGCGGAGATGGCGAACGAGATAATTGGTCATTTCATCCCTAGCCTGGATAACTTCCTCATGAGTCTGTGTAGCTACGAAGGCACGGATTGCATTCTCTACAAGAGCCTCAATAGTTGACTTGGGGTTGTTAAGAGCGTAGACAGATTGATAGATTTTGTCGGTTTGGACCTTATAGATCAGCGTCGTATCGATGGAGATTGTTACCTTATCACTAGTAATCGCCATAATACTAAAGTTCATATCAAGCGTAGCCAGATTAACCTTGCGGGCCTTGCGTTCGATGACAGGAATAACGTAATTAATTCCAGGATAGATTACACGATTGAACTTACCAAAAAATTCAACAGTATAAGCGGTTTGTTGGTTAACGATTGTAATCCCAGCAATTCCAATGATAGTAATTGCGATTAAGAGAATTATCAATAAAGTAATTATTAGCTCCATAAAAAAAATGTTTTAATTGTTTGAATTATAGTTGAGTTAATTATGTTTGTCAAGAAGATTGAGTTTTTGGGAATCAAAATATACACTAATTAAGGTAAAAGCATATGAACTTGTTACCCCCTTGATAAAGGGGTGAGCCGTAGGCTCGGGGATTTTCTTTTTGAACATCAAAAAAGGCCTCCAAAATAATTGAAGACTTGATTTTTCCTATTTTTTTATTCTCTTGGTTTGTAGTTTATGGCGGAGAGGAAGGGATTCGAACCCTTGGAGGTTTTACCCTCGTCTCGTTAGCAGTGAGGTACTTTCGACCACTCAGCCACCTCTCCATTTTGTACGAATACTGTATAAAATATAGTACTAATAAGCTACTTTCTAATTTTACAAGAAGTTAGCAATTTTGTCAATTCGGATAATTATAGTTCTGTACCATACCCTAACCCAAAAAACCCAATTTGAGTGACTTTTGCCCAAAAATACTTTGATGGTAAAGTAATTTGCTTAGTTTGTTAAAAGATGTTTTGTAAAAGTTGAAAACGATATTAGCGTATATATTTTACTAAAGATATTCGAACTAAAAATATTTGCCAAAAAAGCGTAATTATAATACAATTATACATAATAATCGAACCAACAAAATTATATATGTCTAACGTACCGTATGATAACAAAAAAGAAAGTTTAATATTTGTATTTTGGCAGACATGTACTTTTGGACTCAGTTTTTTGATTAGTTTAATTTTTGCAATTCTTTTGTTCAAAAATGCTTTAGGACCATTGAATGTCAGCAACCCTTTTTCCAAGTTTTTATTTTGGTTCTTTGTTACAATTGTAGTTGGAGGATTCGCAATTCTGGGAATGAAACTCTGGGAAGCCTGGGACGAAAAATATACTAACATAATGAAAGGTAAGTACTATGGATTAGAGCGAAATAAGAATATTAATTTTGAATTATTAATTCCTGAGGACAATAATTATCCAGGAGCTAACCTTGTTGGATTTGCATTTTTTTTTAAGAATTCTTTTAGGTCGATTAATATTGATAGATCCAATCTGTATATGGAAGGAAAATGGCACTCTAACCTTGCTTTTGACTTCATCATCGAAAAAGGTAAAATTCGTGTATTCGTCCGTTTCCCCAAAAAAAAATATTCTCAGATGATCGAAGGCTTTGCTAGATTTTTCCCTAGAGTCAAGTTCATGCCCTGCGAAGATCCCTACAAAAACTACCCTCAATGGTCAGAAGACATGTCAATTGATGGATATGATGCTCATTGTGGTTTTAATTTTGGATTCCAAGTTCATGCAGCTGAGCCACTCGACACAGCCCCACCAGATACAGGAAGTTCTGGACCCTTCGAAAAAATGATGAGATACCTACGAGACAATCTCAAAAATGAAAGAACTCATGTTCAATATGTTTTCAGATCCAACAAAGATTGCGGACATGATTTTCCTGAAGAATACCAAAAATTCCGTGAAACCATCTTCGAAAGGTTCGCTCCCAAAGGAGTCGGCGGAACAGATTTTGACAAAGGTCATCCACAAGGACTGGAGGTTTTTGTGCCGCAAGACGAGAGAGATTTTATGCAGGCGTATAATTTCAAAGCCTACGGCCACCCAAAAGCCCAAACTTCACTCAAGTTCTTTGCATTATGCAAAAAGTCTGACCTGGGATTCACAGAGAATACACTCGACAAAGCTGCAAGAGTTTTTTATGGTAATACTTCTACTCAGAATCAGGGTATGGAAAAAAAATATATCACCGCTACTGACCAGCATTATTTTGATCTAAAAAATTATCAACCCGAAGCTAATCCAATCTATGATTGTTACTGGTTCCCGAATAGTCTACCGCTCGAGATGTTCTTAGAGCCTTACTACGAAAAATACTACTATCCTAACGAAAATCGCTACAGACGATATACAATGTACACAACTCTACTCAAGCGTGATATTAACGCAGCTTGGAATGGTGATATTACACTCAATTCTCCTGTAGACGTCTCAGTAATATTCCAAATACCCACAATGGCGAGCCTAGGTAGTGGATTGCTAACCGAAAACTTATTAGAAGGAGTAGGTGTCCGTGAACATACTGGAGTATTCAATTACGATTCCCATATCGACAGCGAACACGCAATAATGTAGGTTGAGATAACTCTTGACAATGTTCCAAAAACAAGCTATAATTAGATTTATTTAACAATATTATTATGTATGTATACAACACAAAACTAACTATGAGATTCAATGAAGGGCAAGAAAGTGGAGAAGGAGAATTAATTCCTTTACCCCCAGAAGTACAATCAGTAACTGAATATATCAAAACGATTGAGAAAATGCAAGAGGTAGCAGTTAAAGCTGAGTCAAGAAAGTCTAGACTTGTTTCAAAACTTGCACAAAAGAAAGAAAGACAACAACTTTTAATTGATTTTATTAGTGATAATTCTCAAGATAATAAAGTATATCCTGAATTTTTAGTAAATTTTCAAAAAGAATTAGAAAAGATAAATATTATAATTCCAAGGATGGAAGCTAGACTTAAACAAAAATCTGTTGCAGATTCAAAAGAAATAATTACGAAGAAAAAAGCTAAAATTCCAAAATTTATAATTGGAGGAATTCTTGCTATGGTGTCTACATTTGGAGCAACCCAAGTAGAGCTTGATAGAGGTCGGGTAATGGGTAGAGATCATCAAGAAGTTAAAGTTAAATTAGTTGAACATGTGTTGTCATCTGGGCTCAGTCCAATAATTAGAGATTATTTTTATCATGATTATAAGGTCATCGAAAAAAAACATCCAGAACTATTAAAAATATTAAACAAAACAATAATTCCAAATGATGCTACAGAATATACTATTAACTGTATATATTCAGACGTATTAGCAAAATATTTTTATGATTCTAGCTGGAATGATAAGGTGTTAGAGAATGCAGCTATAATTCAATCCTTAGGTATTAAAGCTCATCGAAAAATTATTTTAAACACTTCTAATAATATTAAATATGATCCTATGCAAGCTTTATCTGAGGGAATTTATTGGTTTTCAAATAATCATATAGGTAAAAATAAAATAGATACAATTTATGATTTAAAAGGTTTTGAGATTTTACTTTATGTAAACGAAGAACAGTTAATTATGCTTAAAAGTAATAAAAAATTAAGTTTAACTAATCTTACAGTATTAGGCGACGCAAAGTACTCTGTCATTGTAGAATAAATTTTACTAAATGTACTCTATCTGACCTTACACAATTCCCTTAATTCCTCTGCATTTTGACGAATTTTAACAACCCATTCGCTGTAGTTACTCACTCCTTCTGGAAAGCTAATTCCACGACTAACTGGAACTAGAACTCCTAACCCATGCTCATCTACAATTTTGCGGATGTCGTCTGGATTACCTCCTTGAGCTCCGATTCCTGGTGCAAGGATTAGACTTTTTGGCATTTTGGAGCGTAGATCTATGTTATCTTCTATCTTGGTTGCTCCGACAACTGCACCGAGATTGCTATAACCGTGTTCTCCGACGGATTCTTCAGCCCGAGAATTAATGAAGTTGGCTAATGATTGCGACACAGTCAGATCTCCGATCTTGGCGTCTTGAATGAAGCTAGAACCAGGATTAGAGGTTTTTACTAACACAAACACACCTTTACCTTGGCGGGCGACTTCTAGCCAGTTGTCGAGTGTGTCTAGCCCAAGGAATGGATTGACTGTAACGGCATCGGAATCTAGATAGGAATAAAATTCAAAGTTCTTGAAGGTTTTTTGGGAATTGAGATAGGCTTTGGCATAGGCTTCGCTGGTAGAACCAATATCTCCACGCTTGGCGTCCATAATTACAGGAATATCTAAGCTTTTGGCGTATTGAACCGACTTGGCGAGAACACGAACTCCCCATGAACCGAACTGCTCGAAGTACGCCGACTGGAACTTGACTGCACAGACTAGATCCTCCGTAGTATCGATTAAGGTTTTGACAAAATCCCAAAGTTTATCTTTTATTTCGTCTTTTTCTAGGTATCGTGGACGCATATCTTCAGGAAGAAGGTCGAAGTTGGGATCAATTCCGAGAACAAGAAAAGAATTGTTTTTTTGAATTCTGTCGATGACACGATCTGCGAAATTGTTAGTGTTTTGAGTTAGAGACATTTGGGAAGGGCTTTGGGAAAGTGGTTTAAAAATTATTTTGATGAGTTCCACCTGTCAAAAGATTGTGCTAGTCAGGTCTCCTTACGGAAGCTTCGGCCCGAAGGGGGTTAGGGGGTACAAAAGTTAAGATTTTGTTTTAGCTTGAGATTTGTTTGAGGGATTCCCCTTTTATAAAAGGGGTGGCGACATAAGTCGACGGGGTATTTTTGACATCTTTTTATTTAATCATAAAGGCTTTTTTTCGTCATTCTGAACGTAGAGAAGAATCTGTTACTTTGACTGGAAAAACTTTCAGATCTTGATGATTACTAACAGATCTTTCGTTTGTCGTACCAGAGGCTTTGGACTGGGAGACCCAGCCCCCACTTCTCACTTACTCAAGATGACGGCTTAGAACAAAGTTGGGGGGTTCAGTACCCTTATGTAGGGGTGAAGGCAAAGCCTTCGGTGTCGTTTTGAAACATATTCTGAGCAACAAGGGATTCTTCGCTACGCTCAGAATGACAGTAATAATTAGAATGCGACAATAAAAAACAAAGCTAAAAATTAACAAAAACAAGCTTGAAATTAACTATATTTTTACTCTTAATATAACCTTATATATTTATTTTAGTCAAACAATATTGACATTAACCACAAAAAATACCATAATAAGATAGAATAAACATTGCAATTCCCCAGTAATTTCATAATTATTTTTACTCACAATCAAACCCAAATTAACCCCAAATTACTATGCCTAGTTTCATTATCGACAAAAAAATCCTTCAACCCAAACTGGGAATCTCCAACCAAGTAAGTCTTCGCAAAGATCCAATCGAAGTATACACCAGTATAAAAGTAGAAATTCAAGCTGGAATTTTGTTCCTGACAACCTTGAACTCTAGTGTTTTTTACAAAACCTCTCTAGCGGTCAAATCATCAACCACCGATTGTACCTTGTGCCTCAAAACCGAAATGTTAGCCCAGGCTGTAGATCTTATCGATGGCGACGAGATTAACCTGGACTACGATGAAGCCAAGAATACGCTCATTGTCAAAGGTAAAAAAGTCAAACATATTCTGAGGACTAACAGCTCTCTACTATCGCACTTTAACGAGCCTATGCAGAATCCAGAATTCCGAAGTTGTAGCTTCGAGATCAATTCCAGCGAACTTCTCAAGAACCTCAAAGGTAGTTTTATTGCAGTTGGCGATCCCAAGACAACTTACCAGCCAGAGTTTTGTAATGTGTGTCTAACGGCTGATTCTACCAATAATTCGTTGATTGTTGTATCCACAGATAGATTCAGAATTATCAAACAAAAGCCTACGATTACCAATATGGAGTTCAACCTAGATAACCCGAATATTAAGGAGACCAATAACTTCCTACTCGCACCAAAAGCTCTCAAGTTCTTAATGTCTGCAATCGGTGATTCTGAGAATTCGACCGTGTACTTCGAAAAAGACTTCGCATGGTTCAAGTTCGCCTCTAGTGAAATGATTCTGAGTTATGGAAGTGGAACTTATCCAGATTATAATCGTATTATTCCAACCGCTTTTGGGTGTAATTTTAAGACCAATCCGAGAGAAGTTCTAACCGCTCTCAAGCAAGTCTCACTCACAGGTGGACTAGACGCAGTTAATAAGAGAGTTAAGCTCAAGGTCGAACCAAGTAATAGTATTGTAATTCTAACCGCAGAGAATTCTAACGGTCAATTGTCCGAATCTAGCTTTGAGATTAATGATTATGAAGGTAGCGACGAAGTCTGGGAACAGGCATTCAATTCACAGTTTTTGTCAGAATACCTAACCTTCGTAGAGACGGATACAATATTTTGGGAATCTAATATTGCCAAACCTTCGATTCTATCTCCAATTACCAAAGACGGCAACATCAAAGACACAGAGCTCTACCTCGTAAGCGGATTGAAGTAGAAAATACAAAAAAAACGCTGTCATTCTGAGGGAGCCGAAGAATCCCCTGTTGTTCAGGATAAACTTCAAATAACCTCTACCACGCTGTCATTCTGAGGGAACCAAAGAATCCCCTGTTTTTCAAGACAAACTCCGAATCAATTCCCCCCTGTCAGGGGGTTAGGGGGTACAAAAAAACTCCATCTTGTCATCCTGAACTCGTTTCAAAATCCAAAAAAGTAAATTATAAAAATTAACCTTTACCACTATGCAAGAAAAAACACCTTCAAGCTTTTTGGAACTTACCTCAACGCAGTTGCTAGAACAACTAAACTTATTTGACCTGAATAACACGGATCACACAGAATTTCTAAAAATAATCGTTGTTCAGCTAGAAAATCAAAGGCAAGATTATAAGAACTTTTTTAGTAATTTTAGTAATTTTAACAAAGATAGTCTACAAAAACTAGGCCTTGAAAGCTCTGCTACAGACGAACTCAGTGCTGAATTTTCTCAAATAAGAACAACCGTAAAACCACCATCAATCGAAGCTCTGTTAGCCGCACAAATTAAAATTCAAAACTTGGTTGAAAGTGGAGATTACCAAACCTTAGTGCAACAATGTATTAAAATTCACGGAGAATCACAGGATTTAAAGCGTCAAATTGATGAAATGAACCAAACTCATATCAGAGTTGTTAAAAATCGTATTCAAAACAGAGATAAAAACCTTTAGTGAAAATTAATTATGCCCCTTCCGACCTTCTTCACAACGCACCCATTCGCCAAGTTCTTTGGTTTTTTGTTGCTTGCTGGAGTTCCAGAGATTTATAATCTAATCTTAATTATTACCGCCAAAGACTTATCTTCTTCTCCAGTTTTCCCTGAAATGATAAATTTTTACGCTTGTCTAATTTGGTGGGTTATTAATTTTGTAATTGCTTTAATTTTAGTCCCCAAAATAACTGTAACTTGGAAAAAAATTGTTTCAATTATAGCTTCTATTTTTAGTATTTTTATATTTATATTTTTTTGGTTTGGATTGTTTTAGACTCTAACTTATTACCCTTATGCCCAATTTCCTCCGTTTTTTGACCTACCAATATTATCTTCTCCAAGAAGAAAACTACGATCTCAATAGATTCATAACCTCTGTTCGCAAAAAAACTTTTAGGCTCAAAACCTTAGAATTCAAGCGAGAATTAACTTGGACCAAAAAGATGAAACTTGTGGCTTTGATAGCTTTAACATTCCAACTTTTGTTCATAATTCCAGTAATATTCATCGGAGTTGTTGAAACTTTAATCGCCTTAATCGTATGCTGGTTGTTCCAATTCGTTTTCATTACCATCGCTGTAGTATTAATCAAACCTCTTGATAAAGGTCAAAAAAACAAAATTATTGAGGCAGGCAAAGCCAAAATCTTGGCATGGAAAGAACCAAAAAAACGTATAATTGCCATCGCAGGAAGTTATGGCAAAACCAGTATGAAGGAAGCCTTAGTAACAGTCCTAAGTCAAAAATACCGCGTACTTGCAACCGTCGGCAACGAGAATACGCCGATTGGTATTAGTAGACTAGTGCAGGACAAACTCGACCCAACAATTGACATTCTTATCTGCGAACTGGGCGAATATGTGCCTGGAGATATTACCGAACTATGCGAATTAGTGAATCCTGACATTGGAATTATTACTGGAATTAACGAAGCTCATCTGGAGCGAATGGGCAATCTCAACAACACGGTCGAGACTATTTTTGAACTGGCTCATAGTCTACGTGATAGTTCCCTGCTACTACTCAATGGCGACGATAATAATATTGTCAAAAATCACCTTACTCACTGTCAACAGCTAGATATTCAATTCTACACCAAAGAAAACAATCCGCTTTCATCATGGCAATTCCAAAACAGCCTGTTCATTGAATCACAACTGGCTTTCGCTGGAGATTTATTTAACAAGACCAGAAACCTCAAAATCCCATTCAAAATCAACTCAATCGCTAATTATTCTCTAGGGCTAGCTATGGCCTCTACTATTCTAGCGTTAGATCTCAACATTCCAGAATCCAAGATAACAACTGGAATCTCCAAGATTCAGCCTGCGCAGCATAGACTCAACGCAATCCCAGGTCAAAAAGGAATTATTGTAATTGATGACACCTACAACGGCAATCCTGATGGAGTTCTCGAGGCGGTCAACGCGATGCAAAACTTCAAAAACCGTCGTAAAGTCTTCATAACACCTGGACTGGTAGAACTAGGTACTGGTAGTCAATTAATTCACTATAATCTAGGTCAAAAAATTGGTGCGAAGATTGATAGTCTAATGGTTATCAGTAACGAAAACACAATCAAAATGTGCGAAGGAGCTCTGGAAGTTAATCCTAATCTTATAATTCGCAAATTCTACTCCACCAAGGAACTTCACGGCAGTCTAGGTACAACCTTAGAACCCAACGATCTTGCCTTGTTCCAAAACGATCTAACCGATAATTATTAATGGAAGGGTTATTCTATAAAAGTTGCAAAAATTGTAAGTAAAATTAATATAACTATACAAAATGCCCAAAAATAAAACTCCCATAAGAGAGCGAATGTACGATTTTGACCAGGATATGCTGTACACTATTCTCAGCCAGTTAATCTCTAATCATCCTGAATTGGAACAACAAATTGAACTAATAATTGATCCCAATTCTGTGAGTAATCCTATTGCTTTCTACAAAAAAATGGTAACTAGCGAGATCAAAACTCATAATTACGACGCTTTTCCTAATCGTGGAATGGAAGGATTAGAAAGGTGTTATGTCAAGTTTGAGAATCTAGAATCTATGGGAATCTACGGTGAAGCCTGGAAACTAGCTAGCGCAATTCTTTTTACGATATTTCGGTGTGAATACTCTACCAAAAACTACGAAGAATTAGAAGCGTTGGAAATGTCAATATTAGACAAACTATCTCAGGACAAATATCAAAGTGAAGGCCTAGATAAAATAAAAATAGCTTGGTTCAAATCGATGTTGATTAATAGATACAAAACCAAAACCAGACAAATTCGGTTCATAGACAAATTCGATTGTGAAAGAGATAAAGAACTAATAAAATCTGTCCTAAAAATTCTGAACAATTAGTCTAGAATATTTTTTTGTGAAAATGGCAATATGGACTTCCGCCTGTTTTGGTATAATAATCTTGGTGATAATCTTCGGCGCAATAGAATCTACTAAAGTCAAGAATCTTGGTCGCAACATTATAGTTCTTGGATTCCAAAAGCTCAATTACATTCTGGACAGTTTCTCTGTGAACATTATCTTGGACAAAAATTGCTGAGATATATTGTGATCCGATATCATTCCCCTGCCCGTCTTTTTGCTCAAAATTATGAATCTCAAAAAAATACTTAACCAGATCTTGGTATGACAAAATACTAGAATCAAAGACAGCTTTAACAGCTTCGATATGTCCAGTATTACCAGTGCAAACCTGCTTGTAAGTCGGGAATTCTATATTACCTCCACAATAGCCAACTTCTGTTGTCAAAACCCCTTGAAGCTTGTCCAGATAATGTTGCACGCCCCAAAAGCACCCTGCCCCAAAGATCGCCACTTGGAACTTGCAACTAGAATCCATTGAGTTCTCATCGATGAAGTCCATAGACGCAGAATTAACACAGTGTCTAAGATTCTTAGAGGTCAAACCCTCGCCAGTAAAGATATGTCCGAGATGAATTCCACAGTTATTACAGAGAATTTCGGTTCGGTATTTGTCAGAATCTTTTTGTTTGAGAATTGCTCCTTGAATTTCGTCGTCGAATGCCGGCCAGCCACAACCAGAGTCGAACTTGAACTTAGAAGAATATAGAGGAACCTCACAGTTTTTGCAGGTATAAATCCCAGATTCGAAGAACTTATCGAACTTATTAGTTCTAGGACTTTCGGTGTGCTTGTCGAACATTACAGATTTTTCTAGGTCTGTGAATTGCTTGTTGGAATTTTGGTTAGGGTTAGGTTGAATCGTCATAATTATGAGATGAAAGTTAGTGTTGTTAAATAAAAAAGCCTCTTGTTTTTTGAAGAGGTTAATTATGCTTTGGCGAAAAAGAATGTAATTATTACCAAAGGTTTCAAATACTACTCAGATTTTTTGATATCTTTGTTGAGTTTGATGACAAAGAAAGCGTGAACAAAAAGAACGACACCTGATAATGCAAGTATAATTGAGTTATTTACTAGACCTGATTTTTTGGTGATTTCTTCATTTTTTCTATTGGATTCATCTGTACGCTTAACACATTCATCAATTTCTTCTTTGGTTTTTTTGATGGTAGTATCAGGATTAGGACGTATAAAATCATTACTACAACTAAGATAACTATCAGTATATGGCATAAAATACATATTATTAGTAGTAAATTGCGACGAAACTAAGCCAAATATAGAGCTACATACGAATAGTAGTGACACAGCAGTAACTAAGTAGAGATAAATTTGCTTGATAATTGAATTGTTGTTTTTGGTTTTTTCTGGAATTTGCATATTAGAATTTGGTTAAAAGTTAATAATGTTGGTATTTATAAACACTTTTTATTGTACTTATTTTTAGAATAAAAGTCAAATTAAATTCTAAAACCAGCTTAGATTTTTTTGGCTAAAACCATAATATTTTTTAGTTCAACCCCGTTGAATTGCCCAAGTGGCTGGTAATCTTGTATTTTTTGGGATTGTTGATCTAGATACTCCTGATTATTACTGCCAATTAGAATGAAGCAAGCGTTATCACTATCACTAATCTCTAACCCATACTCTCTAGCTAGCCCC
Source organism: bacterium (assembly GCA_043765655.1). Classification (GTDB taxonomy): domain Bacteria; phylum Patescibacteriota; class JACMRA01; order JACMRA01; family JACMRA01; genus JAYTWQ01. The sequence goes on from JAYUIW010000043.1 coordinate 14,873, forward strand.
CAGACTGTTCCATAATTACTATGCGTTGGATTGTCTTCGAAGTCAACTTTAATACTAGGAAGAGGCTTCCAATAATCCTTGGTTATACAGTTATCACTACTATTCCAAAACTGTGTAGAATTACTTTGGGCTAGTTCCAGAACTTGGTACACCGCCCATTGCTGATTATTAGTTGGTAGATTAGTATAACCAGAAGTTGGAATGATTTCTAGGTTGACTTTGGGAGTGATTGCAATGGATCTTGGAATATTGTTGCTGGGAACATTGAGACAGATAATGAATAACAAAGCACAAAAAGCCATTATTATTGTACTATACTTCTGAAGCTTAGATGACAAATCATTGATGCCAAAAGCTATAATTAGAACAAAGAAAACAAAAAATCCAACAGCGTATCGAGTGTCTTTGTTGCCTTGAATCATTAGATAGAACAAGTTGAGCGTAAAACCTAGAAGGTAACTTAACAAAGTTAAATATCTTGAGCTAAATTGTAGTTTTTTTCTATTTTGGGTAAACCAAATAATTGCTAATAAGGCCAAAGCTAAAATCCAAACAAATGTAAAATAGTGCGATGTCAAAGCATTAGCATAAAAGAACAATGAATCCCAACCGAACCCTTGCGGATCTCCTTCTATGATTCCAATTGAACCTGCATTTTTTTTGAAATCAATAATAAGATGCGACAAATTTGGAATATACCAGAGACTAATAATTCCCCAAGTCGTAAAAAATAGAGCAAAAAGATTAACCAAGATTTTTTGGAAGTAGGTTTTGAGTTGTATAAAGTTGAACTCAAAATTAAAAGTGTTTTGGAAATGTGAGAATATTCTAATTAGAACAACAGGAATTGCCAAAATTGTAAAAGTAATCAAAAATGTCCATTTGGTCAAAATCCCAGTCGCAAAAATCGTTCCAAGATAGATTGAATTCTTAGCGTTAAAATCCTTGAGCAAGACTTCCAATCGCCAAAAAGCTAGAAACAAAAAGGCTAATGTTGGATAATCCAGTTGATATTCCCTGCTTTGACCAATCAAAAAAGGCGACCCAAAAATCAAACAAAGTCCTCCAAAAATTGCAAGATTAGAAAGATTGAACTGCTTCAAAAACTTAACAACTCCAAAAGTAAGCAAACTTATCCATGCCAGATTAACCAATAATGCTGACTTGGCACTAACTCCGAAAATTACCAAGAATGGAATAGTCAGATAATACTGAAAAGGCGGATAATAAAAATATTGCGACAATAACTGTGCCAAAGCATCGGTTCGACCATTTTCTTTGGTATTAATTACAATGTTCTTGAATAAAGTAAAGTAATTCTCGGCGTTATAGACATGTCTTCCTCCGTCCCAGTGCGGCGGCGTATTGTCGGCCTTGAACCAAAATCCCCAAAACAAAATATAGACTGTAAACGGCAATAACCAGAACCAGTTGGCTTTGGCTTTGGAATTAAGATTAAAGAACATATTCAAGGTATAACTTACTTTTTCTTTTTTTTCTTGACTGTTTTAGTTTTATTATTAGCTACTTTTGTAACCTTTGTACTATCTATAGGCTTTTCAAAATTGGTAAAGTTTTCTCCTTCAATCATTTTGACTTCTTTGAGGTTAATTTCATTTTTGGTAACGTTGTCAGATTCTAGAATGTCTACGATTAACCGATCAACATGACTCTTGTAATACTGCGAAATCAAAACTTGACGGACAATCGCCAGCACATTAACCATGGCGAAATAGAGATTAAGACCAAAAGTGGTATTCCAATATAGAACGGTTAATAAAATCGGCGAAAGATAAATTGCTACGAATTCCTGGGATTTTTGCATTGCAATCTGCTTTTCTTTGTCTTCTTCGGTGGCGTTGGGATCTTCGATTGGAGCTACATGCGGAGCAAGTTTTAGCATATAATAACCTAGGAAGTATGAAAGAAAAAACCCTAAAATTAAAATCCAGCTGTACTTAAACGATGAAGAAGCGTTGGTTCCGATATCAAAAAAATTAAAGGCAAGCTTGTCAAAAAGAATATCTCGAATCCCAAAAATTGGCTGATAAAGCTGGTTAAAAGTCAAGCCATTAGAAATGTTTTGGACAAGGTAAAGCAGCCCTGAAACAAAAAATAACTGAAATATAAGTACCCAAAAAATACTAGAATTACTAAGATTGTGCTTTTGGTTAAACTCTCGCATCGCCTTCATCATAGCCTGAGGGTCTTCTTTGTGGTTTTTTTGGACTAGCTTGAGTTGTGGTAGTAGCAATCTTGTTTTTTGGGAGTTGATATAACTTTTGGCAAAAAGATACCACAGCGGAACATTCACGACAATCGCAATCAAAATTATACTAAAACCAATATCGTTGGTGAGTTTGTAAAAAAAGTAGGTAAGGTTGAGCTGAGGTTGGTAAACTAAATAGTTCCAAGCTTCTTTGATTAATTCGAACATAACTTGTAGTAGTGTACCTTTAACGATCTACAATGTCAAGAATTGTAATTTTTTTGGGTTAAATCAAAAACTTTATTTGACCATAGATTACATAAAAAGTATACTGATAATATATGAATTCTAGTATTGAGCAAAACAATTCTGTAGAAAAAATTACACCAACTTCAGCTCCAAGTAATCCCAAAATTGTGTACTTTGGTAAAGATGAATTTTTGCCAACCAAAATCAAAGGCGACCTTGCAAAATACGATATTACTGAGCTGGATCTGGAAGATGTAATCTCCGATACTCAGTTATCCAAGATAGAATTCCGCAGTGAATATATCTATATCGCCTTACAATTCCCAGAATTTGATAAAATCAAAAAAACCTTCATTGAAAAAGAAGTTCACTGTTTTGTGAACAAAGAATTTCTAATCATTATCAACAAGCATGAATTCAAAGGTGTAGAATCTTTCCAGAATATTAACAATATGGACATTGATCGTAATACGACTTTTGATCTATTCTACGAAATGCTCTGGAATGGTCTCAATAATTCATACCGTGCGATGTTGAAGCTCAAGATTGAAGTTCATCAATTGAATCAACAGATTTTTGAGGACGTGAGCATGGATAAGGATTTGATCTTCGATATTCAAAATATGAAAAGAAATATTGTTAACTTTGAGGGAATTATCGAGCCACTATCCGAAGTTCTGCAATCCATTGAGGTGCGTTATCATAGATTAGTGGATATCGAGGACAAAGAACAAGTGGACGATTGTCTAGATCTTATCAAAAAAATTATCAACAACCTAAACATTCTCAAGCAACAAATCCAAATTATTAGTGAAACCAACGAGGCAATTATCGCCAGAAGCACCAATGAGGTAGTCAAAAGATTGACAGGAATTAGTATTATTGTGTTAGTTCCCAGCACGATTACAGGATTCTTCTCGATGAATATGTATTATGGATTCTCACCCGGCGAAACTTGGCCCACGATTACAGTCACGATTACAGTACTCTTACTAACGACTATTGTATATCTAGTACTACGAAAGAAAAACTGGATCTAAAATTATTCGGCAAGATTTAAAAGTTTTTTTGGGGATATCAAAAGTAATATGTTAATTTTTTGACCAAAAGAAATCCATAGAATATAATTCAAGAATGACTCAAAACCTAAAACTAATTACTTGGAATGTTAATGGAATCCGAGCTGTGGCTCGCAAGGGTTTTTGGGATTTTTTTGGGAATCAAATGCCTGATGTTCTATGCCTCCAAGAAATCAAAGCTGACGACGAAGTAATGACCAAATGGTGGAACGATACCAAAAAAGAATTCGGTGTAAATACAATTAATCCACTGGTTCAAAGTCAAGGTCTAGAATTCGAAGATAAGTTCGAAGATGTTGTGAATATAAATAAAAATATAGATCAAAAAGAAGAACAAAATCAAAATTCTAACTCACATTTTTTGGAGAATTATGAACTCCACTGGAATGCCTGCACTATCAAAAAAGGATATTCTGGAACAGCAATTTTTTATCACAAAAAACTAAAAATTCTGAATACCGCTCATCTTGGAATTGACCAATTTGACTGCGAAGGCAGAACTACGATTATAGAATTCGAATATCATAATACCAAAGATAACGCCAAAGATAAAAATTCCAAAATTGCTCTAATTAATTCCTACTATCCCCAAGGTGGACGCGCGGAGCGAATTCCTTTTAAGTTGGAGTTCTACGAGCAAATTATCAAGAAAGTTGAGTTTTATCAAGAGAATAATTATCAATTGTTATTGTGCGGAGACCTCAATACAACCGTTACAGACATTGACCTCGCCAGACCCAAAGAAAACCGCAAAACCACAGGTTGCTTGCCAATTGAGCGTGAAGTTTTGGACCGTTTGATCTCCAAAGTTGGCGTTGATTCCTTCAGGTTCATATATCCAGACAAGGCAGATCACTACACCTACTGGGACCAAATCACCAGAGCCAGAGAGCGCAATGTCGGCTGGAGGATTGACTACTGGGTCGTGGATAATAGCCTAACAGAATCAATTGTAAGTATCGACCATCTAGACCAAATTATGGGCTCTGATCACTGCCCAGTCAGACTTGTTATAGCATACACTCAAAACTAGCTGTCATCTTGAGCTGTCCTCCCACGGGAGGTGTCAACATCGTTGACGGAGGGGGTTGTCAAAGAATCCCCCACTCATCGAAGCCAAAACTCCAACCAAACCTTTCTTATACTGTCATCTTGAGCGTAGCGAAAGATCCCCTGTTGTGCAGATTGTGCTTCCAAATAATTCCGTATAAATTCTAAAACTTCAACAATTCCCTTGACTTAGTTGCTTTTTTGCCATTATTGCCCAAAGTATCAATTACGTTCCAGATGTTAATTCCAATAACAGCAATTATCATCCCCAAAAAAACCAACCCAATAACTGTCGTTGCAATCTTAGAAGCTGGATTCTCGAGATTAGGATCGTCTTTGGTGAAGGTTATAGCCAGAAGTGGAACTGCAAGAATCCCATTGAACAATGAATGAAAGAACATACTCCAACGCAAGCCGAAGTTAACACGAATGAATCCCAGAATTGTCCCAGTAAGAAGCTGTGGAAGAATAAGTAGTGGAGTCGCCAACCACGCCAAGCCACTAATATCGCGGTAATTACTAATATGAGCCAATCCGAAGCCAATCGTCGCGAACCAAAACAACCAATTATAGCTTGAGGAATAAATCTTGCCAATTAATTTTTGAGCAAAGGATAATCCAATAAGCTTATTAAAACCAAGAATAATTACAATCTGAGCTATAACCAAAAACAAAATCCAAAGCTGTTCAGAAATAATTTGATTGTCAAAGATGCTTTGCTTAATAAAACCAAAAAAGCCTTTGACCTGATCTTCGCTAAAGATTGTCTGGAACATAAACAATAAAAACAAAAACAAACCAAAGTTAAACCTCCAGAACTTGTTGGGATAAAGTCCTACAAAATTAAGAATCACAAGTATCAGCTTCTGCAAAAACCGAGCTACAATATTTTGGGTTAGTAGTTTTTTGATAGTACCAAAAAGCTTATTAATAAATTTTGGTTTGTTGTTAGGATTATCAGGAGCTAATTCCAAAGTACCTTTTTTGGGTGTTTCAATCGTATCTGTTTCATTCATAATTTTTGGATTGTTTTCTCCATTCTCTCTCCTGAGCCAAAGTCTAAAAGTTAGTTCTTCGTAAATCGGTGCGAACACAGCCACCATCAGAATTACAACCAAAGCAGGAGTAGTCTGAGTGAATTCTACCACGGTATTCTTACTAGTATCAATCGGACTACCAAGTAGGTTCAAGGCTCCCTGCCCTAGAACTAACATCATAATATTCCCAAGAATTGCTATTGCCCAGAGCCTAACAAGTATTATTATTTTGGACAAAAAGTTAGTATTACTAAGATTATTACTTGAAGTATTATGAGAACTAGGATTTTTGATAAACTCCCAAAAAGTCGTCAATAAAGATTGTGTCATATGCTTATAATTATTAATCATAATTTTCTTTTGGGCAAAAAATAAAAATTGCTTTATCTAAATCTTTGAGCAATTCATAACTTCAGTTTCGTTCGATCGCAGTAATTCGCTTAAAATACAAATAAGGTAAAAATAGTTGCAAACTATAAAAGTAAAGACTTTCTAAAAAAATTACTGAATTTTGTAGATTAAGGATTAGCGCGAATCATAGGTACATTTTTGAGTTTTGTAAACATTTTTGACCTATAGGAACTTTTCGGGTGATAGATTTATCTAGTTTTACCTCTAGAATTGCAAAATTGGACGATTAAGGTTTTTCGATGTTCTTTGGACAACCCATTATGATTTCCAAGTAGTTTCTTCATAGGTGAGAATAATCCACCGTCAATATGATTAGTTGTGTTTGGAATATTTAGAGCTGGGTTGTCTTGAAATGTGAACATAAATTTTAGGTTGTTTTGTATTTTTCTTAGTGCTTTTCTATGCCTTTCATGTTTGTATTTTGTTGGGTCAGTGTCAGACATTTCGTTGATGTAATCCTGGTTCGTTTTGAGGTGTACTTCAATCTTTTGTAGGTATTCTTGTTTTGTTAGTTTGTCTCTGATAAAGGTCTTGTTGATGGAATAAAGGTTTTTTCCAGCTTCACTTTTAGGATTCTTTGTCAATAGTGTTCTAATACTTTTTTGTATATGGAATTGGCATATTTGATAAGGGTAATTAACAAACACTCTATCAAGCCATCTTTTGCCATCTGTAACAACTCCAAGTATTTCAAATCCTCTGCATTCCAAGTAATCTAAACCTTCTTTGTAATCAGTGTTAGTTTCATTTTTGAGAAACTTTGACCACAGAACTTGTCCTGTCGCCCTGTCCACAAATGCCATCAGTCCGTCTAGCTCTGTCTTATCGCTACGCCTACCAAAGTAAGTTGCGTCGCAGACTATGACTACGCTTCTAGGCTGAATTAAGTGATAGTTAGTGGTAATTTTAAG
>JAYUIW010000044.1:0-6961 GCA_043765655.1 bacterium
ATTGGATTATTCTAAAAGAAAAAATTAATCAGATTGATAGGTTTCCTAAGTTTGAAGAAGGTCAGATTTGGTGGTGTTATCTTGGAGAAAATATTGGACATGAAGAAAACGGAAAAGGAGAGAAGTTTCTTAGACCTGTAATAATAGCAAAAAAATTCAATAATAGGTTGTTTTATGGAATTCCAACTTCTAGTGTAAACAAAGAAAATAAACTCTACTTTGAAATAAACACCAAAGGCAAAAAAGTTTCTGCATTAATGTCTCAAATGAGATTGATAGACGCTTCTAGGCTTTTGTACAAACAATCAAGAATACCAAAAGATGAACTAAAAACACTCAAAGAAGAATTCTGTACAATATTCTTATCCAAAAATTAACCCTTCTATTGCTAGAAGGTCGTCCCTATTGGGAATTTGTATATCAATTTTACTTTATTATAATTATTTTGTCAAATATATGCCCACCTCCCAACCCAAAACTGCAATAATTAACGATTTTTTTTTCCAGAATGGTGGAGCCGAAAAAGTTGTCGAAGAATTACTCAATATTTACCCTGAAAGTGATGTCTTTTCTACGATATTCATAGAATCCAAGTTCCGCGATAGTCCACAATTAACTAGGGCTTGGAATGAAGGGCGAGTTCGTACGACTTGGTTGCAGTGGTTTTTTGTGTTTAATAATGGTTTTCTTCTGAGGTTTTTTAAGCACTTTTTTTGGCTTTATCCGATAGTAATGCGTGGAGTTCGAGTTCATAATTACGATCTGGTAATAATCTCTTCTACTGATTGTGCAAAGCAAGTTGATCTAGAAGGTAACCAAAAACTTCTTCATTATTGTCATACTCCAACTAGATATTTGCATAATCTCATTACCGAAACTGACCATTCTTCATTGGGTTTGCTACAAAGGATTATGTTGAAAGTTATCGTTCCTATTATTCGTAAAATGGATCTACAAGCTGTCAATAATCTCAAAAAAAACAATTGTATCTGGATTGCTAATTCAAGGTTTATTCAAGGTTTGATAAAAGACAAGTACACCGCTGATTCTACGATAATATTCCCGCCAATTGATCTGGAGAAGTTCCTACCTATAGTCCCCAAAAAAATAAATATATGGACTAAAGATTCTTATCTACTTAGTCATGGTCGGATTAGCTTTCACAAGAGAATTGATCTGGCGATTGAGAGTTGTCTAGAGCTGGGAATTAACCTCAAAATCTCTGGAATAAGTGCTGTTAATGGTCAAATCGAAAGCCTCAAACGAATTATAACAGATTACCAAAACGCTAATCCTGACAAAGTTTTGCCTCATATCGAGTTCCTTGGGCGAACTAGCGATGAACAACTCTTCCAATTAATCGAGAATTGTAGCGGGTTTATTTTCCCTGGTAAAGAAGACTTTGGGATTACTCCTGTAGAAATGTTAGCCAGTGGAATTCCACTAATTGCTTATGGCGAAGGTGGGGCTTTGGAATATGTTACACAAACCACAAACGGAGTTTTCTTTGAGAACCAAAGTATAGAAGAGTTAATCCAAGCAATCCTAGAGTTTCAAAAAATAACTTTTGATGTAGGTAAAATAAAACAAACTTCCAAAGAGTTTTCGACTCAAAGATTCGTAGACGGAATCAAAGGTATAGGCTAGGGGAGAGACGAATTGTTTTTATTATCTTTTATTATTAACTTTATCTGCCTAAAATTCTTATAAACTGTACTGAGGCTCAAATTCATATATTGTGCAACTTCTACTTTTGTATATCCTTGAAGTAATAAAGCCACAATAGTTTTTTGTTTTTGAGAAAAATTAAAATTAAAATCATCCACAATTGTAAATATATTAGTTAGATCTGGTGCTTGCAAAATATCAATCTGCTCTTTACCACTATTCTTAATTGGAGTATTTAGAGAGTCGTAAAAAAAATAACCTGAATCTCTTCTATTTTTAAATAATCTATTATCTCTGATAAAGTGTCTGATTTTGTAATAAACACGACTACGAACAAATGTATAAAAAAGAAACCCTTTACTTTCATCAAAATCTCTAAGCGCTTTAACAAATCCTTCATAACCAACTTGAAGCAATTCTTCATGATCACATTCACCATGATCTTCTATAGACCAAATAATTTTATGAATAAACCTTGTATAATTTTCAATTAGCAATGTTTCATCTAGATTTTGTTTATATTGTTCTCTTGTTTTTGGTGGTAGTTTTTCCATAGTTTTTATATTTTATATTAAGTTGTTACATTTGTCAATCTTTTCTAGGTAATAACTTCTCGACATCGTAGCCAAAAAGCTCAAAATTGGAATGCCTGGCAGAATTCTTTGTTATTTTGATTATTGGAGGAGTTGAGTGTATATCTTGGTACTTTGTCATATATTGTCCTATAAGTTCCTTAGAATAAAAATTATGAAGCCGAATTGAAGCAACCTTGGATATAAAGTTCAAATTAGCGTTATAAGCCTTGGATAACAGAAAAACCACATCACGAGCGTCATAGTACATCGAATTTTGCTCCTGAATGTAGAATGTATTGGCTTCGTCGATTAGGATGATTTGCTCTAGAGACTGAAAAGGTAAAAATAGTGCAGACTTGGAGCCCAGGATTATATTGAGTTTGTCATTGGTAATAATATCCAGAATTACAGATTGTGCAGACTTGGACTTGGTGGAGCTGAAGACAGCTAGATTTATATTTTGGAGTAGGCTTTGATTTATATTGTCAAAAAGTTTTTTGGAATTTTGTTTTATAATTTTGTTTGGAGGAGTATTTTCGGGAACATAATCCAGAATATCTTTGGAAAGACTTTTGGAAGTTGTTTTAGTACTTTTGGCGGAAGTCTCTACGGAAGACTCAAAATCAGTTAATAACTGCTTATTAATTAATTCATAGTAATAATTAACGGTTTTAAGCTCTGGAAATATTACCAAAATAGTCTTGTTTTGGCTTTGTTTAAGGCTTTTTGGGGTATTATTGCATTCAGAGATTACACTACGTATAATATACATTATACGAACCAAATAGTCATTAACTAGCTCAAACTCAATTCTCGCCTGTTTTGGAGAAGTTTTGGGAAGGTTGTCGAATCCGTTGATTTTAGTTGTGGATTGTTCTTGTGGCTGTGGATTATCTTGGGTGGAAAAGTTTTGATTAGAATTATTTTGATTGTTGGTTTGGCTTTTTGTTTTGTCCAAAGATTGTAATTGGTTTTCTTTTTGTTCTAAGTTTTCTAGATCCTGAAACGAGTTCAGGATGACAGGGGGATTCTTCGGTTCCCTCAGAATGACAGTATTTTTCTCTATACTTTCATAATTTGTAATTTTATCTTTCGTAATTTTATCATTATAATATTCCTGTAACCTCTTTTTGTTTTTTTGGTTCAGTAATGTATAACCTTGAAACATTGATTGTGCTGTAGTTGCAATAGAATTAAAGGTATTATTGGCAATAAGTTCGAGATATTTGAGCTGGGAATCATTGAACAACAACCCTTCACTCTCGTTTATTTCTTTGACCTTAGAGACATCAAATTGCTCAAAAAAACCTTGACTCTCCCCTTCCCGAGTAATAACCAGCCCCAAAATCACATTATTGCGAACATTAACGGACACAACTTCGCCGATTCTATGCTCTACTTGGCTTGAATAAAGCAAAAACTGGACATTGGAACCTAGTCTTTTGAGTGGAATTACGTTATAATAGAACATTAATAGAACATTTGTTAGGTTTTTATACTTATCATATTTTTTACACTGTCATCTTGAGCAAGTGAGAAGTGGTGGTCTGGGTATCCCAGACTAGAGCCTCGCCACGACAAGCGAAAGATCTCCTGTTGTGCAGAATTAACTACCATTATGTCATCCTGAACTCGTTTCAGGATCTAAAAAACTGGCAAACAACGTTTTTATAATATTTCAAAGTATAGACTATTTATTAAAAAAAATAATTCAAATTTAATAACAACCTTTTTAGATCCTGAACTAAATTCAGGATGACAGCGTTTTTTGAAGTATACCTCTTTTGAAGAGGTCAAGCGTAGCTTGGGGGTTGTAGATTTTGGACAACAGGGGATTCAGAATGACAGTATTTTTGGTACCCCCTAGCCCCCTAACAGGGAGAATTCAAATTCTAACTCACAAAAACATTCACAAAAAACCAATAAAAAGCCCCAAAGCCTGTCAAAATTGCAATAGAAATTATATCTAAGGATTTTATTTGATTAAAGGTTAGAAGTGAAATAATTCCCAAACTAACTATTAAGCAAACTCCACTAGAAATCTGAATATTTATAGGAGTTAATTGGTATTTTTGAACTTTTTGACGCCAAAAAATATATATTAGTTCCAACACAACGAACAGAATTATCCCGATGAGTGCATAAAAAGCATAAATTGCAATCGAATCCACGAACGGATTAACAGTGGTCAGAAATATAATAATTCCTATTAGACAAGCCAAAAAAAGCACAGTCAACAAGCGTTGAAAAATTGTATACTTAGAAATACCACGCCAATTCCAAAAGTTCATAATTCTTATAGTATACCCAAAAATAAGGATTTGTGTCAACAGATAATAAACTTTGACTAAAATATATATATATTCAATAATTAAATAATCATACTGATAACTATTGAGAGATGTAAACTATGGAAAATATAACCGAAAAATCTATCCTAAATAATCTAAGCCCAATTGCTACAGAAAAACTATCGTTGGTTCCAAAATGGGTTGAACAAAATCATCCAGAATTAAGTGGTTCAAGTTATGAAGTGATGGAAGGTGGAACTATGAGTTTGATTGTTAATGTTGGTGATAAACTTGTTCTCAAAATATTCGTACCAAAGCAAGAATCGCGAACAGATTACCCAAAAGACAGAGACATTTTTTTGGGAAACTATTTGGAAATACAAAGATTAGGTTTGAGCTTGGCAAGTTTTGGAGTAATTAGCCTGGAACCAAAAGATTCTGTGTTAGAAGCCCCAGTTCTTACAAGTAAATTCGTTAATAATTCTACAACTCTAGTTCGGAGCTTTTATGATTTGAATAATCTTCAAAAAAATCAAACTATTATAAAAATAGTCCAAAAATTAAAAAAATTCCACCAATCTTTCGGAACTCAATATTCTACCCAAAGAATTCTAGACAAATTCGACTACAAATTACAACTTTGTGAAAATAATATTCCGCGAGAAGATCTAAAAAAGTTCAAGCAACTCAGAAATCACGTCCAAGCAAAAAATATTGAAAATGAAATTGTACTTGTACACTGCGATCTCAACCTTGGCAATATAATGGTTGATAATTCAGGTAATATTGAATTTATAGATTTTGATTTTAGTCATTTTGCTCCGAGATTCGCCGAGTTAGAAAAACTTTTTTTGTTTACTTTTTTTCCAAGGTCTGTAGTTCCACTCAATCTTGAGCAATATTATAATGAATCTATGTCAGAGGTTTTTGAACAATTCATCTCAGAATATTCTGAACTTTGGAACGAACAATATATATTGGAAATCAAATTAATTCTTGCAACTCAAATAGTCCAAAAATACAATAAACCTGAATTCCAATCTAATCTCAAAGTTGCTCTTGATTACTTTTGGCAATTATAAATCTTTTTAATATTAATGCCCACCGCTCCCAATCTAATTACAATCTCCCAAGCCGTAGAATTAATCCGAGATAACCAAGTCGTCGCACTTCCCACTGAGACTGTTTATGGACTTTTTGGACTAGCTAATTCTCAGATAGCTGTTAGTAGGGTCTTTAGTATCAAGAATCGTCCAGCTGATAATCCGCTGATTTGTCACTTTCGCTCCATAGATCAAATTCGTAAATATGTGAGTAATATTCCAGAAGTTATAGAATTCTTGTTATCTAGGTTCGCTCCAGGACCGTTGACTGTAATCTTGAATATTCCAAAAAACTCTCCTCTCTCCCCTGCACTCGCTGGATTATCGACTGTATGTTGTAGAATTCCTAATAATGAGCTGACCTTAGAGATTTTGAGGACTGTTAATATTCCACTCTTTGGGCCATCGGCTAATACTAGTACCCGCGTGAGTGCGACTAGTCCAGATATGGTTCATGATGATCTTGGCGATAGAATTAGTGGAATTGTGGATGGCGGAACTACTAATATTGGCTTAGAATCTACAATTATTGACTACCGTGAAGGTCAAATCAGAATTCTCAGACCTGGTGCAATTGGAGTTGTGGAATTAGAGAATGCTCTAGAAGAGTTTAACGATATTAATATTCAAAGAATCATTGTAAAAGATAATAATTCTGAAGTTAAAACTGTAGTTCCTGGCAACAAGTACCGCCATTATTCGCCGACCGTTGAAGTTCATCGATACCAAAACCAAGATATAAACAAAAAAACAGCCGTTGCTGGCTTTGACGAAGATATACAAAAATTCCTGAATAGCAACAAAGACTCAGGAGATACCACAATAAAATCACTGGGTTCAATTCACAACTTAACAGAAGTCTCCCACAATCTATATTCCAACCTCGCCAGTCTAGACAATCTCGGCGTTAACCAAGTATATTTTTTGGGTTACGATCTGGGACAATCTAGCTTAGCAATTGCAATTAGTAATAGGCTTAATAAAGTTATTTTAAAATAGTTTTGGAATGAACAAAAATAATATTACTCATCCAGAATATTTTGCAAACTAACCACCCAAAAACTCCTTGACATTAGTTAGCTAGTTCGGTTACAATTGTGAATATGACTTTGGTTAATAATATCTCACAACACCGATTCAACAAAGTAGAATTGACGGACTCAATTATCGCGAACTGGAATAATTATAAAACAAAGATTCTGGAGGCTGACGCCAAAGGTGAGTCTGAAGAACACCAAAAAAAGATTTTTAATGATTTGCTCAAAGATACTTTTGGGTACGATGTTAATACTAAGGGTAGACAAGACAACGCTATATTCAACGA
>JAYUIW010000045.1:0-21356 GCA_043765655.1 bacterium
TACAATATTCTAAAACTAGCTTCAACCTGCCTCAATTTTTATGAAAAAATTATCAAAACCTTTGAATTAATGAGGTAATTAGGAGTGGGTTAGGTGTAACTGACTGGATTACTCATCAGATATTCCGTCTCGTCCATTGATTGCATAACTAGATATCTGAGATAGTTAGACACAGTTCTGCCTTCTTTCTTGGATTTGGACTTCAAAAAAACCACAAAAGAACTGGGCAGTCTCAAGCTAATCAGCTTCGAATCCTCAATAGGATTATTAATTGTTGCGTTGGTTAAGGTTGAAATATTCATAAAAACTGTATTACATTATATATCTATTGTATATATTTTACCATTTTAATACTCTTTTGTCAAACTCATCCCCAAAATCTATCTCTCTCCAAACACTGTCATTGCGAACGAATGTGAAGAATCCCCTGTTGTTCAGACTAAACAACCACCAAAATTCCCCAAAAACAAAAAACCACCGAAGTGGCGGAATTAGTACAATCCCAAAAAGAACTTGAGCTGGATTTAGAATTTTTTACTCTGCTATGTTGAACTTGTGTAACTTGTTCTCTATTTCAAATTTGTCTCCAATTTCTTTGTATATTTGTTCAACGACAAGCTCTCTTAGTTGATTATAAGCCTTAAAATATGCTGGAGTCAAGTCAGTCTTTGGTTGACCGTAGTTCCAGTCAATCTGCTGATCAAAAAGAATCCCAAGCGAGTTCATATTGTTAACCGTATCGATTGAAAGACCAATTGATTTTAATGTATCTACATTCTCTGTAATAGTACTATTTTTTATTATACAGCTGGAACAATTATAGTCAATCTGTAGTTTGATTTGATTTGAATTCATATAATTATTTTATTTTATCTTTAGGTGTTATTGTAATGACATAACCATTTTCTGAAACTGCAACCAATAAATCTTGATTTTTTGAAACTGCTATTCTGTACTGATTTCCTCCTTTAGAATTACGTGATACTGATTTCTCACCATTTTTAACTGCTTCTTTAACTATTTGTATTAATTGCTTTTCTGTATTTATTCCCAAGTCATTAAAGTTTTGTTTGTGCTCAAGCCAAGCGTGCCATAGACCGCTTCCTTTAATGTTTTCACTTGAGCCTTTGTTAATGTCAAAGAATCCTTTTCCTTGTTCTATCCATACTAAGTTGTTATCTTTGTCGAATTCATATGCCACGACTTGTTCTGGGTTTCCTCGGCTTGATTTTATCATTTCTGATATATTGTCTGGCAACTTTATTGCTTCAATTTTCATTTCTAACATTAATCTCTTTTGATTAATCTCTGGATTGTTTTTTAGTTTTTCGATTTGTTGTAATTTTTGATCCAAATTAAGACTTTGGTTGTCAATTGTAGCCTTAATACCTTCAATCGCTTGTTCAGTTACTACCGCCCTCTCTGCTTCTTTTTTTTGGGTTTCGAGGTTGGATTTGGATAGTTCTAACTCTAGTAGTTTTTCTACTGCTTTGGATACTACTACAGGATTGGCGTGTTCTAGTAGCTTGTTGCAAGTTATAATCTGCTTGTCTGTACCCTGGAGCGAATCATTGATTGTTTTTAGCTCCAAGGCTTTTTGATCTGATTCTGCGACTGGTTTGAGATTATCAATTTCTTGAAGTTTGGCTCGTTCTTCTACTTTAGCTTCAACTTCTTTTTTGGCAATTTCTTTGATAGTTTTGACGGCTTCGACGCCCATATTATCCAGTAGTTGCAATTGCTGAGTTGCCCGAGCAATCTCACTAAGTATTAGCGAATTTACAGAATTTGGCAATTTGTCCGATAAGGAATTGTTAAGAGTTGCTATTTCTATGACTAGATTTTTACAGTTTTGGCGAATTGCCACTACATCTAGTGGATTGATGCTGTCTATTGTATTTTGTCGTTTTAGGTTGGATTTTTCGATGGTTTGACTTAGGATTCTGTCTGCAATTTCTGGATTTAGTTTTTGGGAGTCAATCCTAGATATTACGTCTATCAGTGTCAAGTCTCCTTTATTTAGACCCTTCGAAAGGTTATTGGAAGTAACTTCGACCTTAATAGATTCTGCAACAGATCTAGCAACCTCAGGTGCGAGTTGAACGGCGTTACCTATAATTCCCAGTACATCAGAAGTCATCAGCGAAGTCGTCAGTCCGACTGTATTTTTGATATTATTAAGTGCTCTCAATTCGGATTCACTGGCACCAGACCTTTTGGCGGTTTCGATTATCAGGCTAAGGATAACATCTGTTGACATATCATTGAGACTGCCCTTGTTGGTTAGTGCATCCTGAAAAAGATTATTAGCGAGGTCATTCTCTGGATTAGTTACCAATTCCACAACTTTATCGACAGAGATGCCGTTCTCTGGGTTAGCGACTAACTCTACAGCCTTATCAACTACTTTATCAACGGCCAGTCGTTCCCTAGAATTTCTGTTATGTTTTTGAGCAAGTTTTTCCCTTTTTTCAGCAATTTTTGCTCTGAGTTCTTCACGTATTTTTAGCCTGTCAGCTTTGACTCGCTCTCTTAATTTTTCCCCACTCTCTCTATTTTCTTTGGGTGTTCTAGTTCTGGCAATTTCAAGTATATTTTTGGTTTCTTTATCATTGAATTTTTTGCTTTTCTGTATTGTTTCTTTGATTAGTTCCATATCTATTCTTCCATCGTCGCCAACGAATCTTTCCCAAGAGTTATCACCTTCGTTATCTACTAAGTTCTCAAATTGTTCAAAATCCCTTTCGTTGTCTGAACTACTCGCCATCATAACTATATCGTATCCAACAGTAGAGCTGGTTAGATTACTACCTGATTCCCGAACATCAAGACTCGATTCGAATCCTCTCGATTTTAACATAGCCGAAAAATTTGAATTTTCACTAAGGTTGTTTTTGATTTTGAATTCACGAATAACATCGTCAATACTAACGAATGGAATACTTTCTCCTAATTTTGGTTGCTTTGGTTCGAATTGCATAAATAAAAAAAGTTTGTTCTATATTTTAGTTAAAAAAGTTAAAAATCCTAGCGAAAAATCCTTTAGGCTTAGGCTCAACTTTTGGCTGAACATCGTTTTTACCAACGGTACGCCTGCGAATATTCTCAGTCATATCATATTTTGAGACAGATTCTTCTTCTAGCTTATAATAATCTACTTTAGTGTCGTTAATTTCTAGTTCTTTAGTGTGCAATTTGTCCAAGTAATCCAGTTGAGACTCAAGATAATTTGTGTTCTTTTGCTCCCTTATATCTTTTGCAATTAATTCATCTTCTATCAAAATATCTCTTTGGGTTCTTGTCTCAATCGATGGTTTTAGTATATTTAGCTCTCTTACATCCTCCTTCAATATTGCGTCCCCAGTATTATTGGTAACATTTCTATCGTTAATTTCAATCAAATTCACATCAAATTGAACTTTTTGATCCGCCATACTTCCCTCAACAGTGCCGAATACTTCTTGGTTGTTGCTACTGATTAATTCCATAAGCCCTGCATTGAGACCTACCAGTGACATGTTTTTGACTAGTCTGTGAATTTGTTCATACGTCGGTTCGTTGCTTGCAATCGAATCATTATCACCAGTCTCGGAATTATTAGTTGGGTTAGGTATAGCTCTATCTCGTAGATTGACGTTAGTAGAATCGTCACTACCAGAACGCTTGTTCAGAATTGTATACACCTCTTTGGCTAGTTGGAAGTTATACCGCTGAGCAAAGTCCTGGACTTCACCGTTAATGAATATTCTTTGGTAGTTTTTGTTGGTTAATACTGTCATAGTATTGTATACAGCCACTAACTCAATAACGAATATCAAAATAGTATTGATAATCTCAGCTGGTATTTGATGCTCGACAATGACTACGCGATTAACTCTGTTGGAGCCAATTTTGATTCTTTCGATTGGACCTATTTTGTCAGAAAACCACGATCCACTTTCAATTTCTTTTACTAGATTCACACCATATTCCGCCTGATTGATTCGTTCGTAGTATTTAAGGATTGTTTCTTTTGGGTTATCTGCACGGACAGCTTCCAGTAATTCCTTTTGGCGATTAGCAGGAGTTGAGGGCATTTCACCTTCACGATATTCACCGCCCTTAGATTCAATTCTTTTTTTGAGATCATCGGTTGAAGTTTTGTATCCTGGAACTCCTCGTGGTTTGTCCTTGTAATACACCCCTCCAATGAAAGTTGCACAATCTTGATAGGCTGTCTTGCTTGTGTCTGGTTCTTTTTTAGTTTTGGAGTCTGGTTTGATTGTTGATTCACAATTTTTGAGTTTTTCTTCGAGTTTGACCTGTTCAGAATACAAGGCGAGAATTGGTGAGGATGCTTTGGCTTTTACTAATTCAATTTGTGATTGAACGTCATTTGGATTAGTCCTAATTTTGGCTTCAAGTTCTTTAATTTTTTGAATTATTTCTGTATCTTTTTTTTGGTTGGAGCTAATACCGCTACTAAGTTCGTCAACTTTGTATTGCATCATTTCTCGATGATCGGTTTCGTTTACCTCGAATAATGCAGCACTAGAAGCAAGAAGGGCAGTTATAACATTAATTCCAACTAGACTTACCATTCTTTTTTTGGACCAAAAATCACTAAGAGTTTTTTCTTTGGGTACCTCACCAATTTGGTGCTTGTAGGTTGGTATTAGCCTAGCTTGTGAGTAAGTCAGATTTTCTAGAGCTGTTTCTTTTAGTGTTTTTTGTATTACTCCATAACCTGCCGCTGTAATTCCAGCACCTACAACTTTGGAAGCCCAAATATTAGCGAATGGCGATGCGGCGGCACCGACTCCAGCACTGAACACACCTGCCAAAAGTGTCAAAAACCTTGAAGATATTTCATGCTTTCCAATCAGTTCTTTTAATTCTTCAGTACCTACCTCTTTGGCATCGGGCATATTGTATACCCAGGGTTTCCAGGACTTTTGCTTGACTGCTAATTTTTCAAAATCTTCCTGCGACATTTTGCTAATAATACTCGTAATTAAAGCTGCATCAGTCTTGATTTTCTGTTCAATAGTTGAGCTTTCAAGGTTTTCTAACGAATTAGGATATTTGTTTTGAGTTGTATCCTTTTGGGGATTCGCGGTAGTCGGTGTATCAAAAAACTCTCTTTCGCGAGCATTCGGACGGTGGCCATTGTGGCTGTCGTTATTATTGTGGTTATTTGGAATATTTTCCGATGTTTTGTTTGACATAGTTGGTTAATAAATTATTGTTGTTGGTTACATCTATTTGACTAAAGACATTCTAACTAGTTACCCCTTTTTGAAGGGGTGAGCCGAATGGCTCGGGGATTTTGTTTTAGAAGATTGTTTTAGAAGATAAATAGTGGAACAGGTGTTAAAAGTTAAAAGATTCTACTATTTTTGATTTGAGTTAAATCTATTGGATGATAGTTGCTATTATTTTGGTTGAACAATTCTGATATGATTTTTTGGTCATTAACGAATTCATCAATATCATCTCTAAGGTTGGAACGATCGCTCCATTTTGTCCAATCTTCGATCACTGATTTTGGAGGATCTTTGACCCATAGATTTATTCTTTGATCTAGAGTGATTTTGACACTTGGGTCTTTGGACTTGAAGCGAGGCCAGTTTTGTTGCCTAAAGTTAACAATATCACTTTGGAATCTGTAATGGTGCAAGAATTCCAAAAACTTAGGGTCAAAATAAGCAGACACTGGAATTGTCCAATTAGGCATTTGGGAAGAACTTACATTTAACTTAGGGTTATAATCCAATTCATCAATTGTTTTCTCAATTTCAGATAGTTTTTTGTGTATATCCTTATCAGATTTATTTTCAAAATATTTATTTAGCCAGTCAAGGTCCCATCCTGTAATCCATAATCCATGATTTACATTTATTATCTTATCATAAAGTGGAGCCAAGCAAGCTTTGAGTTCTAGCCTTAAGCGATTATGAGATTTGGCACCTAATTCTCCCATACTCTCAAAGCGATTAACCATATCTTGAATATTTTTGAAAATTTTATCCTCTAAAGCGTTAACTTTATTGTGTCTTTTTACAATGATTCTTTGTGCGTATGCTCTGTTATCTGGATGAAGATTAGCCCCAAAGTCATCAACATTAGCGAATAATTCACTAAAACTATTTTCTAATGCAAGATAAGTTTGTTTTATTCTAATGATGTATTCATTTAGAAGTTCAATTTCAGATTTTTTTATATTAGTTTCCTTTTCATATTTTTTGGACCAATTAGTTACCATCAGTACATTAAGTGCGTTTTCTACCCTTTGCCATGCAGGAACAATAACTGGCTCATATCTTGAATAATCTTCGTCTTCACCAGTCTTCAAAAACATAATCAAATTGTTGACTGTACGATCGGTATGATTTTCCAAAAATAAATCTTTATCTTCTAGACTATACATATCGGCAATACTTGCAACTTCCATCAGCCATTTTTTGGTATTTTGATCCAAGTTCTCTCTACTAAGTAGGAATATAGACTGAACCAGTTCAACCCATTTGGCATCTTGAATTGGGCCTTTGGAAGTAGTCGACTCTTGGGAGTCTTCTGTTTCATTGGCCTCTGTTTTATTGGTATCTTTGCTCTTTCCTAACGACTCCCTGATTTGCAAAATTAAACCTTTAGCTTTTGTTTCATCTTTATTTAGATTTTTTTTAGTATTATAGCCAACGTTACTATAGAATTTCATATCAACACTATCTCTGTAGAGTATACCATTGTATTCATCGTACCCTGATTTGGTAAGGTAGCTATTAACATCGTCCAACTTTACATTCGCAAAAAAATCTACAATTGACATAAGTGTGTAGTACATTAGTCTAATTTTTTGGGTATTAATCGTACCAAAATATTCTTGATAAGCCACCAACCTCTGCACATCTCCAATTTTGTCTTCATTGACTATCTTGTCAACTGGTTCTTTGGAACCCCAAAACTCTCTAATATTATTAAGATTTGTATTTGTATTACTTGGTAATATAACCTGTTCCCAAAAATTTTCTATTGTTGAATTCTCGGAGTGTAATTTTTGACTAAGATTTTGAATATTATTATCAAACTCTTCTCCAACATCGTTTTCGCCAATTAAGGTTCTGTATTTCAAGTTTTTATTGTTTGAATTTTGGTCCAAAACATCAGGATTCAATTCGCTACTAAATCTAGGAGAAGCAAAATCATTGAGACTAAGATAAGCATGAACAAGGCTTCTGGAATGTCCAAACATCATAGGTAATTGCAAGCTTAGTTTTACTTGTGTCAAAAAATTCCTTATCAACTGAATTTCCTGTATTACACTAGCTGTGTTAATAACTTTGGATGGTTTAACTTCGTCTTTATTCATCAATTTTTTTATATTTGTACCAAAATCACTTTTAGAATTGGTTGTTTTATGAATTATGGAATTAAGTGAATTATCCATTTTTTCCAAGATTGTTTCTATTTTTTTTAGTACGAATGAAGTTAGCCTTGCTTTGCTAACTAGAACCAAAAACAAGTAATGCTGGAGTTTTGGAATTTTTGCTAATAGGTATATCAATACTGTTTCTGTGTATATTTCTTCTTTTGCCAGCTCAAACAAAACTTTACTCAAAATTTCTAATTCTTTGAGAATCAATCCACCAGCCCCCATGTGTTCGTAGTCATGATTATCTTTATTCGTAGTTTCTTTTTCAGTTAATTCTTTGGATTCTATGTGTTTGGAGTGAGATTTGTAATGATAATACTCATACAATGGAACGCCAGGTATCAAGACTTTGTAAGAATTCGTCGCTGGTTCTGTGACCCACTTTTCAAAAATAGGATTATTCACCAGTTCGTTATCGATTTGATTAACTTTCTTGATATTCTGTTGCTCGATATAAAACCCAGCAAGAGTAGACAAAGTTAAACCACCGTACAAAAAAATCCTACCAAAAGTTTGTTTGAAGTTTGGTTTTTTAGAGTTTTTGAAGTGCGGAACAGTTTCTGAGCTCAGTGGTTCTAATTTGCTAAATAGTTTTTGGTTTTTATCAGACATCTTAATAGTTTATTGATTGAATTGAACAAGCTAAGCAATTATAAATTACTTTTTTTAGTTTGTCAAATTATCACAATCACTACTTTAAGCCCAAACAAAAAATCCCCCAAAAGAGGATTTGAACTGTGATGAGTTGAAAGTTGAATTATAATTAAGTAACCTGCTTAGGTGGTTCTGGATATTTACGAGATGTTTTAGTTCCAGATCCTGAATAGTAGCCACCCCAAGATTCTCTACCTTCAGCCCTTCTTTGGTCCTTATTGTTTTTCAAATCTCTAATTGAATTTGATGCATTAATTTTACTAATAAGCCATTTTTGTTTATCTTCAGGTTTTTTAACTTCATTGAATTGGTTTTGTGCAAGACTAAGATTTTCTTCTTGTATCTTAATTCTAAGAAGATTAACTGTAAAGTCTTCAACGTTACCATTGGCTACTTTTTGACTTTTAATTTCTTCTCCATAACCTTTAGTCTTTTTGATTTCAGACTGAGCTACTTGATCCTTATCCGCCCTAGCTCTTTTGTATACAGCGTCTGCACCCTTGTAGAGATCAAAATTCGATTTCTCTTCAGCTGTGATTGATCCACTGTTAAATTGATCATCTCTCTTTTGTATGTTTGCCTGGACAATTTGTGCTTGCTTTTTTAGATAATCACTAACTCTTTCATTAACATTTTCCTCTAATTTTTCCGAAATTTGTTCTTGTCTGTTATTGATAGCGTCGAGTTTGGAAGCTTTAATATCATCTGGTATAGCTTTTATTTTATCTGAGAATTCAGTTGGAGTTTTGGAATTACCCAAGGTATTCAACAAACTTTTAGAAGGACCAGGGACAATTTTTGACTTTGACAAAGCTCTGGAGGTCAACTTTCCAGCCGTAAATAATGGATTCGCAATATAGTTACCATTATCTTTTAACCCCTTACCATCCTTGCCAAAAAACTCAGCAACATTCCCAGCTCCTCCAATTCCAGCACCAATTAATCCACCAGTTGCTCCATACGCCACACTTGGTAATCCTCTGAGTGTTCCGACGCCTGCGCCCTTAATCAATCCACCAGCAACTGTATCCTTACCACTGAAGTCCTTGAGACCGATGGAAGCTTGTGCAAAGTTACTACCTTGCTTGGCGAGGCTCTTGAAGTCTCCAGTTCCCAGTGACATTCCCGCCTGACCGACTGCAGTTGCTGCCTTGTTAGCCATCTCTCCTAGAATCTTGGGAATTGCACCTTCACGCAGTGCATCTGTTAGAATCCACATGGTAGCCAATGTCAACATCGACGGAAGGAAGGCAATCGTAATCCACTGGGCGATAAGAGCTATATCTGATACTTTGCCTGATACTAAGCCACTAATGGCATCCGCACTAGCCACGACCCCACCATTACTAGCAATCAACGGGTTAGTAGCTTGCAGGACATTGAGCTCTGCATAGGACTTTTGACCGATTAGGAATGAGATAATCATAATTACCACGAACCCAACATTGAAGATAATCAATCCAATCAATGTCTCTCTAATCTGAGTCAACATTCCGTTGATATTAGCAGGAACCAATCCTGGACTTCCTTCATTAAGAAGTAGTAATAGTACCCATATCGGCGAAGTAATCATCAATAAGATTAGAATAACCACACGACTAATAACCACGATGAACACTCGGTAGAATATCACAATCATCGCCAACATCGCCATCACAATCACAGCCTCGGTGACAACCTGGAATAACACGTATGAAGTGTCGCCTTGAAAAACATCTCCCGCACCTTTTAAAAATTTATCAACATCAGGATTAACCGAACCAGAATTACGGAACCTACTAATCGACCCGAACAAGCCCGCCATTCCGATGAACAGACTGTTGAGATCTCCACCCGCGAATATGAACACCAGTAACTTGGCGAAGGAATCCATAATATACACCACGAACGAAATCAACTGGAATGTTGTATTCTCAATTAATGCGTACACCGCCAGATACAGTAGAGTATTAGTAATCTCACTGACCTTCTTCAATCCCACCATGACCTGCACACCTGTCCACACGACCGCACTCACGAGAATAAAGTTGGCAATTCCCACGAACACTCCCCACAACGGCTTGGCGACATTAGCGAGTATACTACTAGTCGGACTTAGATCCATCAATGTAGAGATTATCGTACTCATTATCAAGAACACCATTCCCTGAATCATCTCAATCGCGATTAATAGTATCAAAACCACAGCTAGAACAATCTTGAGAAGGAAAGAGAAGATATTGTTGATTCCATTAGTTAGTGGATCTCCCTCTGTTTTATTGGTTCCTTTTATTGATTCATTAACATCTTTACCAGTTCCGTCGCTCAAGAAAGCTCCAGTTTTGTTGGTTTTGGCTTCTGTTTGATAATTCTTAATAAAATCAGCTTGCTTAACTTTTGGACACAAAAATACTCTAGAAGTATCAGCTTTGACAGGTTCCCCACATATTTTGTCAAGTGTAGATTGATCAAATTCAGCCCATTTACCATCTACTTTCATCTTATAAAAATTACCCACATTCCAAATCTTAGACTCCTCTACACCACTGAATCTAATCTTATCAGCAGGACAAACTAAAATATTAGTTGTTCTAATATTAACAATTGTTCCACCGAGTTGGTCTCCTTGTAATCTAGTATCGAACGCTGCACACACATTGGTTGGATCGCTATCCTTAACGGGCGGATCGCCACATTTCCAGCTAGCGACTCTATATCCACCATAATATTTGTCATTTTTGCCTAATTTGACATTACACTCTGTTTTACCATCATCAGTTTTTAGGGATATTGTTTTGACGGCTAGAACTTTACCATCTGCTCCGACCGAGGAATTAGTGTCTTTGAGGTTATCACAGATTGCGAATCTTTGTCCAGAAGAAATCAATTGCTCGCTAGTTCCAGGATAAGCATAGCAGGTATCATCTGTTACTTTGAGATCGCCCAAAAGTTTTTTACACTGGAATCCTTGCCCATCTCTAATTCCACTAGTAGCTGTGTATTCATCACAAGTACTGTCAGGATACACTATTACGTGAGAATTAGGATATTTAGTTTTTCCATCTTTGATGTCTATTGCCTCACCTGTACACCACAGGTCAAAACCTCCACCAGCGGCTCCACCAAATCCATTCTTACTAATTGTTGAACATCCTGTTATTTTGGCAAGTGGTCTATTGGCAGACGGAAACTTAACAACTACACAATTACTTTCTGATGCCAAAGTATCATTAATTTGCTTAGTAGACTTTAGCTTATCATTCAAGTCAAAAAAACCTTCATTAGAGTTAGAACACTTGTTAGCATTATTTCCGCTAGCTCCTTCTCTGTATGTTATTTTGATTCCTGCATCCTTGTCGCCAAAGGCACTTATATTAATTCTCGACATTCCAACTCCTACAATCCCAAAAAAAGTAGCACCCAAAAGTAATATTCGGATTAATTGTTGGAATTGTTGAATGAGTTTCATAGTTTTAGATTGTTACCCCTTTTTGAAGGGGTGAGCCGAATGGCTCGGGGATTTTATGTCATTATATCTATAGTATACCATACAATTAAGGTATATGCAAATTCTAATTATTGTGAACAAAAAACCCTAATAAGTTAGGGTAGAATGGTTAATTTTTGGCTATAATATTATTTTAATCTTCATCGTTCAAACCCATAAAGTCTTTGAATTTATTAACTACTTTGCTGTTGTTAATTTTATATAAAGTCTTCTTAATGTCTTTGCCCGCACCTTCAAACAACTTACCTGGAATACCTGTTATTTTATCTTTTAGCGAAGGTTCTTTTGGAGTTGGTGGTTCTGGCTGAATAAATTCTAATTTAGTCCTTGATTGATATTGCCCAGTTGAATTTTGTTGCTGACTTGTATTCTTATACTCTATAATATCATCAGATTTTGCTACCAATCTCTTTACTATATTAATAACCTCTTCGTTTCCGAATGTATCTAATATTGTATTTGCATCAAAACTACCAAATTTTGAAAGATCGATTATTTGTTCACCTATAGCTTTAACACGATTATTATAATCATTTAATTCCCCAGCTCTAACTCCTTTAACATCTTTTAGATAAAATTCATTAAGTTCTTTTAGTGCTTGCTTTTGATCCGGTGAAATGTCATCTGGAATACCTATTATCTCTCCTTGCGAAGGTGTGAGTTGAGTTTCTACAATAGGAGTTGGATTAGGAACTTCAGGAATTTCAAAATCTTCCTGTTCAGGAATCTCATACATATTTTGTAGCTTTTGGTTTAATTGATCTCTGCCACCAGCTGCGTAAATTATCTTATTTCTATATTTTTGACTGAATAGAGTTTTTCTAATTCTATCAATTAATTCTTGTTCAGATAAACCACAAATATTTTTACCGCTAGTTATTTCATTAATAGCTGCAGCTAATAACTTTTCTTTCGCACCCTTGCTAGTGACGAGGTATTGTTCAAGAATATCAGTGAGTTCGACTTTTCTGTTTTTATTATTCTTTTTATTATCTCTCCATTCTTTAATACTATCAATTCCATTTTTAATCTTTTTAGAAACTTTCCAAAGCATGATACCCCCAACTAGACCACCAATTCCTTTGGGCCAATGCTCTCCTGCGAACCTTAAGGGTGCGTTAAACATATCTGCATTTCCTTGATCTGTTAAAATTTTAATATTACCTGCGCGGTTGGCGTCTGCACTAATAATTAATCTTTTTTTTTGCTTTTCAATTTCACTGGATTGTTTGGCGTTTAGTTTTTCTCCTGCAATTATTTGAATTTCAGATATTACACTCTCCATGCCTCCGGTTGCTTCTATGGCTTTTGTAACATCCCAATCATATTTTGCCAAAAATTGAAGAGCTTGAGACTTTGAATCTTCTTTTCCATCAGCCGCTCTTTGGACTTGCTCAGGCGTTACTTTGGTATATACTTTGAGAGCGTCTTTAACATTTGCCGCTTCTGCACTTTCCCCAACCTGAACAACGTTAACAACTTCTCCGAGATTACCTTGAGCAAAATTATTAAAAGCCTCTGTATTAATTCCACCACCAAAAGTCAAAGCTCCAGCACTTGCAGCCAAAACAGCCTTTTGGATTTTTGAAGATAGATTAACATAAGGTTGTTCTCCCATATTACCTTCTCTAGAATTTTGTGGAATTGTTGCCCTTTCCAAACCTGGTAGACTTTGGTTTAGTCTTTCCATTGTCGAAAGATTTTTGGGACCTTCGCTTTGGTTGTTGTAGAATTTGTTTGGTTGGGAGTTGGTTTTGATGTACATAAAAAATTAGAATTATTAGAGGTTAATAACTTAATTCTACTACACAATTCCACTATAGTCAAATTCTATTTCCTCAAAACAAAAAACCCTGTTGAAGAGTGTTAGGAGTATGCTTATAATCTTTTTACCCCGAATAACGAAACTTAAAATTTAGACCCAAAATTTAATAATTACCTTTTTAGATTCTGAAATAAATTCAGAATGACAGTGTAAAAGTAGTTTTAGTTTTTAAAAATAACGCCAAAACGTAAACCAAAAGTATAGGTTTCGTTAATGAGGGTTTTTAGTAGACTCGATCATGCCCACCGAGATCCAACAATTCCAAAATCTCAAGACTATCGTTCTCATCGTATTTCCAGATTATTCTTATATCACCTGTAACTTTGGAACTAAAGCATTCGCCGAACTTAGGAGTGTTAACCTTGTGAGATCCCAGCGACGGAAGCAATGGATTATCAGCCAAATCAAAGAGTTTGTTAATCATAATTTCTTGTAATTTTTGGTTATTTTTGACGATTTTTTTATATTTTTTGGAGAAAAGAGTTGTAGGACTGAGTAAAAATGCCATAAAAACTAACTTGCCATTTCTTTCAAAAATTCTTCTGTTGTAAACGGTCCGTCAAATCCCGAAGCTATTGATTCTTCTAGGTTTTTTTCTAGGGTTGCAGTTTGTTCAGGGGTTAGTTCTAACGTTGGCAAAGAATCTGCCCAAGCTTTTCGTTCTTGTAATTTTTTGGAGAGTTGTGTTTTGTTCTCTTTTGCTTTTTGGGATTGATAAAAATTACCCACAGCAATCTTGATTATATCTGGTTCTGTTAATAGCGGATAATCTAGTTGCAAGTATTGGAGGATTGCGGCGAACTTGTCGTCGATTTGGAGATTAATTCTAGTCATACATATATTTTACACTTTTTGTTACATTTTGTCAATATTAGTGAATAAGTATAAAATAAAAAACCATGTTGCGGAGGGTTAAAAATAATTGAAAGTTCAATAAACTTGATCACATCTTCTACATAATTCTGGCTATTACTTCTATCATTATATAATCTTTAGCAAAAACCTTGACAATCCAAAAAATATACAGTAAACTATAAATATCACGATAGCTAACTACCCGACAACTGAGTGTTTAGGATTATGCTAGTTTTTTTGTTACTCGAATTTTTCTAATTTGTGTTTTAGACTAGACACAAACTTAATTTTTGATTGAAATTTAGATCGATATAAAGAAGAATAACGATATTTGTTAGGAATCAGAATGCACTTTAATTTTGAACAAGATTCAAGATAATCGATCAAACAAAAAAAGTCTCCATCTCCAGTTACGATAACTGCTAAATGATAATTTTGAAGTTCTATCATTGAGTGTAGTATTAGCCCACCATCAACATTTCCTTTTTTGACTCCATTCTGGATTAAGATAGGCTTGAATATTAAAATGTAGCCTATTTTTTGGAGATAAGTATATAATCGCTGGTTAGCCTGATCGAATCCAATAAAAAGATAAGCTTTAGTAACCCTTAGAGAATCTTTGAGATAAACAAAAAACTTACTATAATCGAGAATCCAACCTGAATATATTAATTGGTTGTTAATTTTGACATCTCTTTTGACCGAGAGGTTTAGATTTTGGCTGTCTATAAAAGCGTAAATTTGTTGCATTTTATTCTTTAGTATTTTTTAAAAAAATATCAAGTTAAATTGTCTTTATATTGCACTTAATCTATCATAGTTGGTCAAATTCCACTTCTTCAAAACAAAAAATCCTGTTATGAAATTTTAAAAGTTATATGTTGTTAGGTTACAGTTGACAATTATTTTTTGACAAAGTAAGATTATCTTGATTATCACTAAAGTAAAATATATTAATCCTAAATCAATATGATTCAACTCCACACAATTCCACACCCGTCAGAAGTTCTCAAGGAACTTTATCTCCAAGATTCCAAAATTACATTATCTCATCTTGCCAAAATTCTCGATGTTTCTAGACCTCATCTTAACGAATTTTTGAACGGTAAGGTTAGCATTAGCGTGGAATTTGCTTGCAAGTTATCCAAGGCTTTTAAGACCACTCCACAGCTTTGGCTTAATATGCAAAGCGAGTATGATGTACGCAAGCTACAAGATAACAAAAAAAGGGTAGATGAATTATTGCACAATGTTAGTGTGTTCGAAATGGTTTAACTCACCAAAAAAACTAAAATTTTTATCTAACCAAAATACATTGACAAATAAGCGTAATATTGAGATAATATAGATTATACATTTTTTAATTCTAGTTATGCAAAACATTCTTACCAAGCCTAATTTTAGACTATTAATCAAAGTTCTGATATACACTTCTATATTATTAGCTAGTCTCGTAATCTCCACCAAGTCTTTTGAATTTGGCAAGATTTTTGGGATTTTGGCGACGTGGACATTCATCCTAACTGTAATTCCCGGAATTGTTAATCGGCTCGGAGTTACCTTCTCTTGGATCAAAAATCCCAGTAGTTACCTACACTCAAGTAGACAGCAACTGGGAATTCTAATGTGGCTTTTGGCTTTTGAGCATTATCTCAGTAGCGCTTTGATACCAATAATTTTACCAATTGTCCAATCAGGTGGCAAACCTGAACTTAACGCTTTTTTTGCCTTCGGACTCAGTGCGATGTTCCTATCGTTCCCGTTGTTCTTGACCTCTAATAACTGGATCAAAGCCAAAATGAAAAAATGGTGGAAAAGACTACACTCACTAACTTATATCGTTCTATGGCTAATCTTTGGACATGTTGCAATCGCTGGTAATCCTATATTTATGGTTGTTTATCTCATAGTTGGAATCTTACAGATTTATTCACTTGTTAAGATTAGGATGGTAAAAACTGTATAATTTTATTTAATTACCTTCTTAGATTATGAAATAAATTCAGAATGACAACCCGCAATTAATTAAATTTTTTATTAACAAAAATAATACAAACAAATGCTCTCTAACGCTTCATTTTGGATTTTATCCAAGTATTATAATCTAGAACAAGAACTCAACAAGAATCTTGATTCCTATGAATTAGCCCATAGTATTAGTGCTATCTATAATTTTCTTTATGATGATATGGCAGACTGGTATATAGAATACCTCAAGAATTCTGATACTAATGAACTAGACTTCGGTAAAGAATTATTCCGTCAATTCGTTATTCTAACCAGTCCATATTGTCCATTTGAGACCGAAGCTTTGTGGTCACAGTTCTTTAACCAGAAAGAGTTATTGGCAACTATTACTAGAGATAGAGATTGGAGTTCTAAGGCTCTATCAGTGTACTTTGATGTTCAAAAACATATAGACTTAGCCAACGATTCTAGATTCTTAGAGTTCCAAAGTGTAACTGAATTTATTCGATCTATCCGCTCTCTCAAAGGGCTTTTTGCGATTGACCCTGTAACAAGTGTTGAGGTTTTTACTGATAGTCAGGTTTTGTTTGAATACGCAGATTTTGTAAAGCTTTTGTCCAAAGCTTCTATCCTTCCCAAAACCGAAACAATTCTGTACGAAGTCAAAACTGCAACTTTCTCGTACTCCATCGACATTCTGGAATACCTCAAAGACAAAGACTCTGAAATTGCTCGCTCCAACAAAATAATTGATAATCTTAATAAGCAAATTATAGGCTTAGAATCACAATTATCTAACACCAAATTCGTCGAAAATGCTGAACCAGATATTGTACTAGAAAAGCAATCTGATCTATCTAATCGCAAAATTGAAGTCATTCAACAACAAACCAAAATAGAGTTCTTATGCCAAAAAAAATAACCTCAAAACAAATTATTCTCGCAATTCTGGCCTTCGTTACTGTTAACTTGCTAGCTGGATACGGAACCGTAATTCTAGGAATCGACATTCCCGGAATCTATGCAACACTCAACAAACCATCATTCGCACCGCCTACTTGGGTCTTTGGGTCTGTATGGACTTTCAACACTATTTTGTTTACTTACGGTTTTTTGGTGACACTGAATTCCCCAGATTCAATAGCTAGAACAAATCTTCTCAGAATCGACTATCTTATAATTTTGAACTACATTGTTTTTCAATATCTTTCGTTCGGATCAGGACTATTATTCGGAGCTATAATTCCTGCGATGTTTTTTTGGCCGACTTTTTCGATGTTAGTTTTAGTAATATTAGCTATAATTCAAGCTTATAAAATCGATACAAGCTCCACAACCTTTTCCAAAAACATCAAATCTTTACAATCCATAACTTGCTCGTTCCTTCCGCTTGTTTCTTGGTTATTAATCGCCACAGCTCTTGGACTTTCAATTTGGCTAAAAAATTAAACTATACCCATTCTACTATTTACATTCTAGATAGTTACCCCTTTTCGAAGGGGTGAGCCAAAGGCTCGGGAATTTTATATTAGAAGATAATTAGTCAAACGGGTATAAGTAGAATTCCTATCTTTTCATATTTGCTCAAAAAAATAAATAACTGTAAAATTAAAAAATCATGAAACCAAAAAAAATCCTCCAAAAAATAATTATTTTCTTATTAATTAGCTTACTAATCGGTGTTGCAATCTTTGTACTTTGGGCTAATTCTATATACCAAGCTGACCCCGAAAAATTAAGCTCAGTAAGAACTAATTCTTCTTTTATAATAACCGAAAAGCCAGGCTACTTCCAAATTTCACCGTCCAACTGTGATGCAGGTTGTGAGCGAGGTTTGATTTTTTATCCTGGTGCCAAAGTCGATCCCAAAGCTTATTTTTATAAACTTTCCGGACTAGCAACCAAAGAATATGGCAAAGTCAAAATTTTTATTACTAAGCCAACTTTGAATCTAGCTTTTTTTGGCGTTAATCAAGGTAATGATATTATCAATGATCAACCTGAAATCAAATCTTGGTCAATCGGAGGGCATTCTCTGGGCGGTGCGATGAGTTGCGAATTCCTCAAGAACAACCCACAACAAGTCAAAAAATTAATTCTAATTGGAAGTTATTGTGCTAGCGATCTATCTAAGTTCAACATTGATGTTCTCACAATTCATGGAGATCTGGATAAAGTTTTGTCAAATGAGAAGCTAACAGAAAACGCCAAAAACTTACCACAATCGACAATTGACATTCCCCTAAAAGGCATGAATCACGCTCAAGCTGGTAATTATGGAGAACAAGAAGGCGACCAAAAAGCTACGCTCGACGATGACGCTGTCAAGCAACAAATCCTCTCTCAATTCAAAGGTGTTTTGTAAAAGTTGAAAGTGAAGTTGGTATATTACAAATAAAACTCAGCAATGCTAAAAATTAATAATCTTACAGTTACAGTAGAATCAAAAGTAATTTTGGAGAATTTTAGTCTGGAAATTCAAGATAACACCAAGATTTTTTTGACTGGAGCTAATGGAGCTGGCAAATCAACCTTGGCACAAGTGATAATTGGCAATCCAGCATACAGTGTAAAGTCTGGACAAATTCTTTGGAGTAAAATAAGTTTGCAATCTTTGACACCACAGGAACGATCTATAATGGGCATATTCGTGAGCTTCCAAAATCCAATTAGTATACCAGGAATTAGCGTTCTAGCCTTCCTAAAAGAAATTATTATTGCTAACAAAGTTCTAGGAGATTCTCCCAGTTCCAAACAAATTATCCAAAAAGTTCAATCTGCAATGGACATTATCGGGCTTGAAAAAAGTTTTTTGACACGAGATTTTAATGTTGGTTTTAGTGGCGGTGAAAAAAAGAAAATGGAACTTTTGCAACTTTTAGTTCTCAGACCCAAGCTAGTTATTCTGGACGAAATCGAAGCCGGATTAGACAAGGATTTTATGGCAAGATTTATACATATTCTAAAAGAAAACTTTGTTAACCAAAATGTACAAATGATTATAATTACCCATAATTCTGAATTTATCAAGGCTTTGGAACTACCAATTATATCGATATAAACAAGTAATTCGTTAAATCAAATTAAGTATTTCCCAAGTTGCTTTTTTTTGAGAATCGGAAAGTTCATACTCCAACTCTTCTACCATTTTTTTGAGAAAAATTAAATCAATCTCACTTTTGTTAACCAATTTTGATTCTTGTTGTTGCTCTAGGAATTTAATGAGATTAAGCCTCAAAAAAGCCATAAAACACTGCCAAATCTCCAATCCCAACTTGAATTCATCAATACTTTGAGGTTTGTGAATCATTTTGAGATCGATTGTCATGGGAACTAGACTATTGCTGGGAACCAAATCTTGCAAAGGAATTAAATACTGAGAATCTTGAAGCTGAGTGTGAACTTGCCTAAAAAACGGCGACTGCAAAATACCCATTTTAGAATACTTTGGTACAAAATAAACTTTATCAACAGCTTTACCAAGAATAAATTCATTAGAACTAGAATGTTGATTGAGAATTACGAATTTTGAAGAACTCCACAATTTACCATCGTCTCCTTTTTTTTTGAGTAAAAATTGATAAATCTGCCCAACAACAAGGTCTTTAATAACATAACTCACCTGCCCAAAATAAAATATATTCATCATCTGACCATCTTTTGTCTTAACCTGAAACAGTAGATAATTCTTAAAATTGTTTTTTTTGTTTTCGAATTGAATTAACTGAGCAGTTAAAAAAAAGCTAATCTCCAGATTTTGAGATATATACTGACCTTCACTGTACCCAAAAGGCAAAATAACTTCAACTCCAAAGGGTAAATTAGTAATTAGCTCATACTGAGTTTTGATCCCTGCTTGAGAGAGTTTTTGAATTTGAGATTGTGACAAACCTTGAATCATATTAATTTTATTTATTACTCATTCTACTAAAGACATTTAATTAAGTTACCCCTTCGGGAAAGGGTGAGCCGTAAGGCTCGGGGATTTTATTTTCAAAAATAAACAGTAAAATGGGTATAAACTATTTATTTAAATACTCGTTTAACTTTTCTTTGGCAAAAATTAACTCATTATTACTTTTATTTAAAAAATTATATTGACTTCGTATAACCTATAATTATTAATAGTTAAATTTAACTTCCACCAATACTAGGTTGTGCCAAATATGTAATCTCACCACTTTCTTGAACTTCTCCATTTTTTTGAGTTATAAAAGTCTTTGGAATTCCTTTTTGATTAGAAAAGAAAACCTCACTTCGACACCAAATTGAAAGCAATCTAGTATCCGTAAAACTAGCTTTGTCTTTTATGTTCAAAACTAAATTGTTACTAGACTCAATGTACTTGGGATACAAAAACTGCCAAATTTGCTCAAGATCCATGTCACTTCGATCACACAGATTCAACCTTGGAATAAGCTTTTTTTGTTTGTTAAGTACAGATTTCTCTGAGTCCAAGATTTCACTATTTTTTTTTGGATTGAGATCTATTTTTTTTATATCAAAAGAACTGCCACTTATTAGCCCAAAATTAGAATTTTTAGTAACTAAAGAAAGGCTTTTTAATATTCCAGAATCTTCATCCCAAAACTTAGCACTTCCAAGTTCACTCGAGATTTCAAAGATTTTTTT
The DNA here is from genome assembly GCA_043765655.1 of bacterium. Classification (GTDB taxonomy): domain Bacteria; phylum Patescibacteriota; class JACMRA01; order JACMRA01; family JACMRA01; genus JAYTWQ01. Next base: position 20,833 of record JAYUIW010000045.1, read on the forward strand.
GGGTTCGATTTGCCCAGCAAAATTACTCACAAAAACCTCCAGAGAATTCAAACTAAGTTGAAACAAAACCCACGAAGAAACATTCATAAAAATTAAATTAACCTAAAATTCTAAATCTGTTTTTTCAACTTTGGTAAGATCTACGAGACGATTTTGCATCGAGTTTAGTTCTTTTTCGACTTCATTTTTGATTGTCAAGGCTTCTTCAAGAAGCGTCATACTATCTGTCAAAGGTACAGTTCCAGATTCTAGCTTTTGTTGAATTTCCTTGAGTCTTGTTAATTTTTGCTCAAGTGATAAATTGTTGGTTGTATTTTTGATGGTCATATTTTTTTGGTTATAAATTTTGTTATAAAATAATAAAGTATTTTTTACTGTCATTCTGAGCGTAGCGAAGGATCCCATGTTGTTCGAATCTAAGGTTCCAAATAAGCTATCTTTTTAAGTAAAAAACTTGAACTGTCATCCTGAATTTATTTCAGGATCTAAAATGGTTTTAAACAGATTGTCATTTTGAACGAATG
>JAYUIW010000046.1:0-6916 GCA_043765655.1 bacterium
TATTTAGCGTAGTATTTTGTTGGTTTAAAGTTTGGTTTTTGTGTTAATTCTTTCATATCTAAAGTCTAAACAAAATTTAGTTTTTAGGAAAGAAGTCTAGTTATGAAACAATGTAGAACTTCTGGACCTGCTTACAAGTTTACACTATGTACAGACAGCGGTGATATCTACAGATTCAATAATTCCTTCACAAATCCCAACTATAATGAGATAATAATGTTCTATGGCACTGTTACACAAAGTTCACCTAATGACTATATCGTTGTTGACGGTGCGTTATCCACGCTTAGAGCTAGTGGAGGCGACCCAAATTTTGATAATAGTTATGTAAATGATACATCTAAAACCTATCAAAACTTTAATGGCGTCGCAACAAGTGGAGAGCTATTCAAATATGATGTCCAACTTACAACCTCTGGAGTTGGTTTGGGCTGGGAACTTACGGATTATAGCACTGGTGATACCTATATAATCCAAGGAGGTGAAGTTAGTAATAAAGCTGAAGAGTTACTGATGAATAGTCCAAAATTCTATAACAATCAAAACAATGGAACTAGAAGTTCTGGAGAATCAACATATTATTTTAGCGGTAAAGTCAAAGACCAAGATGGAATAATTAATAGTCCAAACACTTACTTAATAACCAGTGTTGATATGTTTGAAATCAAATAGAAACTCACTATTCTATAAAATCTTACATTAACTTGCATATTGATATCAATCTAAAGTTTGACAAATGTTCGTAAATATTATACAATTAAAAATATAAAAACAAGTTTATTTATCAATAATATGAATCAAAGACTAACAACTCACCACCATTCTACTAGCAACTAGCGGTAGGTGTTTTGTTCTGTCATAATCATTCATTCTTAATTCAATCTTTACCGCTAATAATAAGGCGGTATTTTTCTTTGCCAAAAAATTATTTACAAACTCAAATCTTAAAACTTTATGAAACAATTCTTATTCCTCAGTCAAGATCCAACAGCGCATTTACTTGTTTAGTTTCCCCTATCAGGGGACAAAGGGGTACAATAACTCTCAAAAAAGTGACAATTCAAATATTATTAATTTTTTAACAATACTATTATGGAAAATAAATCAACAAATAGCTTAACCTTACCAAAAGAATTAGAAGCTCTTACTGCAGAACAGCTCAGTATGAATACGGCAGAAAATATTACTATTCCTACAGAATCAGAGTACAAACAGTGGATATATGAATTAAGAGAATACCAAAAAACTATGTATGAATGCTTCAATGAGTATTTGCGTAGTTACGAATACGATTACAAAGTAAACGATTACTACGAAAGAGCCTGCGAAGCTATCTCGAATCTTACCAAGCTCCAAAATACTATTCAAGAGATAACATTTTCCCGCGGTGGGTCAAAAAAATTTCTTCAGAAAAATCGTAGAGAATTTTATCAAGTTGGAGATAAGGTCGTTGATTATGGCTTTGTTAGTGTATCTGACCTTCCTGAATCTTCTCCAGAATTTAGAGGTGGATGTCAATACAAAATTACCGTACCCAAAGGATTTCCAATTATTGATGTCGGCAGAAGTATAAAAGAAAATTTACTTTGTCCTGGGGAAGCCGAGTTTCTTTTGCCAGCTGGAACTGAGTTCTTGATAGAGGAGATTACTGGATTAGAGACAACTTCATCAAAAATAAAAATGAGAGCCTTGAGATAAATTTTTCAAAATAACCAACAATCAGCCTTAAATATTATTCACTCCACTGAACTCACAACTTCCATTCTCAAGAGCAGCAATAAACTACCTTTGACAAAAAGCCTTGGTTGAGGCAGACTTATAATTATGCATAACGAATGTAATAACAACAATTCAACTAACAATCTCAACCACAATTCTAAGGTAATCAACTTTATCGAATCCAAGTTCAACCATCAATTTCAGAGTCCATTTTTTGGGCCGTTGATGGTTTTTTTGGCGACTGGATGGTGGGCAAGCGATATAATTTTTAGATCGACTATCAACAAGCTCCTGCCTAATCTTGGAGTTACATTTTGGGAGACATTAATTGGTTCGTTGATTTTTTTGCCGTTTATATATATTTATCGCCATGAGATTCGCGGTTACACAAAGGCGACCTGGCTGGGAATGATGTATTGCGGTTTTTTTGCGGTTACGATTGCCAATACTTTTTTGAATTTGATTTTTGGTGGAGTTAGTTACAATCTCGCTGGATTCTTTTTGACCTATCACTTACAGCCGATCTTCACGATACTCAGTGCATACATAATTCTCAAAGAAAAACCTACCCTCAAGTACATTCTATTTTCGGCTTTGGCTCTAGTTGGAATCTATCTCTATAATTTTTCGCCTATCAAGACCTTGAACTACGATCTCGATGTCACCAAGAATTTATTCATTAGTGGCTGTGGATTAATCGCCGCGATTATCTGGGGAATCGCTACCACTATTGGCAAAAAAACTCTTAATAACGCTAATTTTTTGGTAGTTACAGGTTTTAGGTATATCTTCGGATTCATTGGAACTGTAGCTTTAATTGGAATTAGTCTTTTGTTGCCATCAACTATTGCCAAACTTGAGACTTTTGAGCCGATTAATTACACGTTGACTACAGTTTTTGGGATTCGCAGTCTTGACTTCGTTACCAAAATTAGCCAGACAACTGTACTTTTTAATATTTTAATCATAGGAATCTTCGCTTCAATCTCAATGTTCGTCTACTATCTGGGGCTCAATAATACCAAAGCCAGAATTGCCACCTTCGCTGAGATGGGCTATCCAATTGTTAGTATTGTGATTTATTACCTTATGGAGAACAAATGGCAGTTCGATCTATCCAAGTTCGTTAATAGCTATAGCCAAAATCAATGGATCGGAATCGCTCTTGTCCTTGTCAGTATTTTCGTAATCAGTAGCAGTAACAGAGAAGAGATTTAGGGCAAATCTAAGGTTCGGGGTTTTGTTTGAAGTAAATTTTGTACAACAGGGGATTCTTCGGTTCCCTCAGAATGACAGTATATATTGGAGTATACTAAAAATTCTTTTTTTTTTAAAAGGGGTGGTACGAAGTGACGGGGTATTCTTTGATACAAACTATTTTAGCTTATTAACTTCCTGCGAGAATGGGTTGGCTAGAATGTTAGAATCTAATAGATTTTGGATTTCACTATCTTGTCCTTTCAATCCCCAGATCCAGTATTTATCAATATTTGCAAGACTTTCAAAATCAGAACTTAGAGCCTGCAGTGTCTGTAACTTAGACTTTCCTTCACTATCTTCAATGTTTTTAACCAAGATTATTTTGTCATTATTAGTCTTCAATAATTCTAGTTCAACTAACTTTTCTTTTTTGGGATTAAATAGTTCTTCGGAAGTTATGATTGAATTGATAAGCTCTGCGTTAATTGTACCCCCCAGCCCCCTGATAGGGGGAGTTTTTTGTTCAATCAAAATATTACTTGCTTTAACGTTCCAGCCAATATACTTGGTTAGTTTTACTTTAATATTTTTTTGATCAAGAAGCATCTGTGTTGTCTGCTCCTCGTTATCTGTAATTCTCAGACGTACAGCCAGTAATTCAGAATTCAAACCTTGCTCGAAGTCTGTAATAATATTAATCCCCTGCACCAAGCTAAGTGGAAGTTCTTTGTATTCGAAGTCTTTTCCAGAATCTTTTTTAACTTTTAATTCCTGAATATATTTTTTCATTGATTGAAAGAACTTGATACCAGTCGCGGATCGTTCTGGATGAGGCATAATCGCCATAACATTACCACTAGGATTGATAATCGAAGCAATATTAGACATCGAGCCATTGGGATTAATCGGGAATTCATCTAGTATAGAACCACTTTCATCGCAGTATTGAGTGGTAATTTGATTTTTAACAGTATCAAAAACCGGTTGAGAAAATACGAACTTTCCTTCACCGTGTGCCACAATAATCTCTATAACTTCATCCTTCTCGAAGCAATTAGTAAAGGCGGTATTAGTATTAGTAATCTTGATATTAACATGACTATTGTAGAATCCTGTTCCCAGAACTTTACCATCCTTCATACGCCGATTATGTGCCAAAGCTCCACCAAGAGCCAGATTCTCAATTCCAGGAACCAGCCCAGATTCGATGAGTATTTGAGCACCATTACACACTCCCAGGATTGGTTTGCCAACTTTGGCCTGCGTGTACAGAACTTGGACAATATCACTCTTGGAACTAATAACACCAGAGCGAATGCGGTCTTCGAACGAGAATCCACCAGTTATAAAATAGCCATCATAATCAGCAAACTTCTCTAGATCTCCATTCCACAAGAACTCCTCACCAATCATCCCTACACTTTCCAAGGCGAATTTGGTTTCTAGTTCGTAGTTGGATCCAGGGAATAAGATAATTGCAATTTTTGGGGCGATTTGGAGCGAAGTAGTAGAAGACATATTCTTATAATAATAGATTTGTTAGTGCTTTTAGTCAAATTTTGAAAAGCCAAAAAACCGACTCTTGACATACAGTCATAATTCAATCAATATTTATAGTACACAGAACCAAAGAAATACAATTAACCCAAATCTTACTTCAAACCCAAAATTAAGCCCAAAATAGTTTTTAATAATGTCCCAAATTAAACAAACCAAAAACCGAATTACCTCCGCCCAAACCACTGCCAAAATCACCAAAGCAATGCAAACAATTGCCTCAATGAGACTCCGCAAATTCCAAAAGCAGGCCAACGTCGTCAACAAGTACTTTAATTCCCTAATTGAGTCTCTCGGATCTACATTATCAGGTAATAACAATCCAATTCTCGTTGGTAACCCAAACGGTAAAACCTTGGTAATTATCGCAGGAGCTAGTCGTGGATTTTGTGGCGGATTACACAGAACAATCGTTCTAGATGGTTACAAACAGCTCAAGGAAAAAGGCGTGGATCTCAATGATTCCAGTAATGTAGAACTAATCACAATCAATCGAACTACCAACAGAATGGCGTCCAAGCTAGGAGCTAATATCAAGGCCAACTTTGATGGACCATATAAGAATATCGACATATTCTCAGTTCTACCAATTGCTGAACTCGTTAACAGACTATGGCAAAAAGGTGGCTACAAAGCAGTCTATATCGTCTTCGCCAAGAATCTAAGTACTACCAAGCCAAGTATTATCGTCGACAAAATCCTCCCATTCAACATCGAGCAACACACCAATGTCGAGAATTTAACCATCGTTAATTACGATACACCGCAGTCCGAAATCATCCCAGAAGCTCTAACTCTAATCTCACAGACTGTCATTCACCAAGGAATTCTCTCGACCCAAAGTGCAGAAGAATCCGCTAGAATTGTCGCTATGAGCCAAGCAACTGACAATGCCAAAACCCTGGAAGACAAGCTAAAAGTCGTCTACTTTCGTTTACGTCAATCCAAAATCACCCAAGAAATCTCCGAGATTATCGGAGGAAGTTTGTAGGGGTTTAAAATATATCTTTGTTCACAGGATTGTCGAATTATTTGTAATATAAAAGTAGCTTAGTGGATGCCTTGAGTACCTGAATGTCCACCAATATCTTGAATTAAAATTATAGTAATATTATTAGTCGAATCATCAAAGTCCCAAATTATCCTCAAATCATTAGTCAGTCTACTGAAATTAATAAAAAATTACCCCTTTTTGAAGATGCTGGTACAGTCGTACTTGTTACGACGACACATGCGCTAGAGGGGTGAGCCGAAAGGCTCGGGGATTTGTTTAATTACTACGCTTAATTATACAGTTACTATACTTTTTTGTTAAAATAAGAAACCACCTTGGCTGGTGGTGGGGGTTGTTGATTACTTAGATTCTATGCTTATCTTTGAAAAATAGAGTTTAAATACTTAAATATATCAGCAATTTTGTTATTATTTTTGTCAGTATTATACTTAGCCTTGGCATCCTCTAACATACCCTTGGGCATCGTGTTAATCTGAGGATTAATTTTAGGTGCCACTAAACACATTCCAGATTGTTGAAAATACATATTAGTATTTTGAATTAGTTGGGAGTTCTTGATAGAATCACGGTTCATATTGCGAAGATCTAACATCCCAGCATAAAAGTCACCATCAAGGTTAAGTCCGATGACATTGGGTCCATACATTTTTTGGGCAAATAGATTAATATCATTAAACTTGATTGGTGGTGTGAACATTGTACCTTTGAGCTCCTGGGTAGTAGAATCGAAGACATAGACAGTTCTAGTTTGGGGCATTGCAGAATTAGGAACTCCTCCTTTTTTGAGGTTTGGCAATCCAACCTGTAATTGAGAATGAGGCGACATTGGGGTCTTTTTCTAGGGATTTGATTCTTTCCAGGGCTTGGGGTTTATTTAGTTCGGTCAAATCTACGAGCTTGGTAGTTCCATCCTTGTAGGTTACGAAGCCAGCATCTCTGGTGGGAATATTCCTTTTATACTTGGTATAAAGTTCTAATAGTCCAGTCTTGAGAGTTGAGCCGTCTGGGAATCTAACGAATTGGTCGCCAGCTGGGGATTTTGGTTTACCGCTAGAATCTGGGAAAGAGAATGGATCGTTGGACTTGTTACTATCAATAATTTTCTTTTTGAACGCAGCTGTATCTGTGACTGTACCAGTACCGACTATGGCTAGAGTTTCCCATCCGTGCTTAGCGTTGCTTTGGATTGCTTGGTGGACGTTGGAGTTAGAGCATGCTACAATACTGACTTTTTGGGATTTGTTGGGGACTATTCCTTGAATATGTCTAGCATTAGACAAGGGTTGTTCGTTGGCAACTCTACAGCTGGTCATGTCCTTGTTACACAGTAGGTACAATTCTCTACCAGATTCTGTGTCATAGTAGCGGTTAACATTGTTTTTGAAATGTTTAATTTTGGATGGAGTTTTGACTTGTTTGCCATCA
>JAYUIW010000047.1:0-6623 GCA_043765655.1 bacterium
CAAAAATATCAACAACTATCATTTTTGAAATTCTAAGCTTCTGGTTGAACCACAATCAGCCTCTCAAAATGTAAAGTATGCGTGAGAATTTACATGTAATATAATTATTTATAAGTTATTTTTTTAATTTGTAATTTTTGACTCAACCCTACTCCGCTTCGTAGTCTATTGTGTGAGATTCGTTGTTAAAAGATTCTAGGTCAATCTTGCGGAACTTGCTCGTATTAATATCTCCTGTAATGTAATATCCATCGAAGTACGGCATACATAACTCTTTGGCTTTGTGTGAGCCTTTGCGGAGCACTGCTTCTTTCAACCCTTCTATGTCTTGGTACATTAGAATATCGGTTCCGATGAATTCGTTGATTTCTTTTTGGGTCATTCGCGAGGCGATTAGTTCGTCCTGTGTCGGCATAGCAATTCCGTAGAAGTGTGGATAAAACAGCGGAGGTGCAGCACTCAGTAGGTAGATTTCACTAGCTCCAGCGTCTCGTACCATCTTCACAACATCGCGACTAGTAGTTCCACGAACGATAGAATCATCGACTAGCATTACTTTTTTACCTTTGAGTTCTGTGATTTGGGGTGAGAGTTTTTGGAGTACAGATTTTTGACGTTTAACTTGCGTAGGCATTATGAAGGTTCGACCGACGAATGGATTCTTATAGATACCTTCTGTATAACGAACTCCGAGGCTAGAAGCTACCGACAACGCCGAAGTATTAGAACTAAAAGGAACAGGAACAACTACATCAGGGATTATATCAGGATACAGAAGTTTCCACTTTTTCGCCAAGTTTTGACCCATACGAAGACGCGAGCGATAGACACTAATGTCATTAATCACCGCATCAGGCCTAGCAAAGTACACATATTCGAACACATCAGGTGTAAAAGCTTCATAGCGAACTTTGTAAGTGTGTTTTTTGTAATCTTTGTCTATGAACACAACCTCGCCGTTACCAACATCGCCCGTTCTCTCGAATCCGAGTTCATAATACATTCCATTCTCACTACTAAAAATATAGTCAACTTCACCGTTTTCGTTCCTACGCTCTCCCATAACTAGCGGACGAATTCCATGTGGATCTCGGAATGCCACCATTCCCTTACCTGCAATCATAGCAATTACAGAATAGCCTCCCTTGGCTTTGGAATACACGAATTCTACTGCTTTGATTATATTCTCAATAATATTATCACTAGATCCGCGCGCCAATCCAACCGAAAACAAACTCATAAGCGTCTCCAGATCCGAACCTGTGTTAGAATGAATCCAGTAATCCTTGGCAAGCTGTTTTTTGAGAGGTTCGTAGTTACTCAGATCCCCATTATGCACCATGGCGATTCCGTAGGGATAATTCATTAACATCGGCTGAGCATTATTAAGGTCAAAGGCAGAGCCGTTGGTAGGATAACGCAAATGCCCCAGTGTAATAGTGCTTTTTAGTTCATTTTCTCCAATTTTAATCTTCTCAAAGACTTGGGCAACTTGACCTTGGTGCTTATGTAGTGCGAACTTACGATTCAATGTGTTATAAGTCACGATTCCAGCGGCGTCTTGTCCGCGGTGTTGCAGATGAACCATCGCCGATATTGTATCTTCAAAAGCTCCACTATGAGAGTATAAACCAACGATGCCACACATATTATTATTAAGTTTTTAGGGAGAATTAAATTGATTAGTATTCCTTTAATCTTGACTCAAAAAAACCTTATTGTCAAAAAGACTTTTGAACTTTTATATAATTCGAATAAATCAAGAAAACTACACTTTTTTGCTAATATTCAATTTTTCACAAATTTTAACAACCTTGGACTCGACATTGGTTAATTGCTCCTTGGATATTGAACGAAAGTTCTCGAACGAATTAACATTAACTTTTCCGAATCCGAAGGTGAGTTTTATTGTTTTGTTAAAAAAATTATTAACTTGGTCTCCGAAGATGAATTTGGTTTGCCACATCGGACGATTATCAAAAGCAAAAACTAGCAGATCTTTATCTTGCATTTTGCCGACGGTAAGTTTATTCTCATAATTGATAGCGAAGCCTTGAACCAGTGTGTTGTCAATGAATCCTTTGAGATTAGCAGGAATCGTATCGTTAATAATCGGCGTAAAAATCATAATAAGATCAGCTTTGTTAATTTTAATTTGGTATTCGATAACCTTGGAATCTGTAGGCTTGAGGTAGGCACCTGAATCAAACTCAGTTTCATTACACAGATCAATTGCGTTCACATTCACATTCTTAGAATTCATTTCATTAGCAATTTTTTTGGTAAGATCAAAAATAAAATCCAGCCGCTGATCGCTCTCAGTCTTGGGTGATGTCAAAATTATAAGAATATTGTTGTATTGTTGATTAGGCATATATTGATTATTTATAAATAAAATGTAACTGTCATTCTGAACTTGTTTCAGAATCTAAAAAGGCTAAAAATACACTGTCATCTTGAGCAAGTGAGAAGTGGTGGTCTGGGTCTCCCAGACTAGAGTCTCTAGTACGACAAGCGAAAAATTCCCTGTTGTTCAAGATTTGCTCCAATCATATCATCCTAAACTTGTTTTAGGATCTAAAAAGGTCGCAAATATATTACCACTACCTGTTTTTCAAAAGTTAAGTCAACTAAAAGCACCCCGTCAAAACTATGTTTTGCCACCCTTTCGGACACATGCGTCGCCATAACAAGTACGGCTGTACCAGTCTTCTCTCAAGGGGAATTTTTGGTAAAAACTTTCTTTTATAAACTCGTAAACCTAAATCACAAACTTTCACACTCTCAAACCTCCTACCCCCCAAACTTAAAATATTCTTTGAGCAAATTCATCGCAGATAGATTGTCTACATTTTGCTTATTGGTTGTTAATTCTAGCTTACGGTTATTAAGGATAGAATTAGAGGTTGTATTGCGTTCGTTGAAGGTTTTGACTTCGATTTTAGATTTTTGAATGTTGTCCAAAAAAACATGCAGTTCTTTTTCAAAATCTTGAACTTTGGCAGTAATATTAGTCGGCTGAAGCTTAAAATTAGTTGGTACTCCTAGAATTATGAACTGAATATCACGAGATGTCAAAATATCCTCAAGTTCAACCCAAATATCCTTGGCAATAATAACCTTGGAATACGGAACCACAAGATTGGTAGCATCAGAACCAAAAGCTAGCCCAAAATATTTGGAACCCCAGTCGATTGAAAGATAATTGAACATAAAGTTGGTGATTCTGAATTAGAGTTTAATATTTTACGCCGTCATCCTGAGTGAATAGAGAAGTGGTGTTCGGGTTCCCCGAACAGAGCCCTCGCCACGACAAGCGAAAGTTCCACTGTCCTCTTGAACAAAAACTTCTACTGTCATTCTGAACTTGTTTCAGAATCTAAAAAGGTTATAAATATGCCGTCATTCTGAGGGTACCGAAGAATCCCCTGTTGTTCAAAATAGACTACAACAATGTCGTTGTGAACTTGTTTCAGAATCTAAAAGACTAATTGTAGTCTAAATTTATGGTTTCGCTATCCTAGGCTCTTAGTATTAGTTCTCCTAAAAATTGCAACCAGTCTGGATATATAGCACTTCTTTTGCTTTTTCTAACCCTTCTAAAATATTTTCTATATTATATATTTGAATTATTTCTTTTTCAAATTTGGATTTAATAGCAAGTTTTTCTTTATATAAAGTATCAGTAGTTTGAGTAATTGTGAGTTCGTTGATATTTGAATTGTAGCCAATTTTAGTTGTTATTGATTTATTTACATTACTTTCAACTAAATTATAATAGAATAAATTTCTGTTTACTGAGTACCAAAGACTACAGTAAGGATTTTCAGCTCTTTCTATCATTGTATTGTATTCAGAATTATATATTTCAAATTTTAGAGAGTCCACAAAAATATATTCCAATCTATTGAACATATCTATAACTGGATTATATACACTTTCTTGTTTGAATAGTTTTTCTGACATATGTATTAATTTAAGAATTTATTTTTAACTCACCCCTCCACTAATAACTTCGTCGCCTTCGTTGGTTTTGATCAATGTTACACCTTGAGTATTGCGGTTCAACTGGTTGATAATATTAGGGTCGATGTTGATTGTAACGCCGTTCTTGGTGGTAATAATTAGATTTTCTTCGTCGCCCTTGAGGATTTGGACAACGACTGTTTTACCAGTTTTTTTGGTCATATTTAGAGTTTTGACACCTTTGGCAGCTCTAGCTGTCTTACGGTATTGACCTAGATATGTCTGCTTACCAAAGCCATTCTCAGTAACAACCAATAAACTTGGGAATACTTTGGCATTAGAATCTGGAATTAATTCGTTAGAATCTGTATCCTTATCATCATCTTCACCTTGTGCAAAGTCAAACTGGGAGATTTCCATCGAGATTAAGTGTTCAGTTTTTTTGAGTTTCATACCTTTGACACCGCTGGCAGTTCTACCTAGTGGAGACAATGCATCCCTATCAAAAATAATAGTTCGACCATTATTGGCAGACATAATAACCTTGTCATCATCGGAGGTTGAGTGAGCGACTTGGACTAATTGATCGCCTTCTTTGAGTGTCATTGCGATTTTGCCACTACTTCTGACTGATTCGAATTGACTCAAGGCAGTTTTTTTGGTTTGACCATTGCGAGTTGCGAATACTAGATAACCAACTCCGTCTAGTTCTTGCTCCTTACTAATTGTCAAAATATTACTAATCGTCTCACCTTCTTGGAAGTCAAAATAGTTCACCAGATTCTGACCACGACCTGTACGAGAGCCTGATGGCATATCGAATACACGAGTCTTGAACACCCGACCAAAGCTAGTAAAGGCATACAGATAATCGTGCGAATTACAAATATTGGAGGCTTTGACCCAGTCTTCGGAGCGTGGATCGAATGAACTCACACCTTTGCCACCGCGTCCTTGTTGACGGAAAGTCTCCGTTGGAAGCACCTTGATGTACTGGGAATTGGTGAGTTGAACTAGAACTTCCTCGTTCTCCACAAAGTCTTCTTTGGAGTAGTTTTCCAGACTATTACCTTCAATTGGAGTTCGCCTTGGTGAGTAGACTTTGGCAGCTGCATCTTCGATTTCTTTGATAACAAGAGCTTGCTTAGTTGCTGGGTTGTTGAGGATTTCGTCGAGTTCTTTGATAAGTGCGATTAGTTTTTGGCGATTTTCTTCGATCTTGTTCTTATCCATATTGGTAAGAGTTTGTAATCTCATCTGCAAGATTGCTTCGGCTTGCTTTTCACTGAGTTCAAATCGTGTGATTAACTTTGCTTTGGCTTCGTCTTTGTCGTGGGATTTGCGAATTAAGGCTACAACTTCGTCAATAAAGTCAAGTGCAATTTTGAGACCGTCGAGAATATGGAGTTCAGCTGCGGCTTTATTTTTGTCAAAAATAGTTCTACGAGTAACGACTTGGTATCTATGATTAATGAACTCAACTAGAATTTCCTTGAGGTTCAAGAGCTTTGGTTGGCGACCATCGTTGACTAATGCCAAAAGATTAAAATGCAGATTAACCTGCAAATCGGTCATTTTGTATAGTTGATTGAGAATAACTTCGGGACTAGCGTCGCGTTTGCAACTAATCACGATTCGGATTCCTTCCTTGTTACTTTGATCTTCGATGTTCTTGATTCCTTCAATTTTTTTGTCTTTGACAAGATCGGCAATTTTGATGAGTAGATCAGCCTTGTTGACTTGGTAGGGAATTTCGTGGACGAGGATTTCGTCTTCAGTGGTTTCGACTTTGGATCGCAGAGCAGCTTTGCCTCGACCTGTCATGTAGGCGCTCAAGATTGCTTCTTTGCCATACAATATTCCGCCAGTTGGAAGATCTGGACCAGGAATGAACTGGGTAAGTTCAGCGATTGTAAGTTCAGGATTTTTGATTAACTCAATTACTCCATTACAGACTTCGCCAAGATTGTGAGGTGGAACTTCGGTTGCCATTCCCACAGCAATTCCTGTAGAACCATTGATAAGCAGGTTAGGCAGCAATGACGGCAAAACCTTCGGTTCTTTAGCACTTCCATCATAATTATCCACGAAGTCTACCGTGTCTTTGTCCATATCTTGGGTCAAAAAAGTCGCCGCTCTAGTCATCTTACACTCTGTATAACGCATCGCCGCTGGACTATCTCCATCCACAGAACCAAAGTTACCTTGAGGCTCCACGAGCATACATCTCATCGAGAATTCTTGCCCCATACGAACCATCGCATTGTAGATTGACATATCTCCGTGAGGGTGGTATTTTCCCATTACTTCACCCACGACTTGGGCCGACTTGCGGAATCTGGAACTAGGAGTTAAGCCCATTTTATCCATTACATACACGATTCTACGGTGCACAGGCTTGAGACCATCACGCACATCAGGCAGAGCACGTGAGACGATTACACTCATAGCATACTTGAGGTAGCTCGATTGCATCTCGGCCTCTAGAACTCTGGATTCGATTCTATCTTCTAATGTTACTGGGGTTGGATCAAATGTTGGACTGCTTGTTTGATCGTTATTTACTAGATTATTTTCTGTTGACATATCTCTTAAGGGTAACTTTTTTTGGTGGATTTGTCAATGTTTTAAGTCAAAATTAGAATTGTACAAAAACT
>JAYUIW010000048.1:0-6620 GCA_043765655.1 bacterium
TCGTTGAGATACCAGTCTAGAACATGTAGATAACTTAGTCCAAATTCACTATTTGGATGACAGCGGCTGCTGGGCAGTTTAACTGGGGCGGTTGCCTCCTAAATGATAACGGAGGCGTTTAAAGGTTGGCTTATCCTGGATGGAAATCAGGATTCAAAGTATAAAAGCACAAGCCAGCTTGACTGCAAGACGTACATGTCACGCAGATGCGAAAGCAGAATTTAGTGAACCGATGCGCCCGTGTGGAAGGCGCAAAGATCCACGGATAAAAGTTACTCTAGGGATAACAGGCTGATCTTACCTAAGCGTTCATAGCGACGGTAAGGTTTGGCACCTCGATGTCGGCTCGTCTCTTCCTGGGGGTGTAGAAGCTCCCAAGGGTTGTTCTGTTCGCACATTAAAGAGGCACGCGAGCTGGGTTCAAAACGTCGTGAGACAGTTTGGTCCTTATCTGGTGTAGGCGCGTGAGAATTGAGGAAGCGGATCTCTAGTACGAGAGGACCGAGATCCATATACCTCTGGTGTATCGGCTGTTCTGCCAAGAGCATTGTCGAGTAGCTATGTATAGTTTAGATAACCGCTGAAAGCATCTAAGCGGGAAGCTGTTTCCAAGATAAGTTCTCAATGGATTAATATCCTGAAGGTTCCAGCAAGATTAGCTGGTCGATAGGCCATAGGTGTAAGGTTAGCAATAATCTCAGCCAAGTGGTACTAATCAACCGAATTTTAATCCTTTATAAATTTTTAGTACGAATGATTTGATTTGAATTTAGCTGTAAACATATTTTGCACAACATTAATTAATCTCCAATCCTGGAGGTCTTTTTGTTTGGGTAAATTTTAGTGTTTTGTAATAGTTATTGACAGATATTAGTTGGTAAGGCATACTTTAACTATAGTATTCTTAGATATGAAATTTTTCATAGGTTCGTTAACTAAAAATTATTTTTCATTTTAATCCATATTGCTATGTCATCCTGAATTTATTTCAGGATCTAAAAAACTGACTATTAAAGTTTATGGTACTAATTTAAGTTTTTTAACTATAACTTTATACCTAGTTTTTAACTTAATTTTAAAAACCATCATCTTAGATCCTGAAACGAGTTCAGGATGACGTGTAAAGGAGAGCTTAGTGTTATTTGTTAATTTTATAATATTAATTTAAAAAATAAGATATTTATTGGCGTTAATACTTTAGATAGATTTTACTTTAACTAAATCAAACTAAAAACTACGATATTACAATTATGACAATAGATTCAATTAAAAACAAACTAAAACTTTTGGATTCCAACAAAGACTGGCAACTGGTGTTGTATCCTTGGCTTCGAACTGAGCTGACTTATACGAGTAATAGTATTGAGGGAAATACTTTGTCGTTGGCCGAGACTTCGATGGTTATTAATGAGAAAATGAGTGTCGCTGGTAAAAATCTCCGAGAAATCTACGAAGCTCAAAACCACGCTAACGCTTGGGATTGGATAATGGAAAGTTTGGTTGATTCAGGTTCACAATCTGTAACTCAAGAAGACTTTCTGAAAATTCATAGTTTTATACTCAAAAACATTGATGAAGCCAATGCGGGTAAGTATCGAAGTGTGGCTGTTAGAATATCTGGAAGTATGACGGTTTTTCCTAATCCACTTAAAGTTGATTTTTTGATGAATCAGATCTTCGGTTGGCTGCCTGCTCAAACTCTGGATTCTGTAGAATGCATATTACAAGTCGCATGTGAACTACACCTCAAAATTGTCAAAGTTCACCCATTTACAGATGGTAATGGACGAAGTTGTCGATTGATTATGAATACAATTCTAATGCAACACGGATTACCACCGATTGATATTCTGCCAATTAATAGATTGCAATATTTGGAGGCTCTAGAAAACTCTACTGTTGAGAACGCTGAACAATTCCTAGACTTTTTATTTGAACAATACAACGACAATCTGGACGAATATCTCAAAACTTTTGAAGGGTAAATTAAAGTAAATTATATAAAATATGAGTGAAACAAATAAACAAGGTTTATCTAAGTACATACCTCAAGAAATTAAAGATAGAATAATTAAAAACTCTTATCATGGTTGTGTTATCTGTGGAAATGGACTTTATGACTTTGAGCACATTATACCAGAATACTCTGAAGCAAGTAGTCATCAAGTAGATAGGATGGCTTTACTATGCAAACATCATCATGGAGAAGTAACAAATGGAAGTATTTCTAAATCTAAAGTTTTTAAGGCTCAACAAAAGCCTCACAACAAAACAAGACTTGCTAATAGAGAAATGGGGCAGTTTGTAAATTCAATTGGAATTGATGTTATTATGGGCATAAATGAATTCATTAACTGTCAAAACGTTTTTAGAATTTTTGGTGTAAATACTTTATCAGTGTATAAATCTGAAAATGAGTTCAATCCCTATGTAATTAACTGTTCAATATACTCTAATAGTAGAATTCCAATTTTTGAAATAAAAAATAATGAAATCATTGTAGATGTTAATAATGAATTTAGAGGAACTTTAAATGGAAATAAAATTAAGATAGAAATAAATAATATTTTCAAAATAAAAATTGATTTGAAAGCAAATAAGAATCAAAAAGAAGAAGATAAAGATGTGTTGAATATTACTAAATTTTTTTTAACAAATGGAAATTCAACATTTTTATTGAATGAAATTGGTCAAATCGAAATAAATGGTAGCCCTATACAAAAATTATATGTTAATACTGCAATATATGGAATTGTATTTTAGATTTAATTAATTTATGCTCTCCAACTCCATCCAACGCTGTGCTTGGGTCAATCTCAAGAATCAGACTTATATAGATTATCACGACACTGAATGGGATGTTCCGCTTCACGATGATCATTTGTTATTCGAACTTCTTTCTCAGTCGATCTCTTCAACTTAAGATTAACTACTCCAGCGACTAAATTCTAAACAGATAGTATTTTTTAGTTTTTGGCATCTGAGATTAGAGCAAACTCTAATATATTACTTTGTAAAGTGTTTCAATAGCTATTCTTTGGTTTTTGGTTAATTGTTTGTATGACATTGCAGTAGTGGTGTTTATGATTTTTAGATTGATCATAATATTACTATCATACCTTAGAATTGAGTTATTTGAAAGTTATTATATTGTAGTTTGGACTTGAATTGAAGAAAAATTAGTTGACAAAAACCTAGAAATAAACAATAATTAATAAATTAGTCTAAAGAATTCTTTGGTGCGATATTGTTGAACAAACTTATCCAAAAACTACAAAAAGTCAAGATTATTAGACAGAACTAGATATTATTTTTTTTAACACATTATGCCAAATACCAAATCAGCCAAAAAAGCTTTGAGAGTTGCTACAACTAGAAGAAGAATCAACCTTGCTAGAACCTTCAAAGTAAAATCTGCAATTAAAGATCTTCGCAAAGGTCTCGTCAGCAACCCTAACGACAACCAAAGCCTACTAGGCAAAGCCTACTCAGCGCTAGACAAAGCGGTCAAAACTAATCTTATCCACAGAAACAAAGCTAACCGCAAAAAATCTAGACTTTCAGCCTTGGTCGCTAGAGTTCTTAACATTCCTCAAAATTAATTTTTGAGTTTTTTTATTATTTATATTCACAACTAATACATAATTCAGTTATAACTCACTCACCAAATCAAAACAAAACTAACAATGAAATTAATTCAATCCAACAATAATCCTAATTTTATAATTCGTTACTGGCTAGTTCTAGTTCCCATTCTTACAACTTTGCTTGCTAATATCTTGTTCATTAACAGCGGATTCAACAACTTTAGACTACCTTTAATTTTGATAACTTCTCTTATTTGGGCGGTTATTTTTGGGGCCGACCTTGTCTTTAAGACTGATATTAACAAACCTGACAAAGATCTCAAAAAGTTTTCTAATTGGATACTCATCGCTGGAGCTGGCGTACACTTTAGCCTCGTTCTTAGTTTTTTGTTCAATCTTAGTAGTTTTAAAATCTTGAGAATTGTGAATCTTGGCGATTTTGTTAGCTTAATGGTTTTGATCTTGATGACTGGCTTGTCGCTGGGCCTTGGAATCTCTGCAATCGCTCATGAGCTAATCCACCGCAATGTCAAATGGCAAAAAAAACTAGGCACAGCAATGTTATTCGTAATTGGTTACGCTCATAATAGTGTAGAACATATTCAGGCTCATCACCGATTAGTGGCAACTAGTATCGACAATTCTACCGCCAAACTCAACCAAGGTTTTTGGAATTACTTTTGGAATAATAATATAATTGGCGAATATGTAGAAGCTTTCAAGATCGAGACCGAACGCTTTACCAAAAAAAATCTACCACCTTACTCTTTCCAAAACCTAGTTATTCGCTACGCTTTTTTGTACTTTTGGTTTTTGGTTTTTGTGTTAGTAATTTGTGGACAAGTTGCCTTTTTTGGGTTTCTCTTGACTGTTCTTATTGCCAAAATCTTCCACGCTGCAATTGTATATTCTCAACACTACGCTCTAACTCGTGATGTAACCGACAAGATTGACTGTTGTCACAGCTGGCAAACCAACTCCTTGGTCACGGAATACTTGGTGCTAGGATTCGGCAATCACGGCGAACACCATGTCAAAGTTACCAAGACTTATCTCGAGATTAACAACGTAGACAATTCCCCAACACTTCCTTTTGGATATTTTGCTTGTAGCCTGCTGGCATTATTCCCATATTCCTGGTTCCAAAAAATCAATCCAATTCTCAAGAACTTTCAAAAAGATTTGAACTAAATACATTTCATAAGCGTACCGAACGCTAATTTTTGGTCAAAATTATTTATAAGCGATTCAAAACTCATATTGAAAATTCGTATTCGTTCAAGCGTATAAAAATTGTTAAATTACAATTAATGTGAAATATAATGTCAAAAATGTCAAAATTATTTTTTAGATTAATACTAACCACTTTAACTATAAGTGGAGTTTTTTTTGGAGGGAGTTTTTTTTGGAGAGCCTTAAACTCAGATAAAGATCCACGTCCAACAATCTCAACCGTTGACTATTCAACACAATCTTTTACCAAAAATCAAAATCAACCAAATGTAATTTCGAAGATTTTTGAGATAAATAACTCATCGAGTAAACCTAAAATAAATAAATCTTTAGTTCCGCTCAAAATTATTTTACCAATATTAATGTATCATCATATTGATACTGTTCCTGATTTTCTTGCCAAGGACACGACTGCTAAAGGTCTGCGAGTTAGTCCAAAAGTTTTTGAACAACAATTACAATACCTCCAAACTCAAAAATACAACACTATTAATTCTTTTCAACTTCAACAATATCTTGATGGCGAATTCGAATTACCCAACAACCCTGTAATGTTAACTTTTGACGATGGATACAAAGATAATTATGATAACGCCTTTCCGCTACTTCTAAAATATTCAATGGTAGGAGATTTTGCAATTGTAACGTCTAAGGTTGAAGCTGGAGAGTATATTTCATGGCAAAATTTGAAGTCGATGTTGAATTCAGGAATGAGTGTTAGTTCTCACACTGTTAGTCATTGCACTCTAGCCATCAAAGATACAGAGAATATCGGACAATTTTTAGGATCTCCTGTTGATAATAATGACCATACATCTTGTTCTACCTTCGCAATTCAAGAACGGCTCAATACTGGTCAATTAGAATTCGAGTTAAGCGAAAGTAAAAAAATTCTTGAGCAAAAACTAGGAATCAAAGTTAGCCATCTTGTTTATCCTTTTGGTTTTCACAATACTCAGGTTCATGATATCGCAAAGCGTGTAGGATATCAGTTCGCAACAACTGTAGTACCGCAGACCAATTATATTACAGATTTTACCAACCCGTTCGAATTAGGTAGAATTAGAGTTCAAGGTCAACAAGATGGATCACTCAACGGATTTTTTGTCGAATAAGTTTTGGTTAATACAATAATGTCTATATTAATTTTTTTAAAAGTAATCTTGGTAGTAATTAATGCGTTAGAATTGACGAGTTAAAAATATTCTTACATAATTTTAGTATCCAAGCTAGACAAAATAAAAATAACTACATGACAACAAACTACAAAATTGACATTAGTGTCTACACCATACTTAAAATAATGCTTGCAGTTGCTTTCGTTTGGCTTCTTACACATTTGACTAATATAATCATAATTGTCTTTGTCAGCGTTATTCTCACATCTGCAATTCGTCCAATTTCTAAAGCTTTGCAAAATAAAAAGTTACCACAAACCCTAGCTAATTTTTTGGTTATTTTTGGATTTGTTGGATTTTTTGGAACAATGTTATACTTTGGAATTACACCCCTAGTTAACGAATTTGGAAGTTTTGTGGGAGAATTAACCAAGAATACAGGCAAATTAAAATCCGAATACGGTATTGATATTCCGATTAATCAGAAGGATATTAGTAGTTTTATTGGCAAAAACACTCAAGGATCTGATGTCGCAGGCAACGCTGCTGGAACTGTTATTAATTTTGGCAAAACGCTCTTAGATGCCTTGCTTTCAACGCTTGCTTTGGTGGCTTTGACTTTTTATCAATTAGCAGAAGAGAGTAAAGTCAAGAATTTTGTAGGTTCCTTATTCCCTAATCG
>JAYUIW010000049.1:0-6545 GCA_043765655.1 bacterium
TCAAATAAACAAAATGCCCAGGTGGTGAAATGGTAGACACACTAGCCTTAGGAGCTAGCGCTTTCGGGTGTGAGGGTTCGAGTCCCTCCTTGGGCACCATAATTTAACATTTTAAAGCTTAAAATTAACTAAACTATGTCAGAATTAATAGCCCAAAAAGAAATAAGTAAACCATTAGAAATTAACTTTGTAGATATCTTAAAAATAATTTGGGGTTCAACTTTTTTATTATCACATCTATCAATTATTGTTAATTCTAAAAGATATAATAAAGAGAATAAGCTACTTAGGAAGCCTATTTTTGATTGTCTGACATGTGCACCTCAAGATACCAATCAAATAACATTAAAATTAATTAAAAACTATCCAAACACAGTAAAACAAATAAAATATTTTAAAGATGTAAATTTAAGCTTTGAAACAATTAAAAGTATTGTACTTGATAATTTACTTATACTTTACTTAGAAAACTGTATCAACAGTGATGATTATTATAGAATTTTTGAAGACGAAAAAGATTTAACAAAATTTAATGATTTTCCTGCGATAAATATAGATAAAAGCCTTTTAGTCGATAAAAAATATACAATTGTTGAAAAATGGCACAAAACCAAAGATGGTCGATATATAGAAAGCGATAAAAAAGTAAACCAAAGAAATAATGAAGACTGGGAACTAACACCATCTTCAATCTAAATCAACTCTTCCTCTAATCAGGAAGTTTTTTGTTATAGATTTTAACTTCCAATTTTCCTCATACTTCTATTTTTGGCTTTGGCTAGTTAAGATTTTTTTGGTTTTTAAGTCTATTGTTAATCCCAATATAATGTGAGTTTTTGGTTGTGTTTTGTTAATTCCATACTACATATTGTGTCAATTGAATCCACTCCAACCAACGACTAGGCTTTGACAAGCGGACGTTCTCTTAGTATAATTAATACTTGTTATGATGACGAACCAAAAGTACTGGCCAATGATTCTCCAAGACTTAGAACGAACTGTTTCTAGTAGTCATTTTGGGGCATGGTTCGTTAATCTGGAACTCGGCTCAATCACTAATCTGGGAGCCATAATCGAGCTCAAAGTCAACAATAAATTCACCCAAAATTACCTCGAGACAAAATACCACGACATTCTCCTGACATCAATTCAAAAATTCTATCCACGAGCTACCACGATTACCTTTAGTCTTCAGAATTCCACCAAAATCAAAAAAACTGAAACCTCGACTGACAAAACTTCGACTGACAAAACCAAAAAACCTTCCAAATCCGAAAACATCGAAAGAAAATCCCGCAACAAATCCTTTGGCAATTTATCGGGCAACCAAACCAACAATCTGGACTTTAATTTTGACAATAATTCTATCGGTAATACCTTGGCGAATGTCGAACTTATCCATCTTCCCAAACTCAAAAAAAACCTGCATAATCTTAATTCCAAGTATACCTTTGAGAACTTTGTGGTTACTGATTGCAGTCAATTAGTCGTGTCCGTCGCCAAAACAATCTGTGAAAACCCTGGCAAACAATACAATCCTGTCTTTATTCACTCTCCAGTTGGCCTTGGCAAAACTCATATTCTCAACGCAATCGGGCACAGAACTCTAGAACTTCATCCGAGCTTTAATGTCAAGTACCTGACAACCGAAGGTTTTATTAACCACTTTATAAGTTGTGTTACTAGTCGCAGAATGAGTGAATTCAATGCTTTTTATCAAGATATTGACTTGTTACTTGTAGATGATATTCAGTTCGTCTCTGGCAAAGAAGGAACCCAGGAAGCTTTATTCCACATTTTTAATCTCCTACATCAAAATAACAAACAAATCGTCTTCGCGTCCGATCGCAATCCCAAATCAATGGCGGGAATCGAGTCTAGATTGGTGTCCAGGTTCGAGTGGGGACTAGTAGTAGATATTAACAAACCTAACTTCGAAGATAGAATTGCAGTTGTAAAGTACAAGCTTGACCAACTATGTATACATTTGCCACTAGAGTTCATAACTGAACTTGCCACTAGAGTTGACACGAATTTCCGTGATATTGAAGGTGTGATCAACAGAATTAAGGCTCGAATTGAATTACTTCCTGGCAGAGAATTCGACAATGATGATCTCAATGAGATTCTACTTGGTTACAATCATACCAGCCTTGTCAAAATTGACTTGAATCGTAATGTTATTAGTTCAGACCAACTCTTTGAAGTAGTCGCCGATGTTCTCCGTGTCAAAAAAGAAGTCATAACTTCTACTAGTCGTGACCGTGAGACTCTAACAGCTCGTCAGATGACAATGTACTTGATGAAAAACGATCTTTTATACACATACTCTGCCATCGGCAAAATCTTCGGTAAAAACCACGCTACGATAATGCATTCGGTACTCAAGATTGAGTCTGAGCTTGGTTCTAGCTCTCTCCTCCAAAAGCAATTCCAAATGATCCGCAGTTGTTACAAAAAATAAAATCATAAATTCTACGTTTCGAACAAAACTTGAAGGAAACTCGATATGTACCTATTTTACTAAAGACATTCTAACTAGCTATCCCTTTTTGAACATACTTGGTACAGTCGTACTTGATACGCTGACACATATGCTAGAGGGGTGAGCCCAGTGGCTCGGAGATTTTATATTGGAAGACAAATAGTGGAATGAGTATATGTTAATTCTAATGGCTGTATTAATGAGGGTAATAATAACAAAAAACCTATATAAGGAAATATTTTTGATTCTACAAATACACTTAATCAATTTTTTATAACCCAATATTGATAATCTAAAACTTAGACACAGTAATAATTTCAGGGTTTTGGAAGAGCTAAAGCAATATGAACAAGGTATGAATGAATCTATTTGGAAAATAAAAAAACCACCTAGCAATTTTAGGTGGAATTAATATTTGGTCAAAGAAGTTTATAGAACTATCTCTGAACTATCTTTTTTTGGCACGAGATGCAAAATGAGCAAAGGCTTTGTTACCTGCCGCTGTCTGGTGAACGGTGTTCTTCTTGGCTACTGCTGGACCTTCTCCATTATAAGATTGAGAAAGAATATCAGTTAGCTTGGTTGCCATTGGTTTGCCTTTGATCTTGCGAGCGGCGTCGACAATCCAAGTAAGACCTAATCTAAGAGCTCTAGCTGGATATGGTTCGATTGGAACTTGGTAATTAGCTCCACCAACACGCATTGACTTGACTTCAACTTGTGGCTTGACGTTAGTTACAACAATCTCAATAAGATTATTAGGATCTGTATTGTTAGCTGCTGCTGCGTCTGTAATCGCAGTTGTTACGATTTTGGTGGCGGTGGTTTTTTTGCCGTCCCACATAACACGGTTAATTAATCTTGAGACAAGTTCGCTATTAAAAGCTTTGTCAGGTAAGATTGCTGGTCTTTTTAGGACTCGTTTTCGTCTTGGCATTGGGTAAAATAAATGTTATAATATATTGATAATGTATTTTTTTGAAGTAATAGGTACACTACTAGCTACTACTTCAGCCTCAGTACTAATAATTGCTTAATATTAAGCTTTTGTCAACCTCATAATCCTATAATTAATCTTCAATTCAACTTTGAACCACAGTGTAATGGCTTTCTAATAGCTTAATTTTGGGATAGTAACGACAATATTATTAATAACCAAAAATCAAAAATATTATATTTATCTTAGCGCATCATAATTGTATGTCATAATTGAAATCAGTAAATTAAATAAAAACATTTGACATAAATATTCAAAAACAAGTATTATAAAAAAGTATCAAAAATAAACAATTTTTTATTAATTATGTTCGAAAATTTTTCCAAAGGCTATGAGTCTTTTTTTAGAGTAATCACAATTATTTGGGTTTGTGCATGGACTTTCATTAATGTCAGCCAAACCATGGCACTTTATTATACATTATATAGTTCTGACAAAGATATTGCATCTCAAGATATTTTTAGAATAATTCTTAACTGGATTACTGTAATAGTCGGTATTGTTATGGTCGGAGTAATGATTTCTGTTGGTAATAAAGTAGAAAAAACCAAAAAAATTGGGACAGTTGCACTTCTGGCTTTTTTGGGAACTGTATATTATCTATTCTATACAGTCATGAACTTGATTATTACGGTAATTACAGCTAGTGACGCTAGAAGTATCCAAAAAGAAATCCTATTCAACACAGTCTGGATTATTCCAAGTCTTGTGATGTTAGTCTGTCATTATTTTTATGTGGCTAATATTGCCAAGTACAACCAAGAGATTCCTATTATCTAAGCTACTTTACCCTTGTTACTACAGGGGTTCGATTAATTCAAAAATATGCCCAAACAACATTTTGTTATTTTATTACTGTCCACAATAATTTTGGCTACTTTTATTGGTATCCTGACATTTGTGCAACCTACCAAAAAACTTCAACCTAAGTACAATTTTCTTTATACTAATTACATGAATTTTGATTATACTATCAAAAACAAAAAATTAGTCAAAGATTGCCAAGAGTTTTCTAGTTCATCCTCAATTATTCCCAACGGCAACAATAGTATTAGCAAAGATATAACGAAATATTGTCAAAATTATGGGGAAGGTCCAAAAAGTCCAAAATTACTAATTCACAATGTTCAAGCCAATAATTCCAAGGAAATTTCTTTTGAAGAGGCTCAAAAGTTAAATCTTAATTCTAATCCCACTTCAACTGATGGCTTAATATTCAATCCTAATTATAATTCTAAGAATACTTCTATTAGTGCAGTTCTAAGTGGCGGCAACTCTAATTATCCTGCTCTTGTTGATATTCCTAGCGATCAAAACCTAAAATTAAATCTCTCTCAGGATAATAATTATGGAGGAGGTTATAATTCCTACAGTAGTGCCAACTTTGTAGGATGGATTGAGAATTAGTTCCTAGTTCCCCCATTTTAAGGTCATTCGACCTTTTTCTTCTGTTCCATAATATTCCACTTTTGCATTTGGTAACACCTTCAAAAAAGTGTTAAGCTGTTTGTTAATTTTGTCAGGAATAATATAAGATTCGGTCTTATTATAGACTTTTGGCTTAACGTTGAGTTCCATTATTAACTTCTCGATTTGTTTGACTGTTAGTTCTTTTTCGATTATTTTGATTAGTATTTCGTCTTGATCTTTGGGTGCCAAAGACACTAAATGACGAGCTTGACCTTCAGTAAGTTTTTTTTCCAACAGAGCGTCTTGGACTTTTTTGGAAGTAGTTAGAAGTCTTAGATAATTACGAACATATTGACTAGAGAAGCCTAATTTTTCTGCAAGTTCATTCTCATTAAGTTTATTAATTTTCATTATCATTGAATAGGTTTTGGCTTGCTCTAGAGGACTCAGATCTTCACGGAACAAATTCTCCATCGCCGTAATCATCGCCTGCTTTTCTTTGCTTAGATTTTTTGGGTCTTTAATAATTGCAGGAATTGAAGTTTTGCCCAGAGATTTGTACGCCAAAAAACGCCTTTCACCAGAGATAATTATGAATTCATCTTCTTTTTGGATAACTGTAACAGGATTGATTAGACCAACTTCTTTGATGCTGTTCGCCAAAGATTGAATCTTTTCATCGTCAAAAAATTCGCGGGTTTGGTTCTCTGTAATTTTTATTTTATTTATTTCGATATCGCTGAGTTTGTCGCCATCCATTAGATGCAAGGAGCCGTTAGTGTCGCCAAAATAGTCTCCAAGAATATTGCCGAGTGATTTGCCAAGTGCCATATTATTAAAGTATGATTTAGAATGTACTATTTTGTCAAACAATATATTTTTTAATGTGACTAATTTTGGTATTTTGTGTCAATATATTTCACATTATTTACTAACATTACTTTCAGATTTTACCAAATATATTCCAAAAAATAGGTCAATCTCTTTATTTTAAAGAATTTTTGGTAGGTATATTTTATCCGAAGATACTTTTCACAATCTGCTCACACCGCTCCAGACTATTTCCCTTCAGGGGAATAATTTTTTGGTCCAAAGTCTGCACAATCCCCAACAATCTAGTATCAATTAGTTTTTGGAAGTTTTGATCTTCTACGCTTCTATCGCTATTGTCAAAGCCAAACTCAATCGGCAAATAAAAAATATGAGTATACTGTGTGAATTCTAGATGTTGCCGTGTTAATTCGAACATCGTCTGAAAGTTATCGAACTCCCAAGAATAGGCTAATCCATCGAGAATACTTCGGTCAGTTATGAAGGATTGATTGTTTTTAATGGCGTTTTTTTCGTTATTGACTTGAGCTTCATAGACTTTGAGCTGGAAGTTTTGACGACCAAGATCGTCCATATCCACAGGATGAATTCCACCACTTCGAATAATTGCCATTGCGGTTTCGTCAAGGAATGAAAAATCTTTGAACTTAGGACTTTGAGACAAAAGTTGGAACAATGTTGTCTTACCAACTGACATACTTCCTATAAGGGCAATTTTGAACATAAAAAAATATTAAACAAAAATTACTAAATCTCACTAAAAACTCTATTTCTAATTTTACTATTAATCTTACTTTGGGATTCAACTTTTGTAAAATCTGG
>JAYUIW010000050.1:0-6513 GCA_043765655.1 bacterium
ATTACCGCAATTCTCTTTGGAGCTCAGTGGTTGATAAGTTACTGGTGGATTCTGATTGCCTTTGGTTTTTTGGCATCGGTAATCTTCTCACTTCTGGGATTCTACAACGCACTCTTCGCCAAAAGCTTTGATGACATAAGTATTATTCCAACTTTTGTACTAGTTCCGATGACTTACCTTGGCGGTGTTTTTTATCCTATTAAAACCTTACCAAGCGTTATCATTAACGGTCAATCTTACCCGATTTGGCAGTGGCTTTCGCAGTTTAATCCGCTAGTATATCTCATCGATGGCTTCCGATATGGATTCTACGGAGTTAATGAATTCAATGTTTTGGGAAGTTTTGGCTTTTGTATCATTGTTGCTCTCGGACTGTTCTGGATTAATCTTGACCATCTTCGCAAGGGTACCAACCTTCGAAGCTAGCAGTAAAAAAAATATCTTATACTCATTCTACTAATGAAGCCCCAAACTAGTTACCCCTTCTTAAAGGGGTGAGCCGAATGGCTCGAGGATTTTATATTAGAAGATAAATAGTTAAATTACTATAACTTTATTCCTTCTTATCGGTTAGCCCAAGATAATCCGACCACATCGGCGTCAAAGCTGGTAGTAGCACTAAAGTTATCAACACAGTCCAGGCTGTCAAAGGTAACACTGGAGCTAGTTGAGGTAGTTGCTTGACGGTGATTACCGCTAGAACAATAGGAATTACCCCAGTTTCACGCACGCTACACAAGAATAATTTTTGTTTGGTGGTTAGGTTGGTGAAGATCGTTGACACAAAAACTGCAACTGGACGAATAATTAGGATAAATACAAGCGATAGAATAATTCCCATTTTGGCATTATCGGCCAGATCTCCGAAGCTAACCAGAGGTCCAACCATCATAAAAATTACAGGCTTGGCAATACTCTCGAGATTGACTTCCATGGCGTGCAGTGTCTTGTCAAAAATCTTGGCATTGTGATTGTAATTAGCTAGTAATCCTGTCAAAAAAGCTGCCAAAAAACCATTCCCATGTAACAAGATTGCAATTAAGAAAGATATAATCGGAGACACCAAAATCACCGCAAAATCAACTGACTTTTCCGAATTTAGAGACTTTAGTTTTTGGTATAAGAACATTACCAAAAAACCTACAAATCCCGCAATACAGCCAAATAGAATCTGCCCTCCAAGATGCATCAAGTTCTCCTGAGCGAATATTTCTTTGGTCAAAAAACTAATAGATTCTACCTTATTATTAGTCGCGATAATTAATAGAACTGCCCCTGTGAACACGGCACCAACCGCATCATTAATAGCCGATTCCGCAATCGAGATGTCCACTAATTTTTGATTTTCTTTTTTGAAGACTACGTTCTTGAGAGTTGGGATCAAAGCCGCTGGATCCGTAGAACCAATAATCGCCGAAAGTACAGTTGCTAGTGTTAAGTCTAATCCAATCAGATTGAATATGAACAAAGACACAAAGAAAGTCACTAGATAGCCTACAACCGCCAAAGTAATCGTTGGAACTGCGATTTTGATGAATTCTTTTTGGTCGATTTCGTCGCCTCCACCCTTGAGAATTAGAGCCGCTAAAGCGGTACACACAATCGCAATTAATGTTGGCTGTGATGCCAACGGCGAAAGTGCATCGTGTAGGAATATACTCACAATAATCTGCAGTACAAAGGACGGAATAATCGTTCCGTGGGTGAACTTGGCGGCCAACCACCCAAAACCAAGAATCAAACTAGTACACCAAAAAGACAGTCCAATAAAGGATTCTGGAGATGGCAAATGTTCAATTTTGTCAATAAGATAAGGTGAAATTGAATTAATCCCAAAGGCTAGAACTAAAAGTGAAATAATAAAATAATATCGGTTAATTTTGTGTATTTTGTGGAGCATTGTTATGTGAATATGATATTTTACAATCTTAGAATTTTACATTTGATTTTTCTTTTACACAATAGTAATTTTTTTGAGGTCTTGACATTTTTTTCTTTTTACAAACTAGTTTTAATTTTCTTATATTATCTTGAATAACCAGCCTTACCTTTTTATTTGTCATCCCAAAACTTTGACGATTCTAAGATAATCTTGCATAATTTTAATATCAATTTTATAATATATCTCAAAAATTTTATTACATAACAAAATGCAAATCAACAACACTATTCAAACCAGACTGCAGACACTTATTAACAACATTGCCTCTGATTTTTCTTTGGACAAATTATCCAAGTCGCCAGCCAGGTTCAACCTCGAAAAACTCAACTGGTTCAACCGCGAATATATTAAGATGATGAGCCTGGAAGAGTTCGCCTACAGAGCTTTTGATGTTAAGTTGAAAAGAAAATTTCCAGATACCGTGCTCAGAAAAGGGGTTTATATTTATCTTATTGATACCAAATTAAACAAAATATTAACCTGTGATATTCCGACTGAATTCGGACAAGATGGTATGTATTACATGCTTGGTGGTGGAATCGATGAGGGTGAAAGTGAATTAGAATGCGTTATTCGTGAAGTTGACGAAGAGAGTAAAGGTGTCATAAAACTAGATCCAAAAAACCTAAAATTTATTACTTCTTTTGATATTGTTGCCAAAGATTATATTCGCGATAACATTAATTACAATGGCAAAACTATGTCATTTTGGTTTTGTGAATTCGATTCTACACAATTCAAAGAGTTACATTCAATTGATTCTGATGTTGACTTTGTATACGAATGGATTGATTTAGAGCAAGTTTTGGCAACTAATGGCTATCTAACTTACCCAATTTGGAAGGAATTTTGTGAGAACAGTGATTTGGGGTTATTAGAGCCAACCGATAGAATCAAAGCCCAATACTTGGCGTGGTCACTGGACAAGAATCGCATTACAACACTAAGTGAATTAGGAATGGAGTCGGATTGTATTCTAGAATGGGAGCAACCTGAGCCGGAACTTATCAAGTGGAAAAAAATAACTCTTGAGGAGTCATTGAATAATTTAGTAGAGTTAAAACCAGTTCTAAAAAATATTTATGAAAAATTAAGTAGTTCAAGGCTTGAGCTTTTTGAAAGTGATATAAACAACTTACCAGAAAATCTCCAAAAAAATACAGAGTTATGGGAAGCTGAACTCAAGCAATGGCTAAGCTCTAATTCCAAAGATGCTGGTTCGTATTTTTGGCCACTAAGAACAGCATTGAGCGGAAAAGTAAAATCCCCTAGCCCATTCGAGATTTTGGCAATATTAGATTGGAACGAAATAGAAACTAGAATTGATAATATTATCAGCTCAACAAATTCATAAACCTTTACCAAAACCAAAATGTGATATATACTTAGTTGATAGAAATATTTTTTTTATGTTAGATTTTGACAATATTATTGAACAAAAAGTAACCAAAACTTCGTTCGCTACTCACAAGCAAGAGTTAGAAATCCTCCAAAGTCTAGGATTCACCGTCAACCCACTCAATGACTACGATGTTGACATTAAGGATATCTGGAGTCTACGAGAAGAATTGGTTACTAAGCGAGATTCGTTGAATTATCCAATTGATGGGCTGGTTGTTAAGTTAGACAATAACGTTCTCAAGGAAGAATTAGGTGTCGTTGGTAAAACTCCGAGAGGCTGGTGCGCTGTTAAATTCGATCCAACCGAAGTCGTGACAAGAGTTGTGGATATTACTTGGCAAGTAGGTCGTACCGGCAAACTCACTCCCGTGGCAGAACTGGAACCTGTAGAACTTATGGGAACGACAGTACGAAGAGCCACGCTCCACAACTACCGAGAAGTCATCGATTCCAAGATTCAAGTTGGTTCAATGGTCATCATCCGCAAAGCAGGAGACATCATCCCCGAAATTATAAAAGTAATAGAATAAATTATATGCCAAGAATAGAAACAGTTTTGGAGAGACCAACTCTTCAACAAAACCTTCAACCAAACCAAGTAGAAACTACTAAACCAAAACTTAGACCTGAGGCTCAAGCTATGGAAATGCAAAGAAATGCGAGAAAAATTGCTGTAGAAATTATACGATCTTATTTTGAACTGCTTAGTAATTTTAACTCCGCAGAATATGAAATTAGCCCAATTATTAATGAGGAAATTCTGAATCTGGATTTGCAAGGAGTGGATGTTCAAAGACTGGTTACAATGTACCTCAATTCCAACAAAGAAGAATTTTTGGATAAAATATTACAAAACACCCAATTAGTCAAAAGCCTTCATAGAATTGTCGAAAAAATTACAAATGAAATTAAAATATTAGATCTAGTAAGAATGAGGCTTAATTCTATCGAAGAATATACTGATAAGGACAAAGTCGCCCAAGATATTATCAAATCTTTGCAAATTCTACTAGTCAACAAAAATATAGAATACTACGATATTAGACGAAGTGTTAAGTCTGGAGGGTATTCAGATTTTAAGATCGAATTTATTATTTTAGTAAATGGGAAAGAGGTGACTTTTGAAGTTCAAATCAATACTAAAGCCTGTTGTGACGCTGGAAAAAAAGAGCATAAAGTCTACGAACAAAAAAGAGTTTTGGTGGAAAATTTTATCAAAGATTGCTTTGATTCGACGCTCAAAGGAATTGGAGGAGGAAATGTTAAATTACTCAAAAAATACCTTGATTGCTACGTTTCTATGGTTATAAAAGATGGTAAAACTGCTCAGAATTATCTTTTGGACAAGGCTGTGTTCAATAATTTTACTTCTCTTTTGTCTGAAAAGACAGATTTTAAGGAGACTTTGAACGAAATAATAAGGCTAACCATATTAAGTAAAACTTTTTTTGTGGGTATAAAACCAGTAGTAACTACCGAAGAAGATGCAGAATATGTAATCAATAAAGTCAAGTCAGAATTCAGACCAAGCTTACCTTTGACCCATAATCAACGTTAATTCTGGACACAAAATTTGCCAAAAGTTAAATTATAGTTTACGCTTTTATAAGTCTTATGCCTTATATTGCTATACCATCCAATCTAAAAAATGTATCTTCAATCTCCCTCTCATTAATGTCGTCCAGCGATATGACCGAAATGAGTTTTGGAGAGGTTTTAACTTCCGAAACAATCAACTACAGAACTGGTCTCCCTCAGAAGGACGGTTTGTTTTGTCAAGCTATTTTTGGTCCTGTAAAGGATTGGGAATGTGCCTGTGGCAAGTACAAGCGTTATCGTTATTCTGGAGTTGTCTGCGACAAGTGTGGTGTAGAAGTCACTCATTCCAGCGTTCGCCGTGAACGTATGGGTCATGTTACACTAGCTTCGCCGTGTGTACATCCGTGGTTTCTACGTGTTATCCCGTCCAAGATTGCTACAATTCTAGATATGAAAGTTGCGGATCTTAGCAAGATTATATATTTTAGTGCCTATGTTGTTATTGATGTCAAAGAAGAAGTTCGTTTAGATTATCTAGCTAGAATCGACAAAGAAGTAGAATCAAGAATCAAAGATGTCAAAGCGGAATTCGAAACTGATGTTGACACAATTACCAAAGATTTCCAAAAATCTAAGACCCAAGAAGGATTTGACTACGATCTATTCAAGGCTCGCTACGATGCTCAAAAAGAAATTCTAGTCGTCAAACGCGATGAAGCAATTGCCAAGGTTCAATCAATCGCCGAACTAACCAAGCAAAACCTCGCTGATCTCAAATACAAAGATGTCATTAACGAAGTTACCTACCAAGAGTTAGCTTCTAAGTTCTCGTCTGTATTCACAGCTGGAATTGGAGCGGAAGCAATCCAGAAGTTACTGCGAGATATGGATCTAGAAGAAGAATCTAAGGTAATCGCTCAGAGAATCTTAGAAACCAAAGGTCAAACCAAGAAAAAACTAGCAACTAGATTGGGTCTTATCCGCAAATTCCTTGGTAATGGTACCAAGCCTGAATGGATGATTTTGAATGCTTTGATGGTTATTCCGCCAGATCTTCGTCCGATGTTGCAATTAGATGGTGGTCGATTCGCGGCCTCTGATCTTAATGAACTATACCGAAGATTAATCAACCGTAACAATCGTCTACGAAAACTTATCCAGATTTCAGCTCCTGAAGTTATCCTTCGTAACGAAAAAAGAATGTTGCAAGAGGCGGTCGAAGCCCTAATTGACAATTCCGCTCGTGGTGGAAAGCAAGTCATGGCGTCTACTGGAATCAAGCGTGCCTTAAAGTCCTTGACTGACGTCTTAAAGGGAAAAAATGGTCGTTTCCGTCAGAATCTTCTTGGAAAGCGTGTAGATTATTCTGGTCGTTCGGTAATTATCGTTGGTCCATCTTTGAACCTAGATCAATGTGGAATGCCAAAGCAAATCGCCTTAGAACTGTTCAAGCCATTCATGGTTGGTAGAATTATCACCAAGTCCGAACAAGGTCTGATTCCTGAGGAATTTCAATGTTTTAACGTTCACTCAGCTCGTCGTCTAATCGAAGAAAAAAAACCAATTGTATTCGATATTCTCGATGAAGTTATCAAGGACAAATACGTACTGCTCAACCGTGCACCTACACT
>JAYUIW010000051.1:0-19566 GCA_043765655.1 bacterium
AATACCATTCTTAAAAAAGTTATTTGAATTACATTTTGGACAATTAATACTCATGTGTTAAATTATGACAAAACTATTAGAGGTTAGCAATGCCGAAAACAAAACACAAATACCATTTTTTACTTTCAAGGTTAATAAGAATTTACCTTCTAAATATTGAGCGAAGAGTTAGACAAAAAGAAAGACTTACAAATTCTAAAAGATTATCTAGTTCTGAAATACATAAAGGTAAAATGTTTTATTTTTAGACTCTTATAAATACACTATTAATCGTAAGCTGTGTTTACTTCCATGTCGGACTAATAGAATCTAAGAAATCTGAAGGAATAGTAATAGTTGAACTAAAGAATAGTTAGTTTTTGGAGAGTAATACTAATTTCCACCTCCGCTTAGTTTATTGCCGAGCTTAATAGAATTAACATTAGTTATAACATTGGACACGAAGATTGTGTTGATTTCTTGCTTAGCTTTGTACTTATCTAGAGCGTATCCGATGAGCTTGACTACTAATTCGCGGGTTGGAATTCCAGATTCTTTCCAGAGATGAGAGTAGATAGTCCCAGGAAGTGTGTTGACCTCGTTAACATAGAATTGATTGGTCTCCTTATTCACTAAAAAGTCAATTCTGGCAATTCCGCTACAACCCAGAACACGGTAAACTTCCTTGGCAGTTGCTGTGATATAATTAGTGATTTTGTCACTGAGTGGAGCTGGAATTATTAGGTTTTGGCGATCTTCACCAGTTTGTGCACCGCCGTTATTGAGGTATTTGTCTTCGTATGAGAAGAATCCGTCAGAATAATTAGAAGCTTGGAGTTGAGAAGCAATAGTGTCGTCGTTACCGATCACACAGCATGTTACATCCATCATATTACTCACACCTTCCTCGATTAGAACTTGGTTGTCATAATATAGTGCTAAATCAATATTAGATTCTAGTTCATCCCAGTTTTTGACCATTGAGATTCCGATAGATGAACCGAGGTGCGGAGGCTTAACAAAGACTGGAAGTTGCAAGGATTCTTTGATTTCGCTTAGAGCTTGTTCGCGGTAGTTTTCGTAGTTGAACTTGGAGAATTCTACGAACTTGGGGGTTGGGATTCCACCACTAACCATAATTCTTTTCGTCAAAACCTTGTTCATCGCAACAGAACTGCTGGCCACGTCGCAACCAACATATGGCATATTGAGAAGTTCGAACCAACCTTGAATTGTCCCATCTTCGCCATTCAGACCATGAAAACACGGAAAAGCCACGTCAATAACAATCTCCTTACCAAAGGTTTTGTTTTCTTTGAGAACCATTTTGCCCTTGCTTTTGTGTAGATCTAGGATCAAAGTCGTACAAGTATTAGCGTTCAAGGAATCCATATCCTCAAAAGTACTAACCGTATCAAAATCTCTGCGGGTTAGCCATTCGCCTTCGCGGGTAATATAGATAGGAACCACATTGTAATTCACATTGTATAGATTGCTAATCACCAACATCGCGGTGAGAATACTAATATCATGTTCGGGAGAACGAGATCCAAAAAAAACTCCAATTGTATGCATAAAAATTATTTGTATTTGTAAAAAATGTATTATCTTAATTGTCCTTTACTAAGGTTATTTTGTCAAGATTATACTAAAACTCAACCCAACTTGCATAATTAAATCCCTCTGTCCGTCGGACATCTCCCATCGTGGCGAATACTTAGTTCGGGAAACCCGAACCCACTTCTCACTTTATCAAGGGAGAACCAATTTATAATTCTTCTAAAATTGCAAGTTGATATGAGAATGAGTATAATAGCTTTAATTCAACTCAGATTATTTATAAACTTTGTTCGCTCCTGAGTGTGTTCCAGATTCTAGAAGAACAATCACCATTTTTTGATTTTGACCATATGTCCAGATAATTCTAATATCTCCAGTAACAGAACTACTCCATACGTCGAAATTATCAATTGTATCGACCTTATGAGAGCGTAGAGAATTATGTTTGGGATTTTGGGTTAATAGTACCAAGGCTTTTTCAAAAAATTTAACTAGCAGTTTATTTTTTTTAACTAATTTTTGGTAATCTTTGATAAATTCTGGCGTGAGTTCCAGTTCAAAAACAATATCTTGATTCATAATCAATTAGATATTTTATCCAAAAAAGCTCCAATCTCAGTTGATTTAACTTTGATAGATTTTCCATCTTTGTGGCTTTGTAACGCCTTGATTACTTTTTGTTTGGTTTTGGGAGATAATGAAGTTGAACTAATATTATTTGTTGCCATTTGGTTTTTGACGCTCCAAACTTTTTCGGCAATTAGAGCTCTAATAATCTCAGTTTTGTCTAGTCCGCAGTAGATTGAACCCTGAAGAAGATCGAACATCTCAACTAGGTTTTCGTTTTCTTTGATTCTAATAATTGTATTCATAAAAATAATTTGGTTAATTAATATACTACTTATAGGCTACTTTATGTCACTATTTTTGTCAAATACTTTTTTGTCTCACCTTACCAATATCACTCCAAAATATCCAGATAATAAGCGATAAAACTAAGCTTGCGATCTGCCACAACACTAGAATCGAGCTGGCGAATTGTACCACTAGCAACATTACGAGGATTGGCGAATACTGAGTCTATTCCTGTTTTGCCCATTTTGCCCATTAATTGTCCGTTTTTGATCTTATGATTCAATTCATCAAAGTCGCTCTTGGTCATAAAAATCTCACCTCGAACTTCTAGTTTTCTTTTGTCTTTTATAGAGTTCAAGAACGGTGATACAAAGTTTTGGAGTAAAAGATTGTGAAGCAGATGCTTAAGTTTAGATAATTTTTGCATAGCTTGTCAAAAATGTGTTAGGGTTTGAAAATTATCTCTTGACAAAGCTCACAAAGTCTAATACAATTGAGTAGTTTATAACTAATTATTTTATTTATTTTTATGTCAGATTCATCAGCAATCAGAGAAGGTCAAAACCCAACTATTGAAGAACAATTAGTCAATCATCCAGAATTATTAGAGCTAATAAAAGGTTTGAAACGTGGAACAAAAAATAATAATGATATTACCTTACAAAATATACTAGATTATTACTTTGCAACAAATCAAAGTATGTTGTACCCACTTTATGATGGTCCTAATTATATTACATTTAGGCATGGTCAATACTCCAGTCCTCTCGAGCTTGAAAAATTAGGTAAAAAAATGGCAATAGATCATATAAAAAATACCAAAACTCCAATTTTTACAAGTAAATTTACAGAATTAGGTAGCGATAATCGATATATTTTACTTTTAGACCCGACTAATTCTCAAACTTTAGTTTTTTGTGATAAATTTAATCATACAGGTCTTTATTCGTTTTTATATTTAGAAAATATTTTTCATTTTTATGGAATTGAAGGTATATCAAATATCGTAAATAATATTTTGAGTCTTAAAAAAGGTTTTGAGTTAGGGATAAAAGTATTAGACGATACAATTCCAAAAATTATTGGTGGTGGGCGTATTAAAAAAGATAATAGAGGAGATTATGTATTTTTGAGTAATTCTCTTTCAGATTATATTGGTATGTCTGGTATGCTTTATATTAAAGATACTGATCAACTAAAAACCAAGAAAATATTTCAAGAAGCTTTTCCGAATGAGTATTTTAGAGTTGATTTTAGAGTTAATCCTGAGTTGAACGATTTGCCTTAACCTAACACATCCAGATAATAAGCGATAAAACTAAGCTTGCGATCTGCCACAACACTAGAATCGAGCTGGCGAATTGTACCACTAGCAACATTGCGGGGATTGGCGAAAACTGCATCTACTCCTGTTTTGCCCATTTTGCCCATTAATTGCTCGTTTTTGATCTTATAATTCAATTCATCAAAGTCACTCTTGGTCATAAAAATCTCACCTCGAACTTCTAACTTTCTTTCGTCTTTTATAGATTTTGGAATGCTTGTAATTTGGCGAATATTATTGGTAACATCTTCTCCGATCCAGCCATCTCCACGAGTTACAGCCTTGGACAGTTCTCCATTCTCGTAGATTAACGATAACGCTAATCCGTCAATTTTGGGCTCACATATATACTTTTGAACTTCATTAAAGTCAATTCCATTTTTGGTTGCATAATCTTGCCAGCGAGTTTGCCAGGCTAGCAATTCCTGCTCGTTGAATATATCGTTCAGGCTTAACATTCTCTTGATATGATTGACCTTCGAAAATCCTTCGTTAACACCTCCAGCGATTGTATAATTAGGCGAATTAGGGCTAATTTTGTCAGGATTGTTTTTTTCAAAAATGGTAATTTGTTCCTTAAGATTATCGAGAGCTTCTTCGGAGATATTATCACTATTAAAAAGATGAATTTCGTTGCGAAAAGTATTGACTTTGGTTATTAATTCTAGGTACTGCTGATGTGTGAGAAGCATAATTTTGTCAGATTGTTATTCTATAATTTTGAACTTTTATATACTTTAGGTCAAATCCAAAACAATAAATTTTACAAAAAGCTAATCTTAAGGTATAATTAAATTAGTAAATAACTAATTTTATGTCTATTGAAGCAGGGTCTCAAACCAGTTTTGAACAAGAAAAAGAAAAATACTTTATTATAGTTGATCGACTTGATAAAATACTGCGAACACATGCCGACTCTGTAGAAAATAGGGAGTTAGTAGCAAGTTTGAGTAAGTTTATTCAAGGTCAAACCTTAATGCTTTCATTTGAATTAGAAACAATTCTAAAATCACTGCAGGAAGCTTTGCCAAATAACAAAATATTAATAGAGACTTTTTTGGAATCAAGGCAAGCTATTATTAACGAAATTAAATTTGAAGATAAAACAGCAATTTCACAAGAATTATTGCCAACCAATAGAGCTGAACTTGATACTTTAGATAATCCTTGGGATTAAACAAATTCGAACCGCAACTGTAACTAAAACTTGCCCATCAGGGATTTTTTGTTTAGACTATTAATATATGCCAGAATTACCAGAAGTAGAATCATTGCGTCGTAGTCTCGAGCCTGTACTCATAGGATCTAGAATTAATAAAGTCGTTGTAAAGCGTGCCAAAATTGTTTCTAGTAGTGGCACAACTCGCCAGCCAAATCCATCCAAAGTCAAGGAATTCGAAAGTGTTCTTATTAACCAAAAAATCATTGGACTAAATCGAAGAGCCAAAAATATTATTATTGAATTAGAAAGTGGAAATTGTCTATTAGTACATCTCAAAATGACAGGACAGTTAGTTTTTGTTGGAGAAGATTCGGGTGAGAATTCGGGTGAGAACTTGGCACAAAACATTGATGAAAGCTGGGAAGTCAACGACTATGCCAAAGAAATCAAGAACTTTGAAATAACCACATTTCGTAATCTTACCCATTCCAAGAACTTTGTACAAGGCGGGCATCCGATTCAGGAATCTGAGATTAACCTACCTAACAAGCATACTTATATAATCTGGGAGCTCGACAATGGCGTTCTATATTACAACGATGTCAGGCAATTCGGATATGTGTTATTCTACCAATCGATTGAGGAGATCGAAGCCACTGGACACTTCGAGAAGCTTGGATTAGAGCCGTTGGATGATGAATTTGATCTAGATTACTTTGGACAAAGCCTAAAAAATAAAAAAACTGTAATCAAAAAATTATTCTTGGATCAGACAGTTGTTGTCGGACTGGGGAATATTTATTGCGATGAAGTTTGCTTTGAGGCTGGGGTTATGCCAACCAGAATTGCCAATTCTTTGAGTTCTAAGGAGATTGCCAAAGTCTACAATTCCATAAAAAAAATTATCGCCAAGGCAATTGATGAAGGTGGCTCTAGTATTGCTAACTATCTACTAGCAGATGGAAGTCGCGGGAGTTATGCCAAGTTCCATAATGTCTATGGACGCAAGGGTAAGAACTGTTTTATTTGTAATTCGGTCCTGGAATCGTGTGTAATCGGAGCTCGAACTACGGTTTTTTGTACCAAATGCCAGAAGTAAAAACATGTTACCCCTTTGTGAAGGGGTGAGCCAAATGGCTCGGGGATTTTATGTTTAGAATATAAATAGTTTGTGATTATTCCTACAGAACCAAACCTTGGCGACTATTTCTGAACCAAAAAATTAAGGGAATAATAAGATAAACAGGCAGAATTGTCAGACTCCAAAAATCAAACTTTTGACCCAAAAATCCAACGAGAATAAATAAATCAAGGACAGCCTGGATACCAAAAATAATAAATCCACTTAACAAAGCATTTTGGTTCCTATAAAAAAAGTTACCACGATTAAGTTTTTCGAATCCTGCCCAAGACAACAATCCAAGAATTAGTAGCATTATAATTTTGAATACGATATAGTTGAGGTTAGTTGTCAAAAAGTCAACTTTGGAATCAATTTTGAGCAAAATAAAAAGTGGAACACTAAGCACAAAAGGTATAAGCCAAATAATAATTGCAGTTGGAATTATGTTTTTGAGATTGTCTTGAATCGAAGTAGAAGTTTTGAGCTTTGGGTAATTGGAAAATTTTTTGGTGATTGGGTTTTTCATAATAATAAGAATTAGAACATATAAATTATTGAAAATTATTAGGAATCAATAAAATCTGAAAGTTAAATTAGTGTAAGTTAATTAAGCACGCTCGACTGTTCAACTAGATTATTGCCAGACCTTACATTAGTAGGTGTGCTAAAAAAATAAAAAACAACCCCGAAAATAAATAAAATTATTATCATGACAGTAATTATTATGAGCAGGGATATGAATATTTTTTGGAACATTGGTAATTTTTATTCTGTGCTTTTTATAACTATTTTAGTATTTATCTTCTGATAGAAAATCCCCGAGCCGTTCGGCTCACCCCTTCATAAAGGGGTAACTTAGCTTGTATAAATTAAAAATAACTTTTTTCACTATCTTCAATTACAAAGTTGTCATCGTAATCTTCACCTTTTAGAATTTTGCGTTCTTGATAGGGAAGATCATCAACAGGAGTTGACTGGTTGTAGACGCCGATAAAAGCCCCCCATGCTGGGCTTGGAATTTTGGGAATGTAGATTGCCACGTTATCGCCGATTTTAAGGTTCAGGTTTTTCATTGCGTAGGTTGCGCTAGCTTTGAGGATTTTGATTGGGTTTTTGTAACCGTTGACCATTACAGAATAGGTATTATTATCTGCGATGAACTTACCAACAACACGATCTTTGGGTACTGGCATTAGGAGCTTGAACACTTCGCTAGATTCTCCGAAGTAGTTAGTGTTAATCATCCACTTGAGCCTGTCGCCTATGACTAACTGACTCTTAGAAGCGTAATTCTGAGGTACTGAATATACATTAGCATCGTCGCCAATCATGTTTTCACCATCAAAGTAACCTTCCATAACATTTGGTCCGGTTCGCGGAGTTGTTGGAGCTGTAATATTTTCGGTCGTTATGCTGCTAGGATTATAGTTTTTGGATTCCAAAGAGGGTGAGCCAATTAATAAACTAAGCAAGTTTTTGGCATTTTTGATGTTTGTTTCAGCGATTTCGATTAGGTGAATGGCAGTTTCTATTTTTTTGTTATTTGACATTGTATTTGATTTTTTTTGTTAACTTTTTTATTTTCTAAGTTTTTTTGGTACAACAAAGCTGTTGATGTGATATTTTAACTGTATTTTTATTTTAAGTTTATACTATATATTATATACTTTTATCTTTATTTTGTCAAAATTTTGTTGCTTTGACTTATTTTTGGTTAGACTTTATCGATAACTTAGTCTACAAATTCCTGATTAATCCAGTTGTCAATATCTCCAGCTCCCATTGCAATTACTAGATCTCGAGCATCTAGATGCTTTTGAATTTTAGTTTTCAAATCATTATCTAATTCAGATACTATGAACTTAAGGTTGTTATTAATATAATTGTTAATTCCAGATTTTTTGATAATATCTAACGGGCTTAGAATCTCTAGATCTGAGTATTCTCGACTAAGATAAGTCGGCAACCAGTATACAATATCCGCTTGTTCAAAGCATTTTTGGTAGCCTTGTTGAATATCTGGATCGTGCTGGCGGATGTTTTGATGAGGTTGATAAACCAGAACAATCTTGGCAGAATTTTGATTTGTATTCTTTGTTTCGTTATTATTGTCTTCATTTTTTAATATCAAAGTCTCTTTAGCAATCTGCAAAGTTGCCTGAATCTCGGTTGGATGGTGACCGTAGTCACTTATTAGGTTGGGAATAATTGTCTGGAATCTTCGCTCAGTTCCAGGAAAGGAATTAATGGCTTCGAGAATTTTGGCTTCACTTATTGCTATATTTTCTTTTTTGATAATAATCTTGAGAAGTTCCACCACCAAAAAAGCATTTTCACGAGTCGATTGTCCGGCAAGTTTAATATTTTTTTGGCTTAGCTCGGCTGGATTTCTGGTATATGCTTGGATTTTGGAATCAATTATTATATTAGCGTTCTCGAAGTCTTCTTGGTATCCTAGGACTTTGAATTTGGTCTGATCTGCGAATTTGGCGAATGCTTGTGAATAATCGAGCTGGGTAGGATAAGTGTCGGGGTGATCGTAGTCGAAGTATGGAAGAACAGCAATCTCAGGCTCAAAGTTCAAAAAATTCCGATCAAACTCATCGCATTCGTACACAAAATACTTGGAACTGATTTGGAACTCGCCACTTTTGCCATAATTAATATTGGTTCCGATGAGATAACTCACAGGAATATTGAGCTTCTTAAAACACCAAATTAACATTCCAGTAACGGTGGTTTTGCCGTGAGTTCCTGATACCGCAATCAATTCTAGGTTTTTATCGAGGAGAATAAAGTTAATTAATTTGCCTCTTTTGGTTATTTTGATATTATTATCTTGGGCGAATATTAGATGCGGGTGATTCTCTGGAAGGGCAGAAGTTACCACGATCCAGTCGATTGGATTAGAAGAGTGTAGGGAGATTATCTCTTCTAGGCTTTGCTCAAGGTTAATTTTGGCATTTCTCTCCACAAGTTCAATGATATTCTTGGAGTGTTGGGTATCAGAACCACTAACATTATAGCCTAGATCTAGACACAAGTTCGCCAGTGGAGACAAGCCAGTTCCACCAATTCCCGAAAAATAAATATGCATATTATTATAGTTTATTCCAGAAGGTAAGTAATGTCAAAGCCTTATTCTAATCTTAGTTCACTTCCGTCGCCTTTGATAGCTGGTTGATAGCCAATAGATTCCTTAACCGACACCCATGATGCGAAAACTTCTCTAAAATAACCCCAAACAGTAGTTCCAATATTACTATCATTAGCAGTTAACGGGATTACAGACAATCCGACAGAATTACATACGAACTTGGTTCTGGGAAGATGGAATCCTTGAGACACGATATAGCTAGAATTCACCCCAAAGTAGTTTTTGGCACGGTAGCAAGTATCAATAGTGCGTAGCCCACCGTAATCTGGAATAATTTTGACTTTGGAATTAGTTTTGACAAGATTTTTTTCAAGATATTTTTTCATCACTTCGGGTTCATTGTAATCACTAGAACGATTATCTCCTGAGACGATTATGTATTTTATTTCGGGTTTGGACTGGACTAATTCAATAGCTTTATCAAGCCGATTCCTGAGAATATTACCCGGAACTGAGTTGTTAATTATTCCTGCACCTAGGACAATTATAGTTTTGGGCTGAAGATTAGAATCATACCTTTGAACATTATAGACAAAATAACTCAGCGGAAGAACAGCGATAATTATGATGACCAAAAAAACTGGTACAAAGTTATTCTTTAGGAATTTTAGAATTGGTGGAAAAGGATTTAGCATTAGCGTTTTGTTAGTTGAGTTTTAAACTGTCTTCCATAAGTACTAAGGTTATACGAAATTACCATTTCATCCATGGAAAAGTCATTAAAATAACTATTTTTTTTGAACTCCATACTTACAAGACCGAGGCTAATTAAATTTGTAAAATTATCTGTATTTGAACTATATTGACTTAAAGAAATACTTCCAGCCCATCTAAAAAGTTTTTTAATATCATTTTCACTCATCAAATTAAGCGTGTTATACATTCTTTCCAGTTCAAACATTTCTTTATCTTCACTACTAATAAAACCTAAAAATATTCCATAAGCTCTTTGTCTTTTTGTTTCGAATCTTTGTTCAAGAATTTGTTTGTATAAAATTATCAATCCAGAAATAAAATGTTCATTATTTAGGACTTCATTATTATTTAACAAATCAATATGTTCAGCTAAAAATATTATAAATTCTTGTTTTCTATCTTTCAAGACTTTGGAGGCAAATTGATCGATAATATTAAACGATCCAGAGCTTGCAATGTTCAAAGTTGGTTTTATAACTGTTTTATAAACATCAGAATTAATAAATGTGTTGAGATTTTCTTTGATTTTCATAAATAAAATAAATTTCTATTATAAGTTCTGTAGATTAAGTAATTAATTTTTTAGATCCTGAAACAAGTTCAGGATGACAGCCGAAGTTTTAGTTTGAATAATTTTTGAATATTAAAAAATAACAAATGATTTACTTGGGTTTACATTTCTTAATATTTCGGGTATAATTACTTAATTATCAATAATATATATATTTTAGTCAAAGTTAATAATTTTCTGGCTAATTTTGGAACTGTTTTTTATGATTGGATTTTTTGATTCTGGGATTGGAGGATTGACGGTATTCCGCCGTGTTGCCAAAACTCTCAAAAAAAGTGATGTAATGTATCTCGCCGATGATGCTTTTTTTCCGTTCGGGGAAAAGTCCAAAAAACAAGTTCTGGAGAGATTAATCAAGGGCTGTGAGTTCTTGTTCCAGCGAGGATGTGGACTGGTAATTATCAGTTGTCATACTGCCAGTATTTTGGGATCTCCTGAGGTGTATCAATGGCAAAAACAGTTTTATCCGGATAAAGTTATTATAGATGTGGCGACGGCAACTGTAGATTTTGTAAACGAATGTTATTCTCATTTTAAGAGCCAAAAGGGAATTTTTTTGATGACACCGAGTTCCTATGATTCTAACTTTTACCAAAATAAAATGCACGAAGCTGGATTCACGGGAATTGAGTTCATAGGTAACGGTAACCTTGCCAAAGCTATCGAGAACAACGACAAAATGTTCCTAAAGCAAACTATTTATTATGAAGTTAAGCCAACCTTGAAGCATGATCCCAAAGAATACAAGTTCCTAATCTTCGGGTGTACGCATTATCCAATTATCAAAAAAGAACTGAGAACATTCCTTAAT
The DNA here is from genome assembly GCA_043765655.1 of bacterium. Lineage (GTDB taxonomy): Bacteria > Patescibacteriota > JACMRA01 > JACMRA01 > JACMRA01 > JAYTWQ01. Next base: position 11,239 of record JAYUIW010000051.1, read on the forward strand.
GCTGATATGGAATTCATAGATTCTTCATTCGAAGTCGCCAAAAAAAGTGCGGTTGTCTTCTTCAAAAATCCTAGCTTGATAACGACTGGAATGAGCGATTTGTTCTATACTACAGGCGACGCCAAAGAATTAGACCGTAAAGTAAATTCTGTAATTAACTGGGTTGTAACTAGCCAAAAAATAGAGTTATAGGAGAGTTTTTTGTTTACTTCGTGTTTAATAATAAAATTAAAATAGACCTAAAATAATTGATTTGACATTACCAAAAATATGTGCAATAATTGCAACAAGGTACAATCAAAACCTTATTTTTTATACACTTTTTAACAATATATTATTATGGCAAACGAAGCAAATACAACAAATAGTTTTACATCACCAGAATCTTTACAAAATGATTTGAGAGAAGGTTATTCAAGAGGAATTACTGAAACAGAGTCTACGGAACTTTTGGAACGTCAAAGTCTCATTGAGCAGTATGAAAAATTAATAGACCAAGCTAGAAAACTTGATAACTCTGCAAATCAAGCAAGGATTGAGGCTCAACAAATTAGAAAAGAAGCTGAACTTATTTTGAGTCAACTCCCAGACGATAGCACTTTGCATAATAGAAGTGGCTGGTCGGCATAAAAAAAATTAACTCCACTTTTATAGGTGGTTTTTTTGTTTGACAAAAATATAATAAAAGTAGTATAATTATAGTATAAAGTAATATTTTCACATTTTTTTATGTCCCAAACTGCAACAATCCAAATCAAAATTGACCCACAGCTCAAAAATCAAGCTCAAGTACTTTTTGAAGATATGGGGCTAACTCTTGGTGATGCTATCAAGCTATTAATCAAACAATGTATCAAAACCAATTCAATTCCTTTTACGATCACGGCTGGAGATTATTTTGACCAAAATTCCAAAAAAGAAATATCTGAATCTATCAAGCGGGTTAATAAAGGGCAAATCAAAGAATTCCAGAGTGAAACTGATATGATTAATCATTTTAATTCTCTCTAAAATGTACAATATTAAGTTCGATATTGACTTTGACAAATCGTACCAAAAACTAATCAAAGGTAATAAAATTTTAGAAAAAAAGTTTTTGAAAACAATTACAAATCTGTCTATTAATCCCAAAATAAACTCTCTAAAAACTCATAAAGTTGATATTATTGATAACGAACAAGTCTGGGTAAGTTATGTAAGTGGTGATATTCGCCTTGCTTGGATTTTTGATAAAGACCAAAAGTTGGTTATAATCTGCCTAAAACTCGGTAAATACTCAGGAAGTTCTCAAATCTATAGAATAAAATCTTCATAACTCTTAACGGCAATTTGTTTTGAATCTCAAATAATAATTGTATTCTTGCCAAAATTTCCCAAAACTTGTAAAATTAAATCATAATGACCAAAACCCAAATTAAAACTTTACAATCCAAAGAAAAAAAACTTAGCGAAGTTGCAATTGAACTCAAAAAAGCCTTTGTTGGACTGGATTCTACGATTGATGAACTTATCAAGGACATTCGAATTTGGTTCTTGATGCCGGAACTACTGACTCGCCCTGTAATTATTAATCTGTGGGGATTGACTGGAGTTGGCAAGACGGATTTAATCCGCAAAATGGTAAAATTACTGGACTTCGGAGATAAATTCATGGAGTTGGAACTCACCAACAGTGACAAACAATATCGTTACAGTTCCAGTGTGTCCGCAATTCTGGAAGAGAACGGCTATATCGCCGATGAACAATCTATAATTCTGTTTGATGAAATCCAAAAATTCCGCACAATTAGCCCCAATGGCGAGGAAGTCCAAAATGTAGGATTCGCTGATTTTTGGGAGTTGTTGTCCGATGGCAAATTATCGAGAAGAGTTCGCAGCGAACTGGACGGAGTTTTGTTTGATCTATATTACTACCAAAAAAGTGCCAAAGACAGCAAGGAACCTAACGCGGATGTGATTGACCATTGGCGAGCCAGTAGAATTGCCAAACTTCTCAATACCAGAATTAGCCCGAGCCAAATTAGTACATTAACTAACACCGAAGCCATTAAGATGGTGGAAGATCAAATCAGCACCCAAAAATTATTTGAGCAAGTTGATTTTAGTAAGACTTTGATTTTTATTTGTGGGAATCTGGACGAAGCCTTCACAATGTCTACCCAAACCGCTGAATCCGATGTAGACGCCGATATTTTTAGAGCTTTGACCCAAAAAATTACAGTTGTAGACATCAAAAACTCACTTACCAAGAGATTCCGCCCTGAACAAGTTGCCAGATTCGGGAATATTCATATTATTTATCCCAGCTTGTCCCAAAAAAACTTCGAGGATCTTATAGCCTTTAGGGTTGGCCAAATTGTAACTCGAGTTGCCAACAAGTTCGGTATTAATATTGAAGTCAAAGCTAACTTGAATCAATTAATTTACCAAAATGGAGTTTTTCCGACGCAAGGTGTGCGACCAGTTCTGAGTACAATTAGTGATATTCTAGAGACTAATCTTAGCTATTTTTTGTTTGAAGCTATTGTTAACAATCTCAAAGATATTGTAATTGATTACAACTTCACCACCAAAAAAATTATTGCAATCTATTCGGAGTCCCAAAAAACTGTGGAAATATTCTGCGAAGGAACTCTGGACAAAATCCGCAACAAAAACCAAATTCATCTATCAACAAATGTTGCAGTTCACGAGTCTGGACATGCTTTGGTGTATGCTTTGTTATTCAATCTTGCTCCGATTCAACTCCGATCCAAGGTAGCGTCGAGTTCGATGGAAGGCTTTACATTCTCGCATAGTATTCATCTTACTAAGCAAAACATATTACATAAAGTCAAAGTTCTGCTGGCGGGTGGATTGTCAGAGAGAATAATCTTCGGAGAAGAGAATCAATCGACTGGTTGGAGCCAAGATCTCACGGTTGCAACTGAGATTATCGCTGATTATATTCGCAAGTTCGCTTTCGATGATAATATCTCTGTTATCAAAACTGAACGTGAAAATGGATCTTCGAGTAACACCGATCTGGTTGATTCTAATCTTCTAATCGAAAAAATCTTACAACAGCAATTAACCGAAACCTTGGAATTAATTAATAAGAACAAAACAATCTTGGTTGAATTATCCAAAAAACTGGTTGTCGCTGGAAGTCTTAATTCTCAGGAGTTCGCGGATATAATCTTGGAAAACAAAATCAAAGTTAATCTAGAATCAGAAAAATTTACAATAGTTCCAAGTTATGGAGAATTGTTGTAGGGTTTGAATTAATAAAATCCCCGAGCCTTACGGCTCACCCCTTCGTAAAGGGGTAACTAAGCAAAGTCTACCTTTAGATAAAAGAAAACCCAAAATATGACCAAACCAAAAAAAACCATCGCAATAATAATGGCAGCCGGCAAAGGTAGTCGAATGCGTGAACTGACAATCTCAACGCCCAAGCCACTTCTGGAAGTTCATTCCAAATCATTCCTAGAATATAATCTGGAAGGTTTATTCCCATTAGTAGACGAATTCGTAATTGTTGTTAATTATCACGCCGATCAGATTATAGCTAAATTCGGCGATAGTTTTACTTTTGGCGGACAAAAAAAGCCGATCAAATACGCCTTTATGCAATCTCCAACTAATGGAACTTTGGACGCTTTTCGATGTGGAGTTTATAATGGTTCAAAAGAGGCAGATTCAAAATTTGAACAAAATAATAATTATATTGTAACCAATGCCGATCATATTCTCCAAAATTCTTACTACCAGACTTTGAGCCAACAAATCCAAGATAATCCTGATCAAGTCTGTCTAATGACTAATAAGCTCGAAGACAAAACTCTTGCGAAAAATTATGGAGTTGTTATCGTGGATCAAAATTCTAACTACGAACAAATCATCGAAAAACCTCCTGAATTCATATCTGATCTTATTAGTATTGGATTGTATTATTTGCCAAGTTTTGCTCTAAACTATTTCCCTCAAATTCGTTTAGAAAACTACATTGGTGAGGAAGGAATGCCAAGTTTAATTAACAATTTAGCCAAAGAACACGATGTCAAAGTCTTGAGTTCCAAGGATGAATATCTCACAGCCAGTACGCCAGAAGATCTAAAAAGATTAAATAAATAAAGAATGCTCCAAGCCAAAAAAAAATTCTCCCAAAACTTCCTCGTAGACAAAAATATCAGAGATAAAGCTCTGGTAATAATGTCCAAAATAGTTTCTATCCGTTCTGATCTTCCGCTAATCGAAATTGGTCCTGGAGCTGGAGATCTAACCCGTGAAGTTGTAACTTGGCAAAATTGCTATAGTAGTTATATCGCTCTTGAGATTGATATTGAAGCTATGGAATACTTAGAATCTTTGGGTTTGAAGACTAATAATCATCCTAACTTCAACTTAATTCATACCGACGCATGGCAAAGTCTGAACAATAATCCACAGAGTTTGACTCCGTTCGAGTTTCCGCAAAACTTTAACTTAATCTCATCTCTACCGTACAATATCGGTTCGCGAATTATGGTGGATCTGGCAATCGTTCAACCCAGGACTAACTTCGCAGTAATCCTCCAAAAAGAAGTTGCAACCAAAGCTCGAATCGAAGCTAAGAATTTTAACTTTTGGGGAGCATGGATTAATATCTTCTGGCGAACTAAGTTGGAGTTAATTCTTCCACCAAGTGCTTTTAGTCCTAAGCCCAAAGTCCATTCGGCGCTTCTAACGGGTATTTATTATGAGAATGAAGTTCTTGCAGAATTTTTGACAAATGAGGCAAAAAGAGCTAAACTAAAAGAAGTTCTTAAGTTACTTTTTGGGCAACCTTCCAAGACATTGTATAATAATCTAAAGCTTCTAAAGTGGGACAAAACCAAAATTGACACTTTCTTCACACACAACAAAATTGATGTTAGAACACGGTTAACTTGGGATAATTACCAAGATATTCTGGTCAAAGTTATGGGAGAGGTTGAGTAATATATTATTTTTTACAAGTTAAGTTTTTTTAAGCTGTCATCTTGAACTTGTTTCAGGATCTAAAAAATAGTGTAATAAAAATAAGCTGCAAATTAACAAGAAATATTAGCTTTAAGTTTGAATAAAAATCTGCTAACAAAATTCAACTTATTCAGATTCTGAAATAAATTCAGAATGATAACCATTTCAGTTACTATTCTTAAAACTTTCTTTATAATTCCAAACCAAAACATATGAGTTATTTTGTATATATAATCTCCAATCAAAAAAATAATCCTTTGTACACTGGTGTTACTAATAACCTTGAGCGAAGAATTTTTGAACACAAAAACAAACTAATTCCTGATTCGTTTAGTTCTAGATATTTTTTGGATAAATTATTATATTGGGAAATAACAGAAGATGTAATTAGTGCAATCTCAAGAGAAAAACAACTCAAAGATTGGCATAAAGATTGGAAATTAAACCTTATAAAATCTACTAATCCAAAATATAAAGATCTTTCGATCCTTCCTAATTACTGTGATTGCGATGAAAGTTAGTTTAGAGAATTTCAACCTTTTTAGATCCTGAAAAGTAACTGGTTGCAAGTCGGACTTGTTCCGACGATAGCCTCGGCACGACAAGTTCAGGATGACAACTTGAGGTGTATTTTGAACAACAGGGGATTCTTCACATTCGTTCAGAATGACAACCAAAAAAACTACAAACTTATTTATAGTTAATTCAGAATAACAGTATTTATAAATTTATTTTACGCAACCAACAACTCGCCTTATGCCTATCCAAAAAATAATGACTTATCCATATCCAACACTACTCTCCGAAGCTAGTGACGTAGTATTTCCACTATCTAACGAAGACAAGGCTCTGCTACGCAATATGTGGGATACTGTGGATGGAATTGGTGTAGGGTTGGCGGCTCCCCAACTAGGTATTGCCAAGAAAATCTGTATCATCTCTCTAAGCAAAACCATGATTCCCAAGAATGTTAAGATCCGCAACAACTTCGCGATAATTAATCCCATAATTAAAGAATATTCCAACAATACCAAGCGAATGGTCGAAGGCTGTCTATCATTCCCGAATCAGTGGTGGGAAATCGAGCGTCCTAGTGACATTGTTCTAGAATATACCGACGAAAAAGGTAAGAGGCAAAGAATGAAAGCTACAGGTTGGATGTCGCGGGTAATTCAGCACGAAGTCGACCATCTCTATGGCAAGGTATTCATTAACGCCGGTGGCAAAAAAATCCAAGAACACGAACTCGGAGACAGAGATATAGTGGATTAAACATCACCTCTTTGTCAACAATTTTACTAATAATAACTATATTAATCTTCGTGATTATATATCCTAACAACTTCTAATGCCTTTTCTTAACCTCAAAAAAATTAATACAACTAATCTCTCCAAAAACTACAATTTTGTCTTTGCGACTAACGAAATTCTACTGGATACAGCTCTCAAGTTCTTGGTATTTTATTCTCTGTTCTTCGTGAGTAGTGGAATTAGTCCTTCGCAGATTGCAACTCTGGAAATTATCGAAAAAACTGTATCCTTGATATTCGAGATTCCTGCTGGGATTCTAGCGGATTTCTTTAACAAAAAAACTATAATTAACCTTGGATATCTCGGTGTAATTCTAGCGATTGTAATTTTTATTTTCTTTAGAAGTTTCGAAGCCTTTGTTGTTGCTGAAATTCTATGGGGAATGGGAATGAGTTGTATCAGTGGGACTAATATTGCCTGGCTGTCTGCCAAAACTAGCGAAAAAGAAGCTAACGAACTAAGTTCTCATATCCCGAAGTTCACAAGCTTTACATCTATTATTGCTGGGCTGACTGGAGGATTGGTGTCTAATTATTTAGGTTATGGTTACGCGTGGGGATTGTTGGTTGTCGCCTTGAGTGCACTTTTAATTTTTAATATCCAGAATATGGAGGATGATGAATTGAAGGTTCGTATTAGTTGGAAAGAAGAAATTATTAATATTAGAACTAAGCTAAAAAAATTCTTTGGTAAAAGTAATCTCGAAAAATCTGAATACCTCAAAACTCGCTTTGAAAAGAATAGCAAAGATATCATCAAAAAAGAAACCGACGAACTTTCAACTTTCGAATATTTGAGAACGAATCTTATTAATAACTGGAGAATTGGACTACACTTTTTTTTGATTGGAACTTTTTTTGTGCCGATTTTTGTGTTTTGGCAAATTTTAGTAACTAATAATTTTGGCTGGAATCTTAGTTTTTTGGGCTTTGTGGCAGGTGTAATTTATGTTTTTGTTGGTGCTGGTTCGTGGATTTTTTCATATTTGAGCAAGAAGAATTGGAAGGCAGAATCTATCGAAATCTTTAACTCTATTCTAATGGTTGTTAGTTCTCTATTGTTAGTTCTAGCAACTCATTTGGAATTCGGTTCACTTATTAATTCTATAATCTTTGTGCTTGGAATGCTTGGGATTGAGGCTTCGCTTGGGTTATTCTTTAGTTCTAGGAACTTTCTTATCAACCAAGATCTCGATGAATCCCACAGAACTTCGGTACTATCAATGTATAACTTCATTAGAATTATCGGGACGATTGTAGGAATGTTAGTCTTCGGTAAAGTCGCAGATTATTATGGGCTAAATAATGCTTTTTGGGTGCCGGTTGTTTTTGGAATTTTGGGATTGGTGAATTGGATTATTACCAAAAAAACCCAACAAAAAACTCCCTAAATCAAGGGAGTAAATTCTTGCTATAAACTTCTTACAGACTAATTGTAATAGTGCATCGAACCTTCAGAGGTGGATAAGAGATATTGCAGTTAATTCCGATGGATAATCGAGATTCTGAGTTAGAATTGACTAACTTTTCTTGTAACATTGGGGTTGCAGCGTACAGCTTCATTAATTGATCGCCTTCGACTGGAACGTACATTCGCTTGTCTTTTTTGGTATAATCAATGATTGTAATGTAACTTGACTTATCACCGCTAGGTTTTTTGGTGACGGCTTTGAGTTCGCCGATTTCGGCTGATAGAACTGCGACAATTGAATCGATATTAGAAGTTGAGACAACGGCCACTGAGGATCGATTTGTTTCTACCGCGTTGACGCTAGGAGCGACTAATAAAGTTCCACACAGCATCAAAACTGATAAAATGATGGAGATAATTCGAGAGAACATAAATAAAAAAATAAATAAGCTGCAATATTTTACTTCATGATTATGTGGTCAAAACTGTATTTTTGTTTTTACATTTGTCTTTACCTTAATCAAGGTATTACACCTAACCCACTCCTAATTACCCCATTAATTCAAAGGTTTTGATAATTTTTTCATAAAAATTGAGGCAGGTTGAAGCTAGTTTTAGAATATT
>JAYUIW010000052.1:0-19374 GCA_043765655.1 bacterium
ACTTATAACTGCCTGAATTACTATTGATTGACGTCTACTACGAGCAAAATCACTTCCTTCTCCGTCTGTTCCTTTGCGACTTCGGGCATAGATTAGAGCATTTTTACCATTCATCATCTGCAGTCCTTTGCTGAAGCTCTGACATGGAAGGTATCCATAGGTTTTGTTAGGAAACTCACAATCCTGGAATTCATTCTCTACATTAATTTCAACTCCACCCAGACTATCGACTATTTTTTCTACACCTTCGAAGCGAATAGTTGCCCAATAATGAATGGGTAGATTATACTCCTTACGCAAAAAATTACTCAGTGTGCTCACTCCAGAATTTTTAACTTTATTTTCTGCTATTGGATAGATTCCGTTGAGTTTAGAATCCAGAATTCCGTTATCTACATACAGATCGCGTGGCAAGGAGAAAGTTACAATTTTGCCAGTTTTGTGGAAGATAGAAGCAATAATAATCGTATCAGTATTCCCGTAATCGGCGTCTAAACCCAGAATTAGGATATTAGTTCGACCTTCACTTTGACCTTTGAGATTGACATCGCTAATTACAGATTGGATTGTTTTGCCAAAATTATTAGTAATATTGCACCAAAAATTAGCACAAGAATTCTCTTCGGATTCAAAAATCTTGGAACCATTGGAACTAATATTAAAAGCTAACGACCCAAAAAAAACTAGCACAAAAACTAGTATAAATGTAAATATTATTCGCAGTAATCCTATGAATCTTGGTTTGTTTTGATTTATGTTTTGAATATTTTGGATATCTTCTTTTTCGAATGATGGCATACCTTATTATTCTAGCTTATTTTTGCATTTCGTGTCAAAAAATATTTGGTGATTATTCTGTTTGATATTATAACCTACTTTCAATTTCTTTGAGAATTTTGATATCGTTGACTAATTCGTTTTTTTGACCTGTATAGATAGAACCGGTTGTGATATAACCAGTTGGAATTCCCAGACTGTTGAGCATTCTACCGATATAAGTTGTTGTGCTAGTTTTGCCTTTGGTACCTGTTATTCCAACTAGAATCAACTTAGAACTTGGATTGCCATAGGTTACTTTGCCAACTAAGCTTTTGAAGCCGTGATATGCAGGACGAGCCAGAATCATGAACTTGTTACCTAGGATTTTTTTGAGAATTTTTTTGAGGTTTTGGAGCATGGTTTGATTTAATTCTGAGATTTAGTTTGTATTTCAAAGTTTTCTTCAGTCTTAGATTCATTCTTATTTTCAATCCTGACTTCAACTTGATTAGCAACTAGCGAATCTTTATAGCAATATTTGCATACTGTAAAGAACATAATAATCTCACTAAAAACAATTATATGACTAGCCAAAGCCTGCAGAACCACAAAAATATTATTGGGAACTTGATTGATCTGGATATAATATAGAATTCCACCAGAAGCAATTATCACGAGTAGATTAATCAGTTGGGCAAAGTAGATTTTGGAGGTTTTGTTGAGATATACCGATATAAAAAATAAAAGATTAGCTACCAAAAAATTAATGACTATACTTAAGGGAAAATTCGAACTAGGAATCATTTTGATTGCATCCACAGTAACCATCAGTCCAAAGAAAAATAAAATTACATCGAGGGCGATTTGGAACCAGTTCTTGATGTTGAGATGTTCTTCGACTTTGACAAGATTATATGAAAATATTCTAAAACAAGCCAAAAAACCTGTAAGATAAAGACTCCAGTTGTAGTTGAGATCGTTAAAAGCTAGTTTTTGGAAGCCGATTGCGAAGGTTAGTATCGTCAAAAAAATTAGAATCAAGAAGCTAATTCTCTGCGTACGATTAAAATTGTCAAAAAAAGTTGTAAAATTGTTCATATTTTTGTTTTAGTATGTTTTAATTTTGAACCAGTGATTTGACATTGTCAAGTGTTTTGGTATATAATATTAAAAGTGAGTAGTTTTTGATTAAGTTTTATTTAATGTTTTATTTAATTTAATTTTTAACAAAACTCATCTTCAGTTGTTCTCAAAAAAATTATGGCGACTTGGCCGAGCGGTTAGGCAGAGGTCTGCAAAACCTTCCAGAGCGGTTCAACTCCGCTAGTTGCCTCCAATTTAATTTTTATACTCTTTACTAATACTGTAAAGGTTTTTTTGTTATACTTCTAACTTAAAACCATATTCTAAATTCCTAATATTTATGACTTCTACTTATACACAACCACTGACTAGTCTAAATAAAGATTCTAACGCAATCGCTGGTGGCAAAGGTTCTTCGCTCGGAGAAATGCTCAATTCTGGAATTCCTGTTCCTGACGGATTTGTTGTTACGGTAAATGCTTTTGAACATTTTTATGATGGTGGAATTAGTGGAGAATGCCAAAACGAGATTCTAAAAGCCTTCGATAATCTGGATTGTGAGTTCGTAGCTGTTCGCTCCAGTGCAACCTGTGAAGATTCGGTTGATAATTCTTTTGCTGGGCAATTCGACACTTTTTTGAACACCAGACGAGAATATTTGATGATTAAGATTCGGGAATGTTGGAATAGTCTCAATAGTGATAGATGCAAGGAATATATGTTGGACAAAAAAATAAATCCAAAATCTGTCAAAGTCGCAGTTGTTATCCAAAAAATGATTCAATCGCAGGTTGCTGGAGTTGCTTTCACAGTTAATCCAATTACCAATGATTCTAATAAAATTATGATTGAAGCTGGTTATGGACTGGGCGAAGCTGTGGTTAGCGGGCAGATTACTCCTGATAATTATCTAGTCAACAAAGATTCTAAGATTATTATTGCCAAAAATATTAGCACTCAAACCAAAGGAATATATAGGAATATCGATAAAGATTCCATTGAACAAAATTATTGGAAAGAAATCGAACAAAAAAACCAAAATTCTCAAAAACTAACTGATTTTCAGATTCTAGAATTATCTGAACTCTGTCTCAAGATAGAACAACATTACGAACATGCGTGCGACATCGAATGGGCTTTGTACCAAAATAAAATCTATATTACTCAAAGTAGACCGATAACTACGGTTGGGGAATATATTAAATTAATAAATTTAGATTATATTATGCGTAGGGATACTGCACATGTAACCAACGAAATTACTGCAATCTCTCTATTGTCGCTTTACAATAACTTGGTTGTCCAACATACTGTCACAAACTACACATTAATTGCAGTTAAGTTTATTGATAATCAATTTGAATTGTATGTTGATAATAATAAGTTTAAAGTAATAAGAGGCATTTTGAAGCAAAAAATTCTCAACCAAGAAATAGATCTTTTTAATATTTATAAACTTCATCTGGAATCTACAAAAAAAGCAAAAAATAGTAAAACAAAAAAAGAATTTATTGATTATATTACTCAAGCTGGAAAATATTGGATGTATTTATGGTTTGCTTTAAGTATTTCGGAAGATTCTGATATATCAAAGCTAAGTGAGATAATTGCTCTTTTAGAAGAGTTTAGACTCAAAGATACTCAGTGGGAAAATATAGATCAATATATTCTTCAAGATGATAAATATAGTATAGACTCAAGATATAAAATGAGCATTGATGACTATATTAGCGGTAGTTTTGAAATAGATACAAGTGATTTTAAAATTATAAATTATTATGAAAATTTATTAGATTTTGATTTAGATAGCATTCAATTTTGTTTGAATAAAGATATTAATTCCAACCCTGACAAAGAAAATATTTTTGGGCAAATAGCTTGTTTGGGCAATGTAATAGGTACTGTAAAAATTATTGATACTAAAGATAAATTAAAAAAAGTTTTATCTCAAAGTTTAGGGTCAGAATTTGTTCTTGTTTCAAATATGACTACACCAGACTATGTTCCGCTAATGAAAAAATCAGTAGCGATTGTAACCGATGAAGGAGGTATAACTTGCCACGCAGCTATAATTAGTCGAGAGCTCAACATCCCCTGTATAATAGGAACCAAGTTCGCCACCCAGATTCTCAAAGATGGAGATCTCGTCGAAGTCGATGCTAATAATGGAGTTGTGAGGATATTGGAGAGAATGACTAGCCAAGATTTTGATCAAATCATTACAATAAAAAATATTATTGACAATAATCCTCTGGAAAAACACTGGGAGCGAGAATATTCTGTTTTATTTTTGAGTTTTATTGAAGATTCACAAAGTTTTTGGAATAATCCTATTTTTGGTGGTCCATATTTTAATTTGGCTATTTTTACTCTTAATAATGGTATAACAACAATGTATAGAATTAAAAAAGAGAATGAAAAGTTTTATGAATCTATAGGCAATAAAATGATTAACGATTCAAATTTTGCTAAAAATATAATTGATGAGTATTCCAAAGCTGGCGATTCAATTCTAAGCATTTTTGAAGATATTGAGCAAAATAAATTCATGATAACAGCTGAAAATATTAAAATAATATCTAATCTTTATCAAAAAATTACATCCTTTCAATTGATAATGCATCGAATTATAGATTTTTTACAAACAAAAAAAGTAGATTCAAAATTATTAGATTCAGTAATTCAAGGTCGTCAAAAATATGAAAAAGTTTTTGGCTCTGTAGATGAGTTTTTGGTAAAATGGTTAGGTGATAAAACATTAACACAGCTGACAAAGCAAGAACTAACAGAATTTATTAAGACTAAATCAAAACCAAACAATATCATAGAAAGATCTCAAAAATCAGTTTTTGTAAATATTCCTTTTGTTGAATTATTCTTTGGAGGAATAGCAAGCAGTATTCTAGAAAGTGTTAAGATTAATTTAGATAATCAAAATACAGAAAGTAACAATAAAGTTTTGAGTGGAAAATCTGTATTCGGCGAAGGAATAATCCGAGGTTCTGTAATTGTCAAAGATAACTTTGAAGATATTGAGTCGATACCACCAAATTCTATTCTGGTTATGAAATCAACTATTCCTAAATATAATAATGTTTATTCCAAAATGAAATGTATAATTGCTGAAGAAGGTGGATTTTTGAGTCATGTGAGTATTGTCTGTCGAGAAAACAAAATTCCTTGTATGGTTGGAGTAAAAAATGCAACTCAAGTTCTCAAAGATGGTAATTTAGTTGAAATTAACTTTGACACTGGAATTATTAATGTTTTAGAAAAAGATAAAATTTAGTCATAAAAATTAAAGTATAACAAAAAATATGGAAATTCAGCCAACTCAAAACTTAGAAAATTTAGTCCCAGTTGAATCATTCAAACCTTCAATTTTGCTTCAATTTACTCGACATTCTGAAAAAGAAAAATCGCCAATGGGGGATAGTTTTAGCAATGATAAAGATCAAAAAGTACAATTAACAGAGGCTGGAATTCAACTCGCAGTAGAAGCTGGAAAATCTAAAATTCCTTTTATTCAAGATCTTGGAATGATTATTTCTTGGAAAGATAGATCTCTTCACACTGCAATACTACATGCTTATAATCAAATAGGTGAGACTAGCCTTGAAGGATTAAAAAATTTGTTAATAGGAAGATATGGAAGAAAATACTTGGTTGATCAAAAACTCAGTTTGGACAGCTTGCCAGGATCTTTTTTGTTTGGTCCCAAAAAAATTAATTTGAAATCTTGGTTTTTGGAGAGTGACAGATTGGCAAAAGAAGCTGAAGACGAATTTACTACCACTTATTCTAAAGCATCTATGAATATTGCTAAAATTGTCCAAAAATATATTAAGGTTCTAAGTTCGTGGGAAAATATAGTAGAAAGTAAAAAAGACATAGACAATAGCTATTCCCAATATCAAAACCAAATGCAAAGATTTTTGGGAACACACGGTTTGGTTGCTGAATCTTTTTTGATGGCTTTAATACAAAACAAAAATGGAAACGAAGCTGTAATAAGTTGGATTAGTTATTTACCTTCACAAGATCAATTCGGAATTAATGAAGGTTACTCAGTCAAAATATTTAGAGATAATAGAGGCAAAATTATTATAAATATAAATTGCAATAATCAAGAATTTATTTTCACGAAAGAAGATGTTGATAGGATTGTTAAATAGTTATAAATTTTCATTCAATCGATTGACAATATAAACGCAAATATTCAATAATATAGATATGCCAAAACAAATTTATATCAATCTACCAGTTGCAGATGTAGCTAAATCTACAGAATTTTACACAGCTTTGGGCTTCACCAAGAATGCGGATTGGAGCAATGCTGATGCTTCTTGTATGATATTTTCGGACACGATTTACTTTATGCTTTTAAGTCACGAGTTTTATTCTAAGTTTACTTCTAAAACAATTCCAGATCTAACTCAAACTTCTTCGGCTTTGATTTCACTAAGCTTCGACTCACGAGAAGAGGTCCAAAAGTTCGCGGATACTGCCAAAGCTCTTGGCGGAAGTTACTTCGTTGCTGAACCTAACAAGGAATTGGACTTTATGTACTGCCTAGAAGTCACAGACCTAGATGGACACACGATTGAACCAACCTTTATGGATATGACCAAGATTCCAAGCGAAACAAAATAATTCCTATGAATCTTAGTCTAATTCTATGAAAGATGTTCAAAAAAACGAAATAATTTTCAAAATTTGTTATACTGATTTAGTTTACGATAGGATAAACAAGAAGCTAAAAATGCATTTATCAAAAAAAGAAATCGAAGAATTTATTATGAATATTATTCTGGACGCCGAAGAAAGTAACTTTGTTCAAAAAGGTAAAAATATTTATATCACTAACACGAACCATAGTATACGACTGACGGTTAATATCAACACCATAAGATTGATTACAGCTGATAAATTAAAATAATATGCCCACTATCACACCCTTTCTTTGGTTCGAGAACAATGCCCAAGAAGCTGCCAAGTTCTACACTTCTGTTTTTCCTGACTCCAAGCTCATTACTGATTCGCCTTTTATCTCCGAAATCGAGCTCCAAGGTCAAAAATTCTCTTTGCTCAACGGTGGAGCCTATGACAAATTCAATGACTCAATAAGCTGGGTAATCAGTACCGCAGACCAAGTTGAGACTGATTATTATTGGGACAGACTTCTGGAAAATGGAGGTAAAGCCAAACAATGTGGCTGGCTCACTGACAAATTCGGCATGACATGGCAAATCGTCCCCAAACGACTGGTTGAACTGATGACTGACCCAGATCCTGTGAAGGCAGGGCGAGTACGAAAGGCTATGATGCAGATGGCTAAGATCGATATTGCAGGGCTGGAGGAAGCTTATAATAACTAGTATTTTTTTTATGTTTATTCACGATTTTATAACAGTTATATTTTTATTTTTGACCGTTATCATTGCCATAGCTCCACTATTTTTTGAGTTCAAAGAACATGTCAAGTCGGCTGAACTAAAACTATGATTTATTTTTGGTTGGGCGGTTTGGATAATCTTTTGGGGAACTTTGGCGTTTTTGACGACTGCTCAGCTCACGTCCGTTATTCCACAGCGACTTCGATTCCCAGTCTTGTTTATTTTGCCTGCCGTGATTGGAAGTGTTCTAATCCTTGGGGTCAAACAAGTCCGTACTATTGCAAGCTTGATAACGATAGATTCGCTTGTAAAATGGCAAATATGCAGAGTTATTGGTGCTTTCTTTTTGGTTGGAGCACTGTTTGGGAAAATTGACACTCCCTTTGCGATAGTCTCTGGACTTGGGGATGTTGCAGTTGGAATATCGGCTTGGTTCGCTTGGAGGCGAATAAAACAACATCCAGACAATGCTCTCAAGATAGCAAAGACACATGCTCTTTTTGGTTTGGCTGATTTTACTTTGGCGGCAACTGTGGCACTGTCTACCCAGGCTAGAATTGAATTTCTTTATGGATTGATACCGCTATTTTTGGTTCCAATGGCAATTTTGGGACATGTTGCAACCCTAGCTAGAAAAGAATGATTTTTTTTTGGATGAACTATAAATATAATTGACTTAACTACTTCAAAACTTTATGCCAAACAAAGAAAAAAATATTAACTTAATGGTTACAATTTGCTACTCGATGGTAGCTTTAATCTACTTTGCGACTGCAGCTTATTCATACTTTTACAAAATCAACGATCAAGTATTTATCAATATCGCCCTTGGAATAATGTTCTTGTCTCTTGGAGTTGTCTTTTGGTTGGATAAAAAAGATAAATAAATAAATAACATAACATGAAATCCAATGTAATTATTAGATTTTTGTGCCTCGTTGGAATATTGACTTTATTAGGTTTGGTCTATATTAATACAATGTCTTCTCCCAAAATACCTCCAAAAGAAAGTTATGGAGTACAACAAAACCTTAATTCTGACGATCAAGCTCGGATTGAATTCACTAAGAACTACTTTGAAGCCCTTAAAAATCTGGACAAAACCAAAGTCAAAGAATTGTCTGTTGGGAATTTTCCTTTTCAAAACGCCGAAGATCGAGATACTCAATTCAACCAATTTTGGGGTAAGTTTGCTGGGCGTAATTTTGTTTTTAGCAAATTAATTAAGATGGATGAATATGAAAAAAGTTGTAATCTAGTCGAAGTTAAAGAAGGCGAAAACAAGTTTTGGTTCTGTGTCGATGGTCAACCAGAAAATGGCTATAGATTAGTTATGTATCCTCAAGAAGTCAAACCAAACAAGCTAGAGCAAAGAAGTGTTAATTCAACGTTAGGTATTGACTTGGATCTTGCAAGGCGTGGATTCTCTGAGCAATATTTCAACGCACTTGGTAATCGAGATATTCCTATTCTCAAAAAATTAGCACTAAGCGATTTTGACACTTCAGAAAAAGAAAAAATGATGACAGAATCTGCACAAAGATATTACGATAAATTTTGGGAAAGAAGTGGTGACAAAACACTATTTGCGGACAAAATAATTCCTGGAAAACTCTTGGAATGCAACAGATCAGTTTTTATTACATACGATATGAACACCCGCGAACAATTCTTTTATAGTTTTTGTATCAAGGACATCGATCCTATTCAAGGATTGTTTTCCATAGATATCAATGAACAACCTGTTAGAGAAAATCTAACTTTAGATCAACTCAAAAACAATTAATTTTTTATGCAATTTTTAATCTTCATACACGCTTTTTTTGCCTTTGGAACCTTAATTATGGGACCTTTGGTATTCCTACAATACAACCGTAAAGTCTGGGAAAGTTCTTTGATTTGGTTCTATCTAATCGCCCATTTTTTGACAGCAATTACTGGATTATTTTTTGGCAATATAGCCGAGATTAGTCCGTTCAAAATCCTTGCATTAATTACCATCATTAACTTTGGAATTACCGCTTTTCGATTACAACAAAAAAACTATGCGAAAGCTAGAACGACTATGTTTCCTGCATATGTTGGACTGTGCATCGCTTTTATAGGAACTTTGCACCCCGAGAGAATACTTGGGCACCGATTCTTTATTCAAGGTTTCAAGATAGATTCAACTTTAGCAACTAATATCTGGATATTAATGATGATTAGCTCAGTTATAACGGCAATTATTGTTGCAATTACTAGCTTTAAGACTAATATAAAATTAAGATTATGAATCAGTACAAAAAAGCTCTAGAAGGATCCAAAACCTTAGACTTTGAACTTGCCAATAACTTCGCGATAATCGAACCGATGATATTAGAGGAATACAAGAACGGTGGAAAAAATCTTGTCATTAATTATAGTCTCCAAGAATCAATATTTGGCTCATATATAGTAGCTTCAACTAATAAAGGAATTTGTAATATTTTGTTTTGTGATGATTTGGAGCTTGGGTTGTCAGACCTCCGTTCTCGTTGGTGCAATGCTAAGCTTGTAGAACAAAAAGATAAATTCCATGAACAAGTTATAGATTATTTTTATAGCTTAAACACTTCGAGTCAAAAAATTCCCCTCGATAGTGAGAAGTGGTGGTCTGGGTCTCCCAGACTAGAGCCTCGTCACGACAGGGGTGTCAACAAAGTTGACGGGGTGCTTTTTGAAGAATCTCAAACAACAAATTATAAACAACATAAACTAAAACTCAACATTCACGGAACTCATTTTCAAATCAAAGTTTGGCAGGCACTTCTACTAATACCTTTTGGAAGTATTATAACTTATGGCTTAATTGCTAGTTTTATCAACCATCCCAAATCATCTCGGGCCGTAGGAACTGCAATTGGTAATAATCCTATTGGATTTATAATTCCTTGTCATCGAGTCGTAGCTTCTACAGGTGCAATCTCAGGTTATCGCTGGGGAATTAATCGCAAAAAAGCAATATTGGCATGGGAATATAGCCATAAAATTAAGCTTGACTAGACTATTTTTTTGTGGTAGACTAATAATTACTATGACTGAATCAAATCCACATATTGCCCCACATACTGCCAAAGAAAACTCTACAATCGAGCGTATTAAAGCTTTAAACAAATCTCAAACCACAAGCTGGGAATTAGAATCCCTTGATACTTCTGACTCTTCATATGAATCATTCGAATCTTTGGTTCGCAAAAAAGAATTAGAAATTCAAAGAGATTTGTATGCAATTCAAGTCAAGCTTTTGGATAGAGTTACTGCAAATCTTTTTAGTCAAAGAATAGTAAAAGAAAATTCAAGTCAACTAGTTATTGAGATTGTTAACGATCGTTCCAAAATTGAATTACTAGGAAAGGAATTCATTGAAGATAGCTTGTCAAATGGTACAAAATTTGCTCAAGTGGATTTGGAAAGAGTTGTTGATATGGCACAGATCAGTTTTGACTATTCTTTAAAATTTTTTAGAAATACTCAATATTGTGGGAATAGTGTTAGCCTTGATGAACTTTATTCTATGTATGAAAGTTTTTGTAATTTGGTAAAAAATACTGAAGGTACAACTCGCAGAGAAATAAAAAATCAAATAAAATCCACAGAAAGATATCTAAACTCTGAAGAAATTTCAAACCTAATTAGTACCGCCAAAGAGGAGATAGGTGAATATTTTTCAAAATATAAAGTCCCTGGTTGGCTTTTGGAAACTTTTGATGATTTCAAAACTCCTTCTTTGTATTATGTTAAAGATGTAATGTATATTAAAACTAACAAAAACTCAAAATTTGATATTCTATCATATAAAAATTCGCATTTATTAAGAAGTAATGCTTGTATTTTTGCTGGAGAAGGTATGGAGATTGCATCAGTGGAGGCTTTGGATATGGAGTATGATATTTTTAGTGTAAGGACAAAGTTAGAAAAATCAGGAATTGAAGTAGCTTTGCCAGAAGTTAGAATAATCGAAGAGCTGTATAGAATTTATTTGTCAGAGGTTGTTGATAATACAACAGTGCCAAATTGTACATATTCATTAAGAATTAGAGATAGCATATCTAGAACTTTATTTGATCCTACTAGATTTGAAAGAGACTCAAGTATTACATTGATAAATGAACTATTATCTAATTATGAAATTAAGCTTCCATTTCCAGATTGGAATGAAAATGTTCCGTTTGATATAGTTCAAGAATTAAAAGGTGTCCCCAGCAAGCCTGACAATGCAAGATAACCTAAAAATTATTATTTTTATACGTAGCTAAAACTACTTTATTAATTTTGACTTAATTTTACAATCTTTTCGCTAAGTCCAATATAATTCTGGGGAGTTAGTTCCAACAATCTTTGGCGTAAATTCTCATCTATGTCCAAACCGTTAATAAAACTATGAATTGATTCCTTGGTTATTGTGTTACCTCGCGTTAGTTCTTTGAGAGCTTCGTATGGATTAGGATAATTGATTAGTCTCAATACGCTCTGAATGCCTTCAGCTAGAACTTCCCAGTGATTCTCCAGTTCATTGTTCATTGCAACTGTATTGACCTCGATTCGTTCTAATCCCTTTAGAATATTAGTATAGGCTATCAATGAATGAGCCAGCGGAACTCCCTGTGTACGCACGACTGTAGAGCCTGTGAGATCGCGTTGCATTCTACTCTTAGACAGATCGTCTGCCAGATGTTCTAGTAGTCTGTTGGCAATTCCCAGGTTGCCTTCACCATTTTCGAAGTTGATTGGATTAATCTTGTGAGGCATTGCACTAGAGCCAATTTCGCCGTCTTTTTTCTTTTGGGAGAGAACTCCACGCATGATATACAGCCAAATATCTCGACAAAAATCAACCAAAATATTATTAATTCTGACAAGGTTATGAAAGATCTCTGCACTCGAATCGCCAGGAATGATTTGGTTAGTAATCGGATTGAACTCGAAGCCTATCCTAGTCACGAACTTCTCCGCAAAGGTTATCCAGTCGAACTGTGGAAGAGCTAGATAATGAGCCGACCACGAACCAGTCGCACCACCGAATTTTCCTTCTAATTTGATATTTTCTAAGGTTTTGATTTGTCTATCTAATCGATGAACGAATACTCCAATTTCTTTGCCAAAAGTAGTCGGCGTAGCCGTTTGACCATGAGTAAGTGATAAGAAAGGAGTTTCAGAATTATCTTTGGCAATATTGCTTAGAGAGCTACGAATTTCTTTGATTTTGGGTAAAACAACCTTCTGCAAGCCATCTCGCAAACACATTCCAAAAGCCATATTATTCACATCTTCTGAAGTCAGACCAAAATGTACCATCTCTAAGTTCTCGGTTAATCCAAGTTCAAGCATCTTTTTTTTGACAAAATACTCGACAGCTTTCATATCGTGATTAGTGGTTTTTTCGAATTCTTTGACTTCTTTGGCATTCTCTAGGTCGAAGTTTTGGTAGATGTTTTGAAGTTCAATGATATTTTTAGTATTCAAACTAATACCAAATTCCCCATAAGTTGCAAGTTCCAAAAAATACTCGATTTCGATCATTATGCGGTTGCGAATCAAAGCAAACTCACTAAAATAATTACTCAGAATATTAGCTGTAGAAGAATAGCGTCCATCAATAGAACTTACGGCTGTTAGAGGGTCCAGATCGGTTGTTGTGAAGTTAAAATTATTAGTCATTTTGGGTTTGGTTATGAGTTTGTTGATTTATGCTTAGGCGGTTTTATAATTTGTTAAAATACTGTCATTCTGAGCGAATGTGAAGAATCCCCCAGCTATTTATGCTAAAAGTTGTAAAAATATCGTCATCTTGAACGAAGTGAAAGATCTGTTGGCTGCTTTTTAACATGAGAAATAGATTTTAAGATTAATAATAACTATTTTAGATCCTGAAACGAGTTCAGGATGACAGCGTAATTTTTAATATATTTATAACCCAAAAAACAACTCGAATTACTCTTAATTTTACCTTTTTTTGCTTTGTTTGTCAATATTTGTAACCTTATTAACTCGAATCACTCTTGACAAAAACACGTTCTAAAGGCAAACTTATAAATGTGCTTCCGAAATAGCTCAGCGGTAGAGCAGTTGGCTGTTAACCAATTGGTCGTAGGTTCGAATCCTACTTTCGGAGCCATAACTCATTTTTAGCATTATCAACCCCTTTTAGTAGGGGTATTTTTGTTTAACACATCAATATAACTTTTAAGCGTTAACTTTTAGACTTTGAAACTATAACTGAATTGCCTTCAGTCCAAGCCTTCAATTCAAGTTGCAACTTGACGATTATCGATAACAAAAATACAATATAAAGAACAAACACAAATATAATTAACAAATAAAATATGAATATTTTTAGTCTTAGATTCATTAGCGGTTACTACATTAGCACCATAATAAGTTATTTTTTGATTCAAGTTCCATTCGTGATTCGTATCGTTGGAGAATTCAGAAAGTTTGTTTTGGCAGCTTTGACTAGTCTCAATGTAAGTACTAACAACTCCTTTACTCAGTGGTTGACGATGTTTATTGTGCTACTATTGTTCATAATCTCTGTTCAGTACTTTCTCATCAGACGATTGGAGATTCATAGTAACAAGGAGTTCAGTATCACCAGCACCTTCGAAAAAATCATGGTTCTGTGTCTATTCATCGGTCATCAGATATTCCTCAATAATCAGGTTATTGTCAGCGCAATGCCTGTGGATGTATTCCCGCAGTGGAGCAGGGTGTTGCTGGGTGGAGCTGATGTTAGTAGGGTTGCTACAACGACGGCCGATCTCACAGCTTTGTCCATTATTCCTTTTATTTGGTACGCTTTGCCTATTAGCTATATCTTCTACAGAGGTGTTGTCAAAAATAGTTAGGGAGTTATTTGGGAGAAAAGTTCTTTAGTCGCCATTTTGAACAGTGATAAATAATACTACATCTGTTGAAATCCAAACTTCCACTTCAGGATCTGAAATGATTGTTATCAAGTTTGAGCTATTTTTTTGGAATAAGTTGGTGCTTGCTTGTTTTTAAATAAAGGTTTATACTTTGGAGACAATTACAAAAATTATATTTAGGAGTATCTTAGATTCTGAAAAGTAACTGGTTGTAAGTCGGACTTGTTACGACGATAGCCACGGCACGACAAGTTCAGAATGACATGGCTGGAGTGTAATTTGAACAACAGGAGATTCTTCACATTCGTTCTCAATGACAGCATACTGGGAGTTTGTAAAATACCCCTATGTAGGTCTGAAGCCAAAGGCTTCAGGGTAGTTTGTTGAGTGTTTTGAACAACAGGGGATCTTTCGCTAAACTCAAGATGACAGACTATTTTGGACAGACGACCCTCGTCACTTCGTGACACTCCCTAAATAGAGAGACCTCTAAACAATTTTTAACATCCAAAATAATAATATTATATGTCTATAATTAAAAACCAAATTGACCTTGATAATCTTCGCTACTCTGCTAGAATCTTAGCTAGTTGTCTGCATCATGTCCAAACTAAAGCTAAGGTAGGAACCATAACTAGCGAGCTTAACGAATTCGCAATTGACTTTATACGAAGTTATGATGCTGAGCCTGCGTTCCTTGGATTGTACGGATTCCCAACAGCTCTAATTGTCGAGATTAACGACGTAGTTGTGCACGGAATACCCTCACCAGAATTGATAATCCCTGATAACTGTGTAGTCAGCTTTGACTGTGGTGTCAAGTACAAGGGAATGTTCTCGGATGCTTGTGTACTGGGAGTTGTAGGAACTGTGGACGATAGAATCACTAATCTCGTTGCCAAAACCCGTGAAAGTCTAATGGCAGGAATCAAACAGGTCAAAGCTGGAAATAGAGTCGGCGACATTGGTTGTGCGGTGGACAATGTTCTCACCAAGGCTGGTCTGGGCAATGTTTTGGAACTCGGTGGACATGGGCTAGGGTACAAGCCTCACGATGATCCGTTCATCTCACACGCTGGACGACAAGGTAAAGGAGCGAAGCTCTTTGAAAATATGGTGATTGCGATCGAACCGATGGTAACTTTGGGTGATGGAAGTGTGGTTCATTCTAGCATTCCTGGTAGTAGTGTTACTCAGGTTAGAACTCCCAACGGCGAGTGGTCTGCACATATTGAGCATTCAATCTTAGTAACCAAGAACAGCTATGAGATTTTGACAGAACTCAAAGAAGGAGAATTATTACCGATAAAGTAGTCTAGAATTTATTTTTAACTAACAAAAAAAGCACTATCGTAAAAAAAGTGCTTGAATGAATAATAATTATTGGTGCCGCGGGTGGGACTCGAACCCACACACTATTGCTAGCAAAGGATTTTGAGTCCTTCGTGTCTACCATTTCACCACCACGGCTTAGTTTATTTGGATATACAAAATTAATAATATCTTCGTAATTATATACTAGAACTACTTAGATTGTCAAGCTATTTTTATAATTTTGTTTTGGCTTGAACATTAAATGGTCGTCCGCGTTTTTTCTTGAGTGGAAATTCTTTGGATTTGAGATCAGTATTCTTGAAAGCTTTGGAATGGAGTTCTTTGATTTGCCAGTCGGTGACATGTGTATATATCTGAGTTGTTGCGATATTGCTATGACCTAGTAGAATCTGAACTGAGCGAATATCTCCGCCTTCGAATAGAATTTTGGTGGCGAATGAATGTCTGAGTGTATGTGGAGTAATATGCTTATATATTCCTATTGAATTAGCGTATTTTTGGATAATCATTTGTACCATTCTGGCTGTTAGCGGGGCTTGTTTTTTGAGAGCTTTGGGAGCATTTTTGGAGAAACTTACGAAGATATATGGATTATTATCTACAGGGTAAAGTTCGGGATCACTCATTGTAGTTTTGGCATTTTCGAGAATTCCTGCATGGTGCTCTTTGCGGATGTCGAGATATTCCTGGATAGAATCTAGAGCAAATTTTGGGAGATAAGTTGTACGAATTTTGCCACCTTTGCCGTCGATCATTAACCGCCCATCTTCATTACTAAGTTCGTTTATTTTTAATTTCAAAACCTCACTTAATCTTAGTCCGGCGCCGAACATCGTCATAACTAAAGCTACGTTTCGTTTTTTTTGGACATTTTTGACTTTGCTGGAATCTTGAAGAATTGCCTTGATAAGCTGGTGTATTTCCTCTTCTGACAAAAACTCTACACGACGCATTCTGGCCTTGGGAAGCTCTAGTTTATCAGGATCCAAAACCAGCATTCCTTGTTTTTTGAGGAATTTTAGGAATGATCGCAGAACTACAATTTGGTAACCTTGGGCTTTGAGAGACAGTTCTTTGTTACGACTGGACTCTTTGGTTGAAAGAAATCTACGATACTCGTTAACAAGATTAAGGTCAATATCTTTAGTCTGATAGACATTTTTGGTAATCATGAACTCTAGAAGTCGAGAAAGAGTGTTGCCGTAATTGCGAACTGTGTTGAGCGAGAACTGCTTGGTGATTTGGCAATATAATAGATAATCTGCGATGTCTAATTGTAGGGACATATAAGTTATAAGTATTAATAAGAGTATTTTTTTCTAATTCGTTACATCAAGATAAAGCTTCTCAATTCGGTTGATTTTGGGCTTGATTCCTATAATATGGAGTTGTTGAGATTGAATCTGCGAGATTGCTTTGTCCAGATCGTAATCGTGAGTAATATTCAGAGTGATTTGATTATTATCAAGGCTGAACTCGGTATTGAATTTGAGGGAAGTTTTTTGGGAATCTGTAATTTCTTTGGTTTCGAATATATATTCATTGCCATCAAGATTATTAAGTAGTTCCTTGACATCGCCTTCGAGAGTTACTACGCCGTTCTTAATTATAGCTAGATTATTGCACAAAGCTTCGATTTCTTCCAGATAGTGAGTTGTTAGGACAATCGTAGTTCCTTGTTCCTTGTTGATCCTGGATAGATACTCCCACATTCCGTTGCGAAGTTCGACATCGATACCAGCTGTTGGTTCATCTAGAATTAGTAGCTTAGGACTATGAATCAAAGCTCTGGCAATCATCAACCTTCTCTTCATTCCACCTGAAAGCGTTCTATTAGCGACATCTTTTTTGTCAAAGAGACCAAGATCTCGTAGTACTTGTTCAGCTCTGGGAATTGCGTTTTCTCTACTAATTCCGTACATCCCGGCCTGGGATACCAAGGTCGACATTGGAGTCTCAAAGATATTAAAGTTGAACTCCTGTGGAACTAAGCCAATATTCTTGCGAGCTGTGAATTGATCGACATTAATATCCGTACCAAAAACCTCAACGGTTCCTGAACTCTTATTAACTAGCCCTGTAATTACTCCGATCGTAGTGGATTTGCCAGCACCATTAGCTCCCAACAACCCAAAAAAGTCTCCTTCTTCAATGTTAAGATTAATACCTTTGATGGCTTGAGTTCCATTAGAATAAGTTTTGGTTAGGTTGTTGATTGAGAGTGCGAGCATATGGATATTATTTTTTAATGTTTATTGCGAATTCTTGGCATTGTGTTTTTAGAAGTTCGATATATTCTCTTATAATTTTGTCTTTTGGAATACCGTGATCAAATGTATAATAAAAATTAAATTGACCGTATTTACTCATTATTCTAGTTCTAATTGTAGGTTTTGAAGTTTTTGTTCTATCTACCAAAAAGACATTAATTCTCATATTAATTCCGTAATTGGTAATATATTTTAAAAATAAAAGATCTTTGGTAGATCTAATTTCATTTATAATTTCTTTACAAATGATGATTTCCTTTAATAAGTCTTGTCTGAATATTTTTTGTATAAAAGTTCTTTCCATTTAATTAATTGGTAATATTTTGGAGCTTGGGAACTTCTTTGGGATTTTCCTCATTTTCTCCTGAGTTTTCATCTTCTTCTTCGACAATACTGTCTTGGAGAGAAGTTTGGTTTTCATTTTTGATTGAACGAAGGTCAACAATTGAATCAGTTTCGTCGATGATTTCTCCGACTAATTGCTCCAATACATCTTCCAATGTTACAATTCCACTGGTCCCACCGAATTCATCTACAACTAGTGCGATGTGAGTTCGTTTGGTTTGGAATAGGACAATCAGGGTATCAATTTTGACATTTTCTCTAACGGCAATAATCTCATTGAGAAGACTATCATCCATTGGAGTAAGTTTTTTTTGATCCTTAGCAAGGCATTCTAACACGTCACGAAGCAGCGCGAATCCTTTAATATCATCATAATCTTCGCCAAAAATTGGCAATCTAGAATGTTCTAACTCAAAGATCTCTTGTTCCATTTCCTTCAAGGTCTTGAAAGCGCTAAGAGCGTCGACCTGGACACGTGGAGTCATGATATCCTTAGCTGTAAGATCATTCATTTTGAACACGTTCTTGATTATCTCACGTTCGCTAGATTCTATACTATTCTCGTCAGCACCCATTTCGACCATCATTTTGATTTCTTCTTCACTGGTATTAAAGATGTCTTTGTTGTTCTTAAAAAATACATTAACTAACTTTTCGATAATCCATAAAATCGGACCAAGAAGTTTCATAATCAATAGGACTAATGGTGCAAAAAGCGTGGCGACAACTGATGAGTATCGCTCGCCGATGTTCTTGGGGAAAATTTCTGCAAAGATTATAACCGCAACAGTAAGAAAGGCAAGGTAGGCTGTCAACAGTCTTTGATCTTGCAGAACTTCTGTCGCCAAAAATCCGAGAATGAATGGTCCAACCTGGGTTACAGTATTAATACAGATTGCAACTGTACCAATAAACTTGGGCATTTTTTCTTTGATCTTTAATATTCTGCTGGCGGAGATTGCAGATGATTTTGGACCAGATTCGATAGCTGTTTTTAGTTTTAATTCCTGGGAATTGTAGATCGCGGTCTCGGTAGAGTTGATTATACCAAGAAGTAAGATATACAATATGGTGAAAAAAAATAAATTAAACATGTTGGTTGCTTTGATTAATTATCACACATTTTGTAGTTTTTGGCAAGGGTAATGTAAGGGATGGTTATAATTTTTCTTGACATGTTTTTTTTGCACACATAATTAATAAGGCTCTAAACTAGAAAAACTTACCAAAGTATACTAGTTCATATGATTAAATCAAGCAAATTAACCAACTATAAAATTAAAAAAATAATTAACTGTT
>JAYUIW010000053.1:0-19071 GCA_043765655.1 bacterium
AAGGCTATAGTTATCAAAACTAAATTAAATTCGTTATATGAAACAATTCAAATCATTATTCAAAAAACTAGTTGTCTCCGCAGTTATGTTCAGTGCAATTGCATTGGCGGGATTGTCTGTTGCAACTTATTCAAGTTCAATTGTTGCAAATGCTCAAATTCCTACTTTGGGAGCCAGAGTTTGTGGAGATGGAACAGACGCGAGTGTAAATGCTAAGTGTGCATTTATCCAACCAGGCGAAGCAACAAAGGGTGGAATTGCTGCTTTTATTCTTCAAATTGCTAGATTTATTACGTATATTGCAGGTGCAATTGCAGTTATTATGATTGTTATTGCAGGTGTACAGCGTATGAACTCTACTGATGCTGATGCTGCTAAAAATAGTAATACTAATATTACTAATGCAGCTGTAGGTCTTGCTATTGCAATTCTTGCCTATACAATTGTCGGAGTGTTGTCTGTTTTCTTAATTGGAAATTTCTTTTAACTTTAATTTATTCCAAATTTATGTTTATTCTAAAAAAAATATTAATCTCTCTTTCTCTTTTAACAATCTTATTTGGAGGATTAATTTCTCTTACTAACGTTCAAACAAATGCTCAGCAAGCTACAAATGCTAATCAAATAATTATTGAACCAAAAGTTATTTGTAATAATGCTGATGGATCTTGTCCAGTTGTTGGCAAGAGCTTCGGAATCGGTAATAAAAATGTTCTATCTTCGTTCATCCTCCAAATTGCTAGATTTATAACTTATATTGCAGGAGCAATTGCTGTAATTGTAATTGTAATTTCTGGTGTTCAGCGTATGAATTCTACTAATGCTGATGCTGCTAAAAATAGTAATACAAGTATTACAAATGCAGCCATTGGGTTAGCGGTAGCTATTCTTGCTTACACTATTGTTGGTGTATTGTCTGTATTCTTAGTTGGAAGCTTTTTCGGATAGGATTGATGGTAATTCACAATACTACTAACCTCTTAATTGAGGTTTTTTTGTTTGGAGGTTTTTTGAGAAATAAGAATAAATTCAGAATTAAAGTTGTTGCTATGAATTCCCCCTTGTGAAGGGGGTGTCAACGAAGTTGACGGGGGTTCCTTTGGAAGTACAAGTGTGAACAACAATTCAATTGATAGAATAACTTTTTTAGATCCTGAACTAAATTCAGGATGACATAGTTGAAGTGCAGTTTGTACAACAGGGGATCTTTCGCTTGTCGTGACGAGGCTTCGTTCGGGGAACCCGAACCCACTTCTCACTTGCTCAAGATGACGGCGTGATGGATGATTCAAGTCAAGCCCTAAAACAAATTTTTGACAATGATGAGAACATATAGCTATAATTAATTACTATGCCTAATCAATATATTAACCAAATTACCGCTAATTTTATCCCTTGTCTGCCAACTCTTGGTCCATCGTTACAATCCGCCAAGGACATGCTCAAACTCAAACAAATGGGCGTTCAACGTGTTCGCCAGAACTGTTCTCACTCTACAGTTGAATGGCATATCGAGACCGCCAAATATGTCAAAGATGCAGATTTGGAACTATTAATCGATCTTCCAGGACCCAAAGTCAGATTAGAAAATGTCGAAGCTCAAACTCTCGAAATCGGTCAAATGATAACCCTTGGGCCTGATGGAATGAATGTCAACACTTCACTCACTGGAATCCCAGTTGGACAAATGATCAAGATCAACGACGGAATTGTCAAAGTCGAAGTTCTAGCTAACAATAACGGCAACTTAGAATGTAAAGTTACTAGATCTGGACCGATTAGTGATCGCAAAGGTTTGAACTTTTATGGAATTAGTCTACCGATTGAGAATTTGACACCTAAGGACAAAACTCTGATTGACGCAATTTTGCCATTATATGAGGTAGATTGGTTGGCGATTAGCTTCGTTCAGAATGCCAGCGATGTTCTCAAACTTAAGGAATATATTATTTCCAAAGGCTTCAAAGTTCCTAAGATTTGTGCTAAGATAGAAACCGAAGAAGCAATCAAAAACCTAGATTCAATAGCCAAAGTTGTAGATTCGTTGATGGTTGCTCGTGGAGATCTCGCAATGGAGAACTTCAAAGGTGAGTGTGGAGTTCCGTTTCACCAAGAAACAATCGCCAAAATCGCTAAAGCCAATGACAAAGAACTAATCGTGGCAACCGAAGCACTCGCAAGCATGCTCAACAATCCGATTCCAACTCGGGCAGAAGTCAGCGATATCTTCCGAACTTTGGTACTCAACAAAGCCAACTTTGCAATGCTGTCCAACGAAACTAGTGTTGGTAAATACCCAATCGAATGTATCAAAATTATCAAGCGTGTCTACGAAATCTATCTCGAAAATCAAGAAATGAATAAGTTAGATAGTTTTGGATTTGTTGGATAAATTGAAAATTATTTTGAAAATTATTATTAATTAATGGCTTTGGTCCCCATAACCTTGTCAAAACTTCAATAATTCTTAATACTTTAGTAATATGTCTATAGACCAAACTACAAATAATTCCACAATTACTAATTATACTTCAATAAACAAAAATTCCGTTAATTTCACAATTACTGTTGGAGGATTCGTGCATACAGTTCGCGATCATGGAGGTCTGATCTTCATCGATCTTCGCTCAGATTGCCAATTAGTGCAATGCGTGTTCAATCCTGACCAGAATCCTGAGATCTTCAAACTCGCGGAAAGTATCCGAGGTGAGTATGTTCTGCGAATTACAGGCGAAGTTGTGGCTAGAGAGGACTCGATGATTAACAAGAATATTATTACTGGAGAAATCGAAATTGTAGCAACGAATCTTGAAATTGTCTCCAAGGCCGTTCCAATGCCTTTTGATGTTCATGGAGAAACTGGCAATCTAGCGGGAGAGGAAATTCGTCTCAAGTATCGTTATCTAGACCTACGCCGCGAAAAACTAAACAAAATGTTCAAAGCCAAACACAAGCTAGTTCTGGCGATTCGTAACTGGTTCGATTCTCAAGACTTTGTGGAGGTTCAGACACCGATTCTAGCCAATCCTAGCCCCGAAGGAGCGCGCGACTTTATAGTTCCATCTAGACTTCATCCAGGTACATTCTACGCCCTTCCACAAGCTCCACAGCAGTTCAAGCAACTTTTGATGGTCGGAGGATTCTCAAAGTACTTTCAGATTGCACCGTGTTTTCGAGATGAAGATCCACGTTCTGACCGACATCCAGGAGATTTTTATCAGATTGATGCCGAAATTGCTTGGGCAAACCAAGAAGATATCTTCAAGATCAATGAACAATTCGCAGTCAATACTATCGAGAAGTTTACCAATCTGAGAATTCCTGAAGCTGACAAGGCTGGATTCACCAGACTTCGCTACGACGACGCGATGAATATGTACGGCTCTGATAAGCCTGATCTTCGCTACGATCTAGCTTGGGTTGATGCTATGACGGTGTTCCGTGATTCGGAGTTCAAGGTTTTTGCAGATTTGTGCGACGAATCTTCTGCTACTTTCAACAATAATCGTGTTCAAGCTTTGGTTATCAAGAATGCCGTAGACAAATTCACTCGTTCAGATTTTGACAAAGTACAAGATATTGGTCGAGCTAATGGACTTCCGGGAATTGCCTATATTCAATATTACGCCGAAGGTGCTAAAAGTCCAATTTTTAAGTTCTTTGGGGATGAAGCTACGCAGGAACTCAAGAAAAAACAAATCGAAGAACACTTCGGTATCGAGACTGGAGATCTAATTCTGTTCATTGCTAATAATGACAAAAATGTAGTATTCAAGGCTCAAAATCAAATGCGACAACATATCGCCAAGCATTTGAACAATATTACTGAAGGCTTTATCCGCTCTAACGAACTCAAGTTCGCCTGGGTTTATGACTTTCCATTTTTTGAGATTGACAATGGTAAAGTTGACTTTGCACATAATCCTTTTGGTGTTTGGAAAGAGTTTGATAACAAGTCTAAACTACAAACAATTCTAGAAGCTCGTGACAACGGAACCTTGGCAGACATGAGGGCGATTCAATACGATTTGACTTTGAATGGATATGAGATTCTCTCTGGTGGAGTGCGTAATTCTAATTCTGAAACCTTAATTGAAGCCTTCAAAACTGTAGGATACACAGAAGAGGAAGTCAAAAACAAATTCGGGCATATGATGGACGCCTACTCGCACGGAGCTCCGCCACATGCAGGCTTTGCTTGGGGATTGGATAGATTATTCATGATTCTCACTGGCGAGGACAATATTCGCGAAATCATCGCCTTCCCAAAGAACGGACAAGCAATGGACACAATGACACAATCTCCGGGAACAGTCAGCGATAAAAACCTCAAAGAATTGGGAATTAAAATAGGATAGAAACTCCTCATTAACGAAACATCAAATTAAGACTATAAAATTTAATAATTAGTTTTTTAGATCCTGAAACAAGTTCAGGATGACAGTCTAAAATAGAGCTTAGAGTTATGAACTAATATTTGAACCTTAATCAAAAATAAATTATCGTTAATTATAAGTAAAAATATAACTAATTTGAATATATTTAGTTAAATAAACATAAATTAACTTTTTTCCACAATATGCCTACTCCAAAACCAAACCAAACTCAATTTTTGCTTGATTCTTGTGATCATCTCGATACTATCGCAACTCAAGAATTACTGAACCAAAATAGTCTAAGTCTCTTTGGTCAAACAACTAATCCATCACTATTAGTCAAAAATCCATTATTACAAACTTCGCTCCAAAATGGCAAAATTACCGAAACTGAACTTCTAAAATTCTACAAGAGCGAAATCACCAAAATTAGTGAATTGTTGCCTAACGGTTCGGTGTCTATCGAAGTTTATGCAGACCAAAACTCAACTAAAGAGGAGTTACTTGAGCAGGCTAATACTCTCAAACAGTGGATTCCTAACAGCTATATCAAGTTCCCAACGATTGCGTCTGGGCTAGCGGCCGCCAAAGAATTCGTGGATAATGGTGGAAAAGTTAACATGACTTTGGTTTTTTCGCAGGAGCAAGCATTGGCAGTGCATCTAATTAGTCAAAATGCCAAAAATACTGGAGATGTGTATTTGTCGCCGTTCATTGGTCGACTCGACGATATTGGAATTAACGGACTTGATCTAGTCGCCAACTGTCTCAAAATGTACCAAGAACTAAATTCTAAGGTTTGGGTACTTGGAGCTTCGATCCGCAATCTGGAACATCTAGAGACCTGCATTGCAATGAATTGTGATATTGTAACCGCACCAATCTCGATTTATGCAGAATATGTTAATAGCTTGGAGAATAAAGCTCAGAAAATTGAAGTAAAATCTACTCTAAAATCAATTCCCTATCAAAACTTGGATTATTCGATAACCGATTATCAAGATCTGAATATTCAACACGATCTAACCGACCAAGGATTAACCAAGTTCGTCAAAGACTGGAAAAGTGTTTTGGTAGACTAATTTTTGTTCTCATTAGACTTTCTAGTTACCCCTTGATAAAGGGGTGAGCCGAATGGCTCGGGGATTTTATTATTTCCAAAAACTAAATGTTCCGACTAAAATGTCCTTAGATTACCAAAAAAATATCATTCTTGCCAAAATTCTGAATCTTGAAGTTGTAGAAATTATTGGTTTTGACATTACTAACCTAAATCAATTCCAAAAAAATGAATATGCAGACAAGGTTAAGCAACTAGAATCTGGAATTCCACTGGATTATGTTTTGGGTGAAGTTGTTGTAGGAGACCTAAAGTTAGAGCTAAATAACAAAACTTTGATTCCCCGTGAAGAAACAGAATACTGGATAAAAGAACTGAAGCAAAAATTTGTAAATTCTAAAACTAAAAGCTTAGTTGATCTTGGTTGTGGTTGTGGATTAATAGGATTATCCCTCGCTAATTTGTTCCACAAAGTAATTCTGATTGACCTCGAGCCAGAATGTATAAGGATTACTCAAAAAAATGCTAAAAGTAACGAAATTACTAATGTTGAGGTTCTCCAAAGCAACGGCTTAAAAAGTTTGAATCCCGAGATTCGAGATTGGATTCTAGTCAGTAATCCGCCGTATTTGCCAACTGATGATAAAAATCTAGCAATTCAAAACAAAGTAAACTACGAACCAGCTTTGGCATTATATTCTGGATTAGACGGCTTAGACTTGTTTCGCAAGATTATTCTATACATCAAAGAATTCCAGAATCCGCCAACTTCTATGTACTTTGAACTAGATCCTCGGAATATTAATATTGCCAGAGACTTTCTCCAAAAAAACTTATGCAATTACGAATCTGTAACAAAAAAAGACCTTAATGGTCTGAAGCGATTTTTGGAGTGTGAGATTATTCTAGAATAAATAATACAGCTAGAGTATTCCTCGCCATGCCACACGTCTGCGTGGATCATTCCTCAGCCCAGGAACTCTAGGAATTTCGGGTGTTTTCTGAGGCTTTTCACGAAGGCTTTCAAAAAAATCTCTCGGTTTGTTTGTTCCCGGCTCTTGTATATTTTTGTAAAAGTCTGCTGGTCTGACAATAGTAGGAATATTTACTGGTAATTTTGGTGTGGTTTCTGACATAAAAGTGTACTTATATTGCTTAAAAATGTGTAAGCTACTCAACTATACAGACTTATTATGACACACAAATTAATTCTTGGCAAGAGCTATTCATCATTGAAATTATTCCCACATTTATTCCCACATAACCACTTTTTCGGCAAAGTATGGCCAATAAGTTTTGACTCTATTTGGGAAAGCTGCGTTGATTTCATCGCCGAATTTGAGCGAAGATTCTTTTTCACCGTGCATTAGGAATACTTGTGGAATCGTACTTGGATTGTTGTCACAAGTTAGAAGATGACTAATCCAGTTTTTTAGACCGAGCTGATCTGCATGGGCTGAGAATTCTGTGATAATTCCAATTTTGGCACTGACTTCTAGAGTTTTTTCCTCTATAACGACTTCTTTTTTGCCGTCCAAAAGTTCACGACCCAATGTTCCTTCGGCTTGATAACCTACCAACAATACAGTATTTTCAGGTTTGTCTAGATTAAAGAGGAAATGCTTGAGAATACGTCCACCATTACACATTCCACTACCCGCGATAATAATACACGGATCTTTCATATTGTTCAAAGTCTTGCTTTGATCTGCGGTATCTAGGATTTTTAGTTCCGAATAAATCAGTGGATTTTGACGATCTCTAATCTTACGCTTGAGTTCTGGATCATATAGTTCTTCGTGTTCGAGACAGATTTGGAGAACTTTAGAACCCATTGGTGAGTCAAGGAAAATTGGAGTTTTAGGTAATAATCCTTCACGCATTAATTCAGTTAAGTAATAAATAACTTCTTGACATCGCTCGATCGAAAAGGCTGGAATTAGGAGTTTACCTTTTTTACTAATAGCTTCGAATGCGAATTCGCGGAGTTTGGCTTTGGGTTCTAATTTGCCGTGAAGTCTGTTGCCATAAGTGGTTTCGATGAAGACATGAGTTAGATTAGCCTTGCAGTCTGGCATTTCGGGATCGTTGATAATTGGCTTATTGATATTGCCAAGATCTCCAGAGAATACTACAGTTCGACCAGTGCTTTTTTCGGTAATGATTACATACGCCGAACCTAGAATATGTCCAGCATCGTAGAATTCCACACTAATATTGGGATGAATATCGAACTTTTCGTGATACGGATGAGTAACGAATCTATCCACAGCTTGCTCTACATCGTATAGTTCATACAAGCCGACATTTTCTTTCATTAAGTTCTGCGAATACTTGGGATTTTCAACTTTTTTGGCGAGCTCAGGAATATCGAATTTTTCTTGTTTTAGTGATTCTGCATCCATATTTTTGACAGGAAAATAAAAGGATTTGGCACCAGCGTGAGTTGGATCAGCTTCAGGATCGGTAGAGAGCTTGGCAGCGTCAGTCATTACAACTTCTGCGATTTGCTTGGTTGTTGGCGTGGAATAAATCTTGCCACCAAAGCCCATTTTGACCAGATAAGGAATACGACCACAATGATCAAGGTGTGCGTGCGTGAGTACGATTGCGTCTAGGATCTTGGGATCAAAAACCAAATGTGAATTAACCTTAAAAAGATTGACTTTGCCACCGACTTGGAACATTCCAGAATCGATACAAAAGTTGAACTTGGAGCCATCTTCTCCAACATATTCCAAAAAATACTGTGATCCGGTAACGGTTCTCGCCGCCCCACAAAATTGAACTGATAACATACTCTAAGTATATTGTTTATCGAGATTGTGGTCAAATTAAGTTAAATTGAAGCTTCTAATCTTGATAATGTTCTTGACAAAGCCTACAAAATAAACCAAAATTAACATTACTGGGGATGTCTCTAGTTTTGACAGCAAGACATAAAATAGCTTGTGCTAGGTGGTTTTGGTAGTTTTGCCTCAAGAATTATCAGCACTTTAAATGCAAACAATTCAGTTTCTGCGTTTGTTTCTAAATACTCAGCTTACCTCGGTGACTGTGTAAAGGCAAACGTAGGTGTTCCAGACATGGTTGCTTACGCAGCGTAGTTTTTGGAATCAATTCTGCTAGACTGGTTGCACATAATCACTAGTGGAATCCAAACATAACCAAATGTGCCAAGAACATTGAGTCTGATTGAAGTTCGGTGTTTTTGTACTTATTCAATCTATTGTTCGTTGTTTGGGACTTTTCTTCTCACGATACAGAATACTAACAAGTTCCTATGTGCCTAGTCTGAAAAAATGGGTTATGGCATACTTGCTGGACGAGGGTGCGAATCCCTCCATCTCCACCACAATTTTATAAGTCAAAATTTTAATACTGATTCTTCTCAATTACAGAGAAGTTTTTTGTTTTTTGGGAAGTGCTAAAATAGAAGTCAAAACTGTTATATTATTACTGAAACTAATCACTTTTGGCAATATTATTAGCGTATCTCGCATCAAAGACTTGGGTTAGTTAGCGTTATATACCAATATCACTTTCAACTTTTACAAAACACCTTTCAAAAAGCAAACAAATTACTTTACTTCAAAGCATTTTTGAGTAAAAGCCAGTCAAAGTTAATATAGGTTTGGGTATAAATGTTTTTTTGTTCACAAAAGTAACGCTTGACATCAATACGCAAAAAGGGTAATCTTGGAATAAGTTCTCAACTATAATTGAAAACTATTTTTGATCAAAAAAACAATACATTCGCATTTATGTTCTTAGCACAACTCAAAAAACAAACTATAAGATTCACAGCTGAAAACCGCTCAACCAGTGTGATAGAAAATGTAGAGCCAACAAGTGAAGAATTTTTTGAAAATATGAGATATGCTAGAGAGTTAAGTGAACAACGCTTAATTGATTTAATTAAAGAAATATGTAGACAATATAATCTTGAGTACGATAAAAAATTAACCAAAAATTTTAATTCTTTACCACCCCTTTATGCTACATTAATGGGTCAAGTTAATAAAAAAAGATTGGAATTAAAGTGTGGTTATATAGGTGACTACAGCCCGCAACCAAAATCTCCAGGAACAAAAGCTAGATAGACTAATCAATAGTCTTATTTTTTTTACCCAATAATATCATCGAGATAGTCACGCCAAGTTTTTTTCTTTTTGAAGGCTTTGGAAGTGAACGAAGCCAGAGTTGCGCCTAAAATTGAACCAAAAATATCATTGTAATTATTGGAATTATTAGAGCTTTGAGTATCGCCAAAGTTGGAACTAAAGTTAGATTTGTTACTAAAAGAATTGTTAGGATCAAAATTGTTGTCTTGATTTTTGGAAGTATTTGCTTTTTTGGTGTCAAAATTACCGCTAAAGTTGGACTGGAAGTTAGACTTAAAACGATTGTTAATACTACCAACTAATTGATCACCGAGATCTTGGATTCCCAGAGCAATTCCGTGGAAGGAATTAATGGCGTCCGAGGAGCGATTACTAATCTTGCGAAGTCCAAAAATGGAGATTATCGAAAATACGATTCCACACAACATTAACACGTTGAACAAAAAAAGACTACTTGTGACTAGAATTTGAAAATAAAAATTATCATACATAAAAAGTTCTGAATTATTGGTTAGACTGGGCTTCTTGGACTATATACTCCAGTATACTATATTAACATTTTCTTGACAAATATTGAGTATTCGCTTTTAATTAAGAATGTAAACAAAACATTTTGTTTTTACCAACGTATCGATGTAGTTAGTTGTAGCAAATAATAATAGCTTTTCAAATGTTTATTATTGTAATGTTCACCCGCTAACAATTAACTTACATCCGTTGGTTTTTTTTTGGAGTTTTTTGATTGGGAATAAATTTTACAAACCCTCCTAACACTGTCATTCTGAGGGAACCGAAGAATCCCCTGTTGTTCAAGGCGTGCTTCCACAACCCCCAAGCTTCGCTTGACCCCTTCACAAGGGGTATTTTAAAACCTCCAACCACACTGTCATCTTGAGCAAAGCGAAAGATCCCCTGTTGTTCAGAATACACTCCCATCATGTCATCCTGAATTTAGTTCAGGATCTAAGAAGGTTGTAAATAAACTGTCATTCTGAACGAATGTGAAGAATCCCCTGTTGTTCAAGGCGTGCAGATGTAAAAGCACCCCGTCAAAACTACGTTTTGCCACCCCTCTCGAGGGGAATATCCAAACAAAAACTAAAATAACTCCTTATGCTAGAATCAA
Organism: bacterium; assembly: GCA_043765655.1. Lineage (GTDB taxonomy): Bacteria > Patescibacteriota > JACMRA01 > JACMRA01 > JACMRA01 > JAYTWQ01. The sequence goes on from JAYUIW010000053.1 coordinate 10,687, forward strand.
TCTCAATCAAAAGTATCTTGGATATAATTTTCCCGAGTAAAGAAACTTTGGCGTTGCAATCTCCGCAACTGCGGATTCATACCAAAGCCAGCTTGAACAGCGATTATCCGATCAACGTTCTCATAGATTACCACGAAGTCCAAGAATTAATCCACAGAATTAAGACCAACGACGAATTCATGTACGCGGACAATCTCACCGAATTATTTCAAGCAGGTTTTGGCAAGGTTGTTCAAAAAGAGTTAGAAAAAGCAGTTTTGGAAAGAGGTTTTGAGGATAAAGAAATAAATATTGGCACTTTGAACAAACAAAAAACTGCCCAAAATATTATTGTAACTTTTGTACCGCCTGATCCTATACGCTCAATGAACAAGGATTTTTGTCTAGCAAGGTTTTTGGCAAACAAATCAGTAAGTGGTTATCAAAGTTCAAAAAGTCTCTCAGAATCAAAATTACAGCCAATTGTGAATATTTCTATAAATATTAAAATGGAGCAACTTTTGACCAAGAGTATCTCCACCCAAAAACAATCGTACCTCAACAGAGATGAGCGAATTGTGAATTTGAGTAATGAAGCTGGAAGTAGAAGTATTTTTGAGATTAAGAAGTGCTTTGGCTTTGGGAATTTTGTGAATGCTCTTGAGAATGGTTTGTTTAACTTTTGGCAAAAAGAAGGAGTAAAAGAAGAATGTAGAGAAATTGTTACACAAAACTTTGGCAATAAAAAAAATCTAGAGAATAATCCAGATCTAATAGTTCTAATCGATGATATTGTAACTACTGGTGCCACGCTAGACGCTTGTTATAAAGTTCTGGCGAGAGAATTCGGAGATACTAAAATTATCTGCGTAGCGTTGGCGAGTAATGAATAAAGTAATTGTTTTAGCATAACAAAAAAGAGGCTGTTAACCTCTAAATTATAAATATTTTAATTTTTATTTAGTTTCATCTATTTCCTTTAATATCCTTCTACGAGCGATATATGTAAAAACTAATTCGCTATCACTCATACCTCCGTTATCCTTTAAAACTTGGGTTGATCCAATTAATATTCGCAACGCTTCGACTACTAAAAAAAACTCTCTTCGATTATTAGATAAAAGTCTTTGACCTTCTACTCCATATCTAACATTTTTGTCTTCAGGTAACGAAGAGCTTGCTACTTCTTTATTGTATTTTGGAGTATGTTTGGTTAATTGAGTTATAAGCATATAGTTGGAATAAATTTTGCGAAGATAAGAAAAAATATTATGAATACTTAAACTTCAATTTCAGTATATCTTAATTTTTGTGCAATGTCAAATGTATTGAACCCAGCATAGTATTTGACAACTATGCTCAAAACAGGCATAATAAAGTCATATGTCCAAAAATTCCCAAACACTCTACGAGCCAGTAGAATTAGTCGAAATTAGCGTCCCCCAAGTATACCAAGGTGCGGTAATGCAAGAACTCGGTAAGCGATTCGCCGACATCAAAAAAATCGAACCCAACGAAGCTGGAACTCAATTCGAATTCACGGCTAGAATGCCGACGCGTGCACTTTTTGGTCTCAAGTCCTTGTTGATTACAGCTACCAAGGGAACTGTGATTATGAACAATGTGTTCGATGGTTATGAGCCAATGAGTAGTTACACCGACGCTAACACTCACGGTAGCATGATCAGCACTGACACTGGAACCAGCAGTGGATACTCCCTCGATAACGCACAACAACGTGGAACTTTGTTCATCGGGCCTGCAGTCGATGTGTACGCTGGGATGGTCATTGGTCAAACCTCCAAAGACATGGATCTAGACATCAACCCTTGCAAAGACAAAAAACTTAGCAACGTTCGTTCCAAGTCTAGCGATGACGCAATTACATTGGTACCACCAACAATTCACACCCTAGAAACAGCCTTCGAATACATTAATAATTCAGAACTAATCGAGGTTACCCCACTCAATATTCGTATTCGTATGAAGTACCTTGATCCTAATGAACGCAAGCGTAACAAGAGCAAGGTCGAGATGATGTCAGCCTAATATTTATATTTTTTGGCAATGTTTTTTGGTAAAGAAGTAAAGATAATTTTTTTGAGTCTTGGGCTAGTCCTAGGACTTTTTGGCTTAATTATTAACAATATCAACCAAATCAACATTCAATCCTCTAATACTTTGGACCTCATCAGCACCAACAAAAAACTCCAAAAAAAACTCGATGGATTGGTAACTGCTGAAGATGTATTTATCAACAAAGAAATCGAATCTAAACTCACCAAAAAAGAATTAGAAACTGTCTTTAATGGAATCGACACCAAAAAAACTGACCTTGACGCGATTGTTAACATTGACAAACAGAACCAAAATGGTTCAAAATCTAAAGGTGAGAATATTACGATTATTACTAGGTAGGGTGTTTTAGTTACCCCTTGATAAAGCGGTGAGCCGTATGGCTCGGGGATTCTTCTGTAAATTATTTTTCACGCTGTCATCTTGAGCGAAGCGAAAGATCCCCTGTTGTACAGAGTGTACTTCATAAAAGCACCCCGTCAAAACTTCGTTTTGCCACCCCTCTCGAAGGGAATGCCCAAAAACACTGTCATTCTGAGCGGAGCGAAGAATCCCCTGTTGTACAGAATACACTCTCTACCATGTCATCCTGAATTTAGTTCAGGATCTAAAAAGGTGATTATTGAGTTTATTTTTTATTAATTTTAGATTTGGTTCAATTGAAATAATTTACAAAATTAGATTGTTTGGTTTAAAAAAATAGTGGCAACCCTTCCTTTAATAAACTAACAAAATATAAAAATAACCAGCTTAGATCCTGAAACAAGTTCAGGATGACAGTAATATCAACAAATCAAGAAAAAAAACTTGAAGCTAAAACACCTTTAACCCCAATAATATCCCAATAATTATGTCCACGATATACCTCGTCCGACACGGACAAACAGAATTCAATGTAGCTAGACTTTATCAAGGTCAAAGAGTCGACGGATTATTAACCGATCTTGGTCGTTCACAGGCTACAGCTATCGGACAATTCCTAAAATCCAAAAACCTCCAATTCGTCTTCGTGTCTCCTCAACAACGGGCTCTGACTTCTGTAGGGATAATCCTAGACCAAGTCAACTCTAAACCAGGCCAAAACTCAAGCCAAAAAACCCTAGAATATTCCGTCATTGACTCATTCAAAGAAATGGATCATGGTGCCTTGGAAGGCAAAAATGTCGAAGCAGTCCGCGAACTCCTGCCAGAATTAGATCCTCGCTCCGTCGCAGCTCCCTACAAGTACTTTTCGCCATATCCTCAGGGTGAATCATTCAAGGATGTCTTCGTTCGTGTGAGTGGAGCCGCTGAAGTTGTCAAAAATCTTAATTCCAACCTAGCAATTGTTAGTCACAGACTAGTAACTCCGATGATTATGTGTGCGATTCTCGACCTCGACCCAACCAATCACCTAGAGCGATTCCTAGACAATGATGAGATTATCCAGATTGACACCGATTCCAAAGAATGGAAAATTATCAAGTTTTAAGTTTTTACAAGTTTATTTATTTTATGACACAATCACAATATACCCTCGGAATTGTAACTCCAACCTACAATGAAATCAGTAATATTCCAATCTTAATAGAACAATTAGACGCTGTACTGTGTGCTAATAAAATCAAAGCAAAGTTATTAATCGTTGATGACGCTTCACCTGATGGAACTGCTTTTTTGGTCAAAGAACTTATGCGAACTTTTAAGAGTGAGTATTTGACAATAGACCTTATGGAGCGATCTGGCAAAAATGGACTCTCTACAGCTTATATTCAAGGTTTTGGTTCTATTATTAATGAATGTGAATTTTTGGTTTCGTTGGATGCCGATCTTTCACACCAGCCCAAATACCTACCACAATTTTTGACACTTGCTACCGCCCACGAATTAGATTTTGTGATTGGCTCAAGGTATATCAAAGGTGGTGGAGTAGAAAACTGGAGCTTGACTCGCAAGTTAATTAGTCGCTTTGGTTCGCTGTATGCCAGTATTATTCTAGGAGCCTCAATTAGTGATTTTACTGGTGGTTACAACCTTTATAGAAATAGTTTTGTCAAGAAGTTTGATCTATCAAAGTCAATCAAAGCCACAGGCTACTTGTTTCAAATCGAAATGAAATATAAAATGTTCCGCTTCGGTGGTAAATTTATAGAAAGTCCGATAATTTTTCCTGATAGGGTTTTTGGAGAATCAAAAATGTCAGGCTCAATAATCAAAGAAGCCGCAATTGGAGTTGTTAAAATGAGATTAACAAAATAAAAATCTGCTGTTATGTTGGAATATCTAAAAATTAACAAAATCTTATTCTATTTAGCTGGAGGGTTATTTATACTTCTAGCTTTTTATCTCACTAGTCAGTCCTATAATGGCTCTCAAGTAATAAGATGGGGAACTGAATCTGGGCTATACCACGACAACGCCAAAAAAGTTTTAACTGGGCAGACTCCATTTTTTGATTATTTTGTTGAATATCCTCCACTTGTTCCTTACTTATTGACTATTCCTGCTTTTTTGACTTTTAATTTTGATTTGAACGGAGCTATATATATATTTGTTTATCCATTGTTAATGATGATTTTATCTTTTGGTGTATATTTTTATTTACTTAGAGAAAAGTGGAAAAGTAATGTGTTTTGGATTGTTGGTTTTGGGATAAATTTTTTGATTGGAGCTTCGTACATAATTACAAGGTATGATTTTTATCCTACTATTACTTGTTTTTTGGGAATATTGTTTTATATCCAATCGCTAGATAATTCTAATGACAAGACAAATAAAAACTTTATAATTTCTGTTATATTTTTGGCATTATCAATTTTTTTGAAAGTTTATGCACTGTTCCCACTAATTTTAATTACAATTTTATCATACAAAAACTGGTTGAGACTTAAAATTATTTTTGTTGTTTTAGCTTTGTTTAGTTTGGTTCAAGCTCCATTTGTTTTTACTAAAAACTTTTCAAAATTCGTGGAATATCAAACAACAAGTAGAGATGCACAATTAGAATCAACATATGCAGGGATTAGTCTGTTGACCGAAAAAATCACCAACTCTGATACTACGAATTTAGTTGGTCAAAATGGCTCAATGGAACTCAATGACACTTTTTCCAAAAACCTGTCTAAGTTATCAACATATGTTGTACTTATTCTTGCTGTTTTGCCAATTTGTATTTTTGGTTATCGGGAATTAAAAGCTAATAAGTTCAAGCAATTAACCAATCTTAATACTGACAAAATAATATATTTATCCTTTGCGATAATTCTTGGAGTTTTGGTTTCTAGCAAAATATTCTCACCACAATATTGGTTCTGGATTCTTGGAATGATTCCACTTTTGGCTTTTGTTAAAGAAAATAACAAACTCCAAAAACTTCAAAATATATTGTTAATTCTTGCTTTTACAACTGTTACTTATATGACATATTGGATTTGGCCAGTCAATTATGGTCAGCTTATGGACAAAGAAATATTTGCCATTGGTGTCTTAAACGTTAGAAATTTGTTAGTTTTAATCATATATTTTTACTTTTTGTTCAAAACTTTTTATACACCTAAATCTTATGAATAATATTCTCAAAAAAAACACTAACTTTATAGCTCTAATTATTTTTTTATTTGGAGCCTTTGCTTGTTATTATGGCTCGATGATTACCGCTCCGCAGATTAGTTCAATTGATTCTAATGTAGTTGCTACAATTAATGAAGGGTTCTACCATGGACAAACCGACAAACAAAAACAGCAACTAAACACTCAAGGCGTAGATGTTGGTGAATATAATATTGGCATTAATTACAAGTATAATTTTATTTTTAATGATAGTATTCTCAGTTTTTTGAGACAAAAAAAAGTTGATATAAAAGTTGATGACAATCTTCTTTCGGCTAGCGACGGAATTACAACTTGGAAAAACACTAACACTAAAACTAATTTTGATAATCCAGTTAATGTTGATCTTGGACAATTCGATAGTTCCAAGAAGCTAAATATTAAAGCCTTGAATACAGGAAGTGATGTAGGAATATTAGTTCAATCCAGCCTCAATGACTTTGGTTTTTTTATTTGGATTTTTTTGGCTAATATTTTTTTGATTTTGGGATTATGGATTCTAATTATTAGAATTTTGAAATTACCAGTTGAAATTTTTGTTATTTTCGGATTTGGTATTCTAATCAAAGAATATTACTTGTATTATACAGGATATATCAACCGACAACATGACTGGGGTGGAACTGAAGGGCACGGTGGATATGTAGAATATATCGTCAATAATTTTCGCTTGCCTCCGCCTGAAGGTTGGGAATATCATCAATCGGCTGGTTGGTATGTATTAATGGCTATTGTAAGCTGGATTTTGAAGGCTTTGGGAGTGTTCGATATTAGTTTTATCCGTTCGAGTTGGCAGGTTTTTAATATTGCTTTTTTTAGTGGCTTTGTACTAATTTCTGGAATTATTATCCAAAAAATTCTCAATCTAAAAAATAAATTTAGTCTTGCTTTAGCCTTCGGAGTTTTGAGTTTTTTCCCTAGTGGAATAATTCACTCACCTAGAATTACTAATGATCTTTTGTTTTATTTTGTTTATTCTCTTGTTTTGTTGTCTTTGGTTAATTGGCTCAAATCTCGTCAAAAAAAATATTTTTGGTTATCAACTTTAGTCTTATCTATTGCTTTTTTGGTCAAAACTAGTACAATTTTGTTAATTCCAGTTTATATTTTGGCAATTATATTTTATTTTTTACCAACTTTTTGTGAGTATATCAAAACTTTTAAAGGGGTTAACCTTGAAAATACAGAGACAATTATTAAAGATTCTTGGAGTAAGTTCAAAAAAAATATTTTAATTACAATTCTAGTTCCATCTTTGACACTTATCTTGATTGGTGGTGGATATATTCTGGGCAACTATTCCAAAATTGCTTTGTTCATAGCTTCTGACGGTCAAAAAAGCCTTTTAGTTCCTAATCTTCAAGTTAGTAATTCTGATTTGTCAACACCCAACACATTGGACCATTATGTTTACTTTAACCTAGAAACCTTTGTCAAAAAGCCATTTACTAATCCTTTCGCTGAGGGCCAAGGTCGCGAGAATTTTTGGAATTATTTTTTGAAAACTTCCCTCTTTGGAGAGTTCAACCTTGATAGTCAATATGATACTGGTAAAACACATTTTAATTTGGCTGTTATAATTTCTGTTTTATTTGTAATATTAGTTATTATTGGAATTTTGGCACTTTTCTCCCAAAAAATATCTGATTTTAACTTTCCTTTAATTCTTATTTTATCAGATTTACTGGTTGAGTCAGTTGGAGTCGCTAGATACCATTTTATTTCTCCTTGTGCTTGCAATCAAGATTTTAGATTTGGTTATGTTGCCTTGATAGGTCTTGTTACTTTGTTCTTTTTACCTAAAACAAAACGCCTTAACATCTTTAACAATATAATTTTAGTTGTTTTTATTATCTCTAATATTGTATTTTTTATCAACCCTTTCTAACTTCCAAACTTTACCAAAAACCCACCTCAATTGAAGTGGGTAATTTTTTTTGGTTGACTTAGTTTATATCAAGCCTGATTTTTCTACCCCTTCAAAAATCCGTATTCATAAACCTTAGGTTGGATTTTGTTGCCTAGAACTTTGAGAGAGTCGCGGAGATTGGAGATTAACAAAGTATACTTTTCGTCCGTACTTTTGTTGTTCATCTTACCGCCTTTATTGCGACCTTGGAAGTATTCACGGATATCGTAGAGTGAGGCATTGACATTGGAATTTTCTTGACTGTGATAATATCTCCACAGTTCACGCCCATCGTAGAATACATTCTGAGCCTCAAGGGTAAATTCTAATGGTGTTGTTGAAATCATATTATGCTTTGAATACTCTTGAGAAAAGTTAGATAATACATCTTGATTTCGCTCAATACCAATCAAGTCTCCTATTTGAATTCCAATATTTGGTGAATTACAGTCTAATTCTAATTCTGACAAAGCATTAATTTCTTCTTGGGTCAACTGAAGAATAGAGTTATATTCGTATTTTTTATTATCATTAAATTTTGATTCTAAACTTTTTAATTTGTTAATGATATTATTTAGAACTGTTTTTTGCTCTTCGGTCAGTGGTGTTTTGGCGTTAGGTGTTTTTGCTTTCTTTTTCACTCCCAGCTTCCCCTTCATATAATCCGTCATCCAGTTACTGGCGAATCGCTCACGGGCATTGACCTCACTCTCGGTAAAGGGAATCCAATTATTAACTCCAGCTGTGGAATCGGTTTTGGAACTAATGCGATTTTGTCCGTGGAATAGTGTGTAGGCAAGGCAATCATTCTGAAATTCTAGGTCGGTCATCCA
>JAYUIW010000054.1:0-18211 GCA_043765655.1 bacterium
AGTTTGACAAAAAGTATTTTGAATGTTTTAATTAATAGTGGAGTTTTTAGTTTTTTAACTAATTTTTTGATAAGTTTTCTAACCCAAAGCTAACCAAAATAACTTTCAAAGAAAATATAAAAAGCCCGTGGTTGGTCGAGTGGTCAATGACAGCAGACTGTAAATCTGTAAAGTCCCTGGTTCGAATCCAGGACCGCGGACCATTTTAATACTTTTGTTCTACACATTTTGTTCTACATAATGCGGGATTCGTATATTGGTATTATCTCAGTTTTCCAAACTGATGAAAGGGGTTCGATCCCCCTATCCCGCTCCAACTTTTGAATAACATTTTTTTGACTAACTCCAAAAAGTTACTTGCTAGTATTTAGCTATTTTTTTTTGACTTTTGGTTAAGAATACAAAAAACCCAAAATGCCGTCATAGCTCAGTTGGTAGAGCACTTCATTGGTAATGAAGAGGTCGTCAGTTCGAGTCTGATTGTCGGCTCCATTAAAACTTAGTATTTGAATTATAACAGCCGTGGTGGTGAAATGGTAGACACGAGGGACTTAAAATCCCTTTTTAGTAATAAAGTGTGGGTTCGAGTCCCACCCGCGGCACCAAAATATTTTATATGAATTACAAAAATATTATAAAATTTACAGATTTTTTAATTATTATTTCATGCTTAATAACATCTGTTACATTGTCACTTGGTAACAATAATGACAGCTACATTCTTTCTATAGTTTTTTTATTACTTGGTCTAATTTTTTCAAGATTTGCTAGGAATAACATTAACAAATAAATTATTAATATACGCGGTCGTGGCGAAACGGTAGACGCACTACCTTGAGGTGGTAGCGAGAGCAATCTTGTGGAGGTTCAAATCCTCTCGACCGCACCATAACATAGATTTTTAGCCTTTATAGGCTATTTTTTGTTGCTTAAAAAAGTAATTGAACTAAGCCTTTGATTAACTCTCTAATACTTGAAAAACAATTAACTCAAATTGCATTCTCTGAGTTTAAATTTTTGGCAAAACAAATAAATCATTGCAAATAAAAAACCAAGTCAAATGAACTTGGTAATATTTTTATACTTTAAAACTATTTGGCTTCTAGTTTGCTGCTTTATCAGAGTTGAACTTAATTGACTCTTGGAGGTTAAGCTTACCTCTTGTGAGCCATCTTTTGGTTGGTTGGAGGGTTCCGTTAACATTTTCTAGAATCGAGCCTTGAAGAGTAACAACTCTATCATTTTGATAATCTTTCCAAGCTTCACTAGTTTGACCTTCGCCGATCTCTAGCGACTCGAATACATCGAATTGCAATTTACGACCTTCACAGTCCCAAACATAAAATTTTTCACCAGGCTTCGTTGCTCGCTCTAATGGTTTGAAGACGGTTTTGTATTCACTTTCTATATAACCAAAATTAGAAGTATGTCCGCTAATATAAGAATTACCTTTTTCGCCGGGTTGAGGACTAATTGAGAGATGTACTACACCTTTGTTTAGTTTGAGTTGAGTTGGGCTATCTACTGCACTGTCATCGATTCTTTGGCTAAGATTAATCGATCTGTCACTATTAGTCGCGAACATGTCTTCAACATCGGTCATAATAATCGGAGCGTCGACTGGACGATCTACATATTGAATCCAAGATTTTTTTTCTGGAGATTTTGGCACTGGAATCAATGTTGCTAGGCGGTCTGTTGGAATTTCTTCGCTTCCTGCTTCAGCTGGAATTCTAGGAAGTTTAATAGTTGGAGCTCCTTTGTCGTCTTTGCACTGATTAAAAGCATCTGCATCCCACCAACCCATATACCAATTAAAGAATTGTCCTTTATTCTTGCGTTCTTGCTTGAGAAGGGAGTTGAACTGTTGAGAGATTTTATCAGCTTCTTTGTCTGATAGCCTTGCTTTGAGTTCAGTTTTGCCTACCGTTTCTGCTGTAAAGCCGCTGTAGCCTGAATCTTTGCTGGATAAATTTGTGTTAGAAGACTTTATATTTTTGGTATTAGATGTGAATACCCAAAAACTAGCCAAAAGCGCTAATAAAATAACAATAGCCGTAATTACCGCATATTTTATTTTTTTGTTGTTGTTTAATTTTTCATTCATATTATTAAATTATCTTTGAATCATTATTTTTTGTCAAATTTTGAACACAAAACCATTGACATTAATTGTATAAAAACTCAAAATATAAAGATAACACTTCAACTTATTTTTTTTATCATTATGCCCAAAAAGTTCAAAGCAAACTCCAAAACAAAACCACAACTCCAAAAATCTTTGGTAGAGAATAACACAAATAGTACAAATATCACAGAAAGCAAAGTCCAAACCAAAGTCGAAATATCTCAAGCCCAGCAAGAACTGAGCGATACAATAGTCAGTAATAATATTGAAGATAAAGTTTTGAGTAAAAAGTCAAACAAGGAATCAGAAGCAACCAAAGTCGATAAAATGAATGCTTGGAATACTGTTGCTAAAGTTATTGCTGGAATTGTTATTCTAACTGGAATTTATGATTTTGTTACCAAGGATTACCAAAATGGATTTTTGAGTTTAGTAGTCGCCGTTTTAATTTGGCCGAATTTACTTGAATGGAACTTCTCGAAGGCTAACAAGTTTCAGAAGGCTTTTTTAATTATTTTTGCTTTTAGCTACTTGGTTATTTTGTATAGATTATTTGTAAAGTAGGAATTCCCCCTGTCAGGGGGTTAGGGGGTACCAAAAAACACTGTCATTCTGAGCGAAGCGAAAGATCCCCTGTTTTGCAAGATATACTGACAACTATGTCATCCTGAACTTGTTTCAGGATCTAAAAAAGTTCTTAACAAGCTGTCATTCTGAGCGAAGCGAAAGATCCCCTGTTGTTCAAAATACACTCTAACTACACCGAAGGCTTTGCCACCCCTATATAGGAGTATTGAACCCCCGTCAAAACTTCGTTTTGCCGCCCCCTTCATAAGGGGGAACTTATAACAAAAACTATCATTTGAAATAAAACTCCAACTAAAATTTCCCCCTGTCAGGGGGCAAGGGGGTACCAAAAAAAAACCCTTAAATAAAAACCACTCCCCAAAATATCCTTAAAAATGTCCCAAAGCTCTCAAAACCCCAAAAAACTAAACCTCGGAATTATCGGCTCAACTCGTGGTACAGATATGCTCGCAATTATCGAAGCCATCGAGTCTCAAACCCTCCAAAATACTCAGATTACAATCGTCGCCAGTAACAAAAAAAACTCTTTGATCTTAGAAAAAGCCAAAGACGCAGGGCTAAACAACGAATTCCTAACCAAAAAAACTCCAACGGGATTGAAATCCAAAGAACAATATGACAGCGAACTAAGTCAATTAATGAAAGATAATAATGTGGATCTAGTAGTCCTAATTGGCTATATGAAGATTCTCACGCCCGTGTTCGTGGACGCTTGGCAAGGCAGAATTATCAATGTTCATCCTTCGCTGTTACCGCAATTCGCTGGTGGAATGGACTGCGACGTTCACCAAGCAGTGATTGATTCTAATACCAAAGTCACTGGTTGTACTGTACATATTGTAACCAATCAAATCGATGGCGGAAGAATATTATGCCAAAAAAGCTGTGAAGTTGAATCCAATGAAACTCCAGAATCTCTCAAGACCAAAGTCCAAAAACTAGAAGGAGAAGCATTGGTGAAAGTTATCGGAAAGTTTGAGGAAACTTTTAATTCTTGACATAAAAACACATATAAAGTATACTAAAGTAGTATAAAGTATAACTAAATATTACTATGATTAAAACCAAAACTCAAACCACAATTAATGATAATTTGCAATTAGTCGTTAACCAAGTAAAAGGACAATATCCTATTTTTAGTTTGAATCAATCTATAGATTTTCTTTTGGCGAAAGGAACTAAAGCATTCCTTGATGAAATGGACTTAACAATGGAAGATTTAGCAGAAATCCAAAAATCTAAAGATGAAATTGCTAATGGTGATTTTGTAACTGGGGATAACTTTGAAGACTTTATTAAGAATCTAAACTCATAAGTAATTTTGTGATATGTTTCAACTAGTAGCCTCTCAGAGATTCCAAAAAGCTTACAAAAAATTAATCAAAAATAATGAATTAATAAAACTCAGAACAGACAAAGCTCTACAAAAATTATCTGAATCACCAGAATCCATATCTCATAAAGTTGGTCAATATTGGAGTTGTAGAGTAACAAACGATCTAAGAATAATTTGGGATTATCAAGACGATGAACTTATTATTTTGCTTATTAAAATTGGTGGGCATAGTGGCAAAAATAATGTATATAAGTAAGTACCTACTTTTCCGCTTTGTATACTGCGAGTCTTTTGTTAAATAGATCAAAATACTGATCTACTGTAGCTTTTTTTTGAGCTCCTTCAGGAGCTGAAGCCCATTCCTTACTTGCAATTGTAACTACTTTTTCAAAATTTGCTCTAGATCCATCACCCAAGGCCTTAGACAAGTCTGGTTCAGTGTTGTTTTTGTAAGCCCAGTATGCATATTTTCCTATTGGGTAAAAATCCTGTGAAATTGGTTTGAAGTCCTTGATAGCAAAATCAATTCCCATTTTTTTAAGACTTTCATTGGCTTTTTGGACATCGCCTGCGAAGTAGGAAGGAGAAGAATTAATATAACCCAAAGCTGACTTTTCCCCCGGTGCATCGTTGACTGTAACATGATCTCCATAGTATTGATAACGTCCAACATTGAGAGCGCTTACATATAGATTGTTAGAATTTTTAGGAATTTTTACTTCTTCTAGTGTATAGGACTTTGAAAGATCACTACTAAAGCACTTTCTCATGAATGGTGGCGTAATAGCGACAGCTGTTGTACAATCCTTTACAGTTGTTTTGAATATTCCTTTTGATTTGAGAATTGGATGAAGATCTGCAGAAGTATTAGCATCAAAATCATTGGGAGAAAAATTACCAGAACTATAGGCTCCGCGATTAGTTGGATCTCCAGATTCATATTGGGTAATAGTATCCAAAAAAGCTCTAGTATAAGGATTAAAAATTCCACCTTTGGCAATTGTACCTGAGGCTGCAGAAGCAGTTACCCCTAGCTTAGAAGGGTCAGAATTATTGCTAATTTCTCCATTACCAGCTTCGCCTGTAGTTGTACTACCTTGAGGGCAAGGTTGAGAAGTGGTTGAAGGAGTGGTAGTTGGTGTATTTTTAGTTCCAAAGTACCAGTGCCAAGGTTCATATTGAGCTCCACCATTAGCCCCACCACTATTTTTGTCATAACTAAGAACAAACCCAAACTTAGGAGCATTGGTTGCTAAGTACTCAGCGAGTTCGGCTGGATAAGTATCGCGATTAAGACTTTTGGAGATAGGCTTTTTGGAATCAATAATGTCTAAGGCTTTACCCGAGTGGTGTTCAGAATATCCTGGTGGGAACGAACTTTTACCACGGTTAATATAGCCTTGTTTTACTTTTTCACGATCTGTTGCGGACATTCCATCATCGTAGAACTGTGTAATCTTGTCAGCTTGACCATTAGTAAAGTAAGTTTCCACTTGAGAATCATAACTTCTATAACTTGATAGATTTTCTAGATCAAAGCCTTTGGATGCTGCGTCTTTTTTGAGTTCTTCGAACTTAGCGAGCATTGCGGAATCATCTTTCCCAGCGTCTTCAACTTTAGTTATTTTGAGTTCTTTGGCAACTTCTTCTAAGAGTTTGAGGTGTTCTTGACTTAGAGATTTGTAATTCTTGGGAGCGACAGTTCCTGCCCAGACTTTTATTCCCTGCCAGATTTTGGTGATGTCCAGTGAGTTGGTTTTGGTTGGTTCAGAAAGTTTGGCGAGTCCGGCTTGGAGCTGAGCTAATGGAGTATATTTTTCGTTACTCAAATTAAGTGCATGAACTTTAATTGCCATTTCAATGTTTTGCTTAAGAATTGCTTTAGCAATAACTTCGTCTTCTCCTTGCCATTTTCCGCCGGCACTTTTGACATAACTAACGAATGTTTTGAGTTTAGAATAATCTTGCCCAGAAGGATCGAACCAATCTTTGGAATCTTCTCTGGTGAATGGATCTGCCGCCCAGTGAGTGAAGACTCTATCATAGTTTAGTCCAGTTTTGGCGACCAATGAAGCTAATTGTCGAAGCTGAGGATCGCTAATTGTTTCAGGTCCTGTGTTTGCTTTGGCATTATAATGAACTTCATATTGAATCAAATGATCGTTGGGATTGTAGGTTTGATTGTTGTATAATATTTTTCCAGTTTTACTTGATACACCTTGAACTTTATAGGATTCATCCAAAATTTGATATGTTATATCATCGTCGATAACATAGTGTGCCCAACCACCTATATTACCAGCTTCACCTTTTTCTACGAATTCCTTAAAATTTTGAGCATTTTTTTTACTAGGATACTCTTTTTTATTGTATTCATACAATTTTTTTTTATTTCCATCATCATTAGCTGTGTAGTGAATCATTATAAACTTTTCATCTCCTAGCTTTTTCCAACCGTATTTTCCAGCATCGGTAAAGTAAGTTTTGTCTACATTAATAGAACCAACTGGACCTGTTCCACTCACACTTCCCTCTGGACAAGGCTTGTTGCAGTCTGCCTTAGAAGTCGACGTTGCAGCAAAATCTCCATTAATTCCAGTATATGGTGTTGATTTTGATTTTTTGAGACCGATGTGAAGGTGATTGTGATGACCGTTGGTAATTTCTTCAATTTGAGGTGAGTTAACACTCCCATAGCTCTCAAATGGCACTGTATGACCTTGGAATATTTTACCTGGATATTTTTCGGTTAGTCTTTGGGCAATTTTATCTGAAGTAAAAACTTGTTGCAAACCTTTTTCACCTCCCCTAACCAGCCCCGTTAATTCAGCCGCATCTACAACCTTGATAACCATGTCTTCTGTTTTTTTGGTAAGCTCTAGACTTGAACTAAAGACATCAATATGGCGAAGGATTCGAGGATCGGATACATTACCTTTGGCATTAGGTGTTGGTCCTTTGACACTATCTAATAGTCCGAATTCACCATCCATTTTACCAAGAGGTTTGTTGGCACCTTCGACTTCACTAACATTAGCAAGTCCCCAAAAATCATAAGCAGTCCCTTTGCCGCCAGACCAGTGATCTCCACGGTTTCTTCCATAGTTCATAGGTCCACCAACCCATGTAATTCCAACTTTATAGTATAGGTCATGCAAGAACAAAATCATATTGTCATCGAACTTAGAGATATAACCTTCTTCATCTTTTGTAGCGGCTGGGGAGCCTTGTCCTATGTAACCTTTTTTTAGTAATTCTACCAATTTTTTGCGAGCTTCGGCTATGGAGACTTGTGCGGTCGGTGTTTTTGGAACATTTGCAGTTGAATCTTGTGCATTGACTTTGATGTCGCCGAGTTCTAAAAAGTTGACTTCAGTTGGAGCTGCTGGAGTTGCTTCGGGTTGAGGCGTGGTTGAAGCTGTTGATTTGTAATAATATAATCTCTCGTTATAGTATTTTGTATATTCTGAATCTCTACCAGGTCTTGTTTGGCTTGTCCCATTAGCTTTTTTACCTGCCAGTGCGAATCCATCGGCTGTTAAGTCAGGAGCAGAAGCCCATTCTCCACTCGCAATTCCAATAGCCGTCTTAAGATCGACTTTTAATAATTCTCCCAAAGACTGTGAGTTTTTTTTAGGATTATTATCTTTTCTGCTTTGCCTATAGTACCATCTTCCCAAAAAGAATAAATCTTGGTTATTAGGGTCAAAACCTGTAACCTCTGGCAAACCTCTTTTTTTTAAAAATGTATTAGCTTCTTGACGATCATCAACCGGCTTGACTTGGTATCTTCCACCATTACCCGGAGAATCGATAACTGGATAACTACTAGTGTATTTACTAGCATCAAAAATATTAGCTTTGGCATTGCCTGAGTTATAACTGATTAATCCAAGTTTGTCTGAGCCTTCAGCTTCCCAGTTGGCAACCGTATCCATAAAGGCTCTAACCTCTAGTGTGAATTCACCACCAGTTGACACAGTTCCTGGGCCAGTAGATGTTCCTATGGCTCCACTTGGTGCATTTTTATCTGGACAAGGACAACCATTAGAAGATGTAGCTGAAGTCGTCGACGCTTGACCATTAGATTCTCCAGAACTACCATCTCCGAAGACAACTGTCGCCTTGATTCCATCTCCTGTTATCTTGAGACCTGCGAGTTTGGCACTACTGGGAACATCAGATTGACTATCTGCCATCGTTGTAGCGCCTCCGTCTGCAATCATATCTGACCAGTGAGGACCAGTTCCTGAACCAGACCAAGTACTCATATCAGCAATTAATTGACCAATTATTATATTATCTCCTTTGTTGACAAGGGCTTTTCCAATATGCCCAGCCCAATAAGTTTTGCCTGAGAAGTCGCCATCAGAGATTTTGATACCAATATAGTTACCAAAGTCAGCTCCTTGATTAGTTCCAAAATTACCAGGCTTTGAGTTTTCGACACCTATAACAGTACCATTGACTGGTGAGTATACTTTTTTTTCTGTTGGGATTGTTTTGTCATTATGCTTGAGAATTCCACCGCGAACATTGTTGGATATACCTGCAATTCTACCGACACTTAAGCTTTGAGTTTGGGTTCCATTGAGTACATTACCAGCTCCTTGTGCCGCTACCTTAATCTCCCCGAAGACATTACTAGTATTGCCAAACTGGAATCCGTTCTGGTATCTACGGGTCATATCGGCGAGGAATTTCTTTTGGTGGTAGTTCAAGTATTGATTAGGATTAATGTCGAGGTCGAGATTGGAAGTTACAATAGGAGCTGAACTAACTGAACAAGTAATAATATTAAAATTATTTTCTGCAGCTTGACCGTAATCTGTTGGTTTTGTAGCTCCATCTGTTTTAGTAGTGCATCCAAGCCAAGAAGCACTAATTCTATAAATATCACTTTTATCAGGCCATAACTTGCAGTCTGGTGACTTTATAATTGCTTTTTTTAATTTAAAACCAGCCCATGCCATTTTCATTTGTAACTGTTTGTCACCTAAAATATCACTTCCAGATTTTGACATAGATGGAGATTCAGTCGCTCCACAAGCAAGACTTTTATCAAGATCTTTTACATTATCAGTTCCGTGGAATTTGTCAACATTATAAAGAGCGTTTTGAAAAGTGCAAGAACCATTGGGAGCTCTACAAAATTGAATGATTCCATAACAATCGTTACGGTTAGTAATTTCGTGACTATTCCAACTCATATCAGATTCTGTCGGACTAAGAGCAATTACCCATTTTATAACTTCATCAGGAACTCCTGCTTGTTTACCCACATCATAAATTTCTTTTATTTTAGAAGTTTGTGCAGTGTATTTAACGAGACCTTGAGCCTTAATAAATTCAACAGTTGGATTCTTGAGAACTTCTTGATTAAAACAACCATTAATTGTTACACCACTACTTCCTCCACCACTCACAGCTCCACTACTTGACCCACCGTAACAGGCGATCTTGTCAGGGCAGAAGGCTTGAAGTATAGTTTTGCCAAAGTCTGTGAGATCTTTGAATTGAAGTTCTGGGCTATTAATATTGGTTTTGGGAGCGGAATTAATATCACCTCCGCCGAATGGATTCAGTAGGAATGCAGGGTTAGTATTCCCTGCCAAAAATTCTATTGGGTTGCGAATTGCTTTGACAGGTGTACAATAAGCCGTTCCTGTAATAGCTCCGAAGATGCTAATTGCTAGGATTATAATTGTCAAAAACCCAGCGATAAAAGGTGCGCTAGAACCAAGAGCAGTTAGAACAGCACCGGCTACAGCTTTTTTACCATAGTCTACAGCTTTATTTTTAGCAGTATCGAAGACTTGTTGGGCTTTGTTTCTTCCAGCTCTGTTGTAATTAGTGTATCCGGGATTAGGATTGGATTGTGGGTCCAGAATGCCTCGTAGTCCACTGGTTGCTCTATCGAAGATTGTAGGTTTTGGTAGGTTGGAATTAAGATTATTAGTTCGCAGTCTAGCTCCTGGAAGTGTTGCTTGTTCGACTTGTCTTCTAATGTCATTTAAGGTTTCTACGCCATCTTTACCTTCGCCAAGGAAGAGCGGTTCCCAATTGTCCAGGAATTCTTGAATCATTTTGGCTTCTAGTGGAAAGGCTGGGTTGTCCTTGATTTCTTCCAGCTTGAGTCTGGCAGCGTTGAGAATGCTGTAGGGTTCTTGGTCCGTAAAATCAGGAATATCGTTGAAGATACCTGTAATCCCAACTTGATTGCGTAAGCCGTCAGCAGCAAATTTGAGACCGAGACTGGCCAATCCAGATGAGAATATACCAGCACGGAATTTTGACCAATCTCCAGCCATTTTGAGTCTTGCTCGGGCTAGTGGACTGTTGCCGAATCGTCTTATATATTTGTTAGAAAGTTGTGGATTGTTGAGTCGGAGGTTGGAGTAGCTTTTGTAGCCTGCGGATCTCCCAGCTCTATTAATAAAGTTGCCAGTATCTCGACCAATAGTTGAGAAGTTCAGCTTGAAAGTTCGACTGTTGAATCCAGAGTTAGTGGTGTTTTGACCTGTATAATCATTGCCAAAGTTATCATTTGAGTCAGAGTTATAATCTGTCCCAAAATTGTAATCAGAGCCATTTTCCGAGCCAGCTCCGAGAAGTCTGTTAAAATTAGCCGAGGTGTTAGTGTTTTGAACTGGATTATTGGAATTGTCTGTAGTTGAATCAAAGTCTCCATTTTCCTGAATTCTAGCTATGCTTAAGTTGGTTAGGGGGTTGCTGTCAGTGTTTTCAATATTTTCCAAAGAGCTGTTCTCACCAACATCAAGAGCGCTTATTTCATCGCCGATTCTTCTAATTCTCCTAGCTCTACTACCTCCCAGAGTTCCTGCGGCTCGTCTTTGGTTGATTTCCCTTCTGTTAGCAAAGCTTAATCTTCGAATGCCTCCAACCTGCTCAGTATTTCTTGTCAAAGAATATATTCGTCTACTTGTTGCTCCGACGGCAAGTGCACCAGCTCCAATTTCGGCCGCTCCTGTGGTTGCACCAATACTTAGTGCTTCGGTTGTGGGTATTAGATCGCTACCTGAGTTGTCCGTAGTGGAATCCTCAGAGCTAGAATTAGTTGATGTAGTAGAAGATCGATCTGGAATTCTAGAAATTGTTCGAGCTGAATTATTATCAGAGTTTGAGGTTTGGGTAGAATTTTCTTTGGCTTCACTTTGTTTTGGAGGGTTGTTTGATTTTTCTTTCGTTTTTTCTTTGGTTTTGTCTTGAGTTGGTTCAAAAACAAGCTCTTTGGTTTCATTCTGAGTTTCTGATCCTACGCCAACTATTGAATTTTTGGTATTATTGGCTTGAACTGCATCGATATATTTTTTGTCTAGCTTAGAACTGAAGATCTGTAATTTTTGGTTAAGTTCGACGTTCGTATTGATACTTTGACCATTATAGAATCCGTATAATTGAAGTGTAACTGTGTACTTGGAGCTGTCATTGGGAGCTTTGAATAGTTCATTTCCGAGATTAATTTGAGAATTTTTGACCCAAAAATAATTCTTGTAACTCGTACCTCTGGCAGTATCTTTAAATGCAATTTTGGCTCCGAATAATCTAGTGATTGAATCAATATTACTATCTCCTATGATGTATTCTAGTGGTTTGTCTAGACCTTTTCCAGTAATTATAACTTTTCCGACTCGTAATAGTGGTAATCCTTCATTGTCTTTTTGGCGTAGAATTTCAGCCTTATTATCCCCAAAAATAAAGTGGAAGCCCATTAGATCCTTGTGAAACTGACTTTGGCTAGTGTACGGCAAAAAACCTTCGAACTCATTACCATTACTAAATGGGGAGTACCAGAACAGTTTACTTTTGGGAATTTCGTTGTTATCTCGATAGATTTTGTAATCCGAATTAGTAGAATAATATTTTTGGTTAAAATTAATTATTTGCTCTTTCGTGATAATCTTGGGAGACGCTGACGTTGTTGTAATTGGTTCCGGAGATTGAGTTCTAGAGATTGCAGATTGTGAAACTATTGTTGGAGTTAGACCGATTTGCTTAGCTTTTGTTTGACCTATGCTTTGACCTCTTGACTCGGCATTAATTCCCAGTGGATCGTTGTCTGTAATGCTTGGAATTCTGGTTCTTGTAATGTTACTAGCAGGCAAATAACTCGGAACAGTAGTTCCAGATTGTTTATTATTTGTATTTGTTCCAAGGTTAGTTTGTGAATTAGTATTTGATAGAGATTCTTGAACCAAAGTTGCAGCAATGTTTGATGGAATATTTTGACGACCTTGAGATCTGTAGCTTTGTAAAGTTTGGGTAACTTGTTCAGTCGTAGTCGCAAACTGAGTTGTGGTAGGTACGTTTTGACCAAGATTAGGAACAGCTAAAGTTGCTGCAAGTCCGACGGTTGGAGCTCCCGCAAAGATTGGTTTGACGTTTTGAGTACTACTATCTCCAATGCTGACAACTGGTTGATTAGTTTTAGATTTTTGACCAATAGCCGTAGCGTCATTAGTCCTAAAAGTCGTTATATCGCTTGTTTGGTAGCCTGTTTCTTTGGCTTGGACAGTCGTTCCTCTAATACTTTGATCAATGGCCTGGGCATTATTATTGAATAATTGTGGTGAGTTACTTTGAGTTTTACTTTGAGTTTTACTTTGAGGAGTTGCTTGAACGTTTGTTTGTGAATTATTTAGATTAGTGCCAAAAACTGATGATTGAGCGAATCTGGAGGTTGGAATTGTGGAATATCTAGTTTGACCAAACGTTGACTGTGAACTTTGGGTTGATGAAGTGGTTGGTACAACATTAGTAATTTTTGAAGCTGGGGTTGATGTTCTTCGTGGAATATTTCTGTTCGCAATTTCTTGTTGTTTATTTTGTTGGGCTTGAAAATTAGAATTAGTTGGTTGCTGGTTAGGATTTTGAAGATTGCCAAAATTTTGCGTATTTGCACTTTGTCGAGAATTTTGCGGTTGAGAATTTTGAGAAGGAGGCTGTGAATAATTTTGTGGTGTGTTTGACTGAGTATTTTGATTTTGTGAAAACAAAACTGTTGATTGTGTAGATTGTTCATTTGAAGGTTGACCTTGATTGTACCCCCCAGCCCCCTGATAGGGGGAGTTTTTAGTAACTGAGTTTTGGTTAGCTTGAGGTTTCGGAGTCGATTGAGGAGTTCCAAATTCTTGGGTAACTTGGGAATTAACGGGATTGGCTATAGTTGCTTTTGGTTGGGTTAATTCTCCATAAATAACTTTGCCCATATCAGGCTTGGCATTAGGATTATAGAACAAATTCTGAGGGTACGGAGCGTTGGATTTGCTTTGATTTTGAGCTTGGGTAAAAGGAGAGGGAAGGGTTGAATTGTTTGAGTTTGAAGGGGTTAAGCTTGGAGTAAATTTTATTGAAATTTTATTTGGATCTGCTGGATTTATACCTCTTGCTGTTGATTTTGGAGCAAAAGGATTGCCACCATCATTGTTAGCTTGATATTTTTGGGAATTTGATCGTTCTAATATTTTCACTGGAATTAGATTTGGTTAAAGATATTTTTTGGGAATTCTACAGTATTTATCTCGTCATCTTGAACGAAAGGAGAAGTGGATTCGGGTTTCCCGAATAAGTCCTCGCCACGACAAGTGAAAGATCTGTTGGTTTTTTTGGGAATTCCCCTCGAGAGGGGTGTCAACGAAGTTGACGGGGTGCTTTAACTTGTACAACAGGGGATTCTTAACACTCGTTCAGAATGACAACTGTAAAACAACTTTTTTAGATCCTGAAACGAGTTCAGGATGACAGTGTTTGTAACTTAGTCTATACAACAGGGGATCTTTCGCTACGCTCAAGATGACAGTTTTTTACTAAATGAAAATATTTATAACCTTCCACAAAATAGTTTCTATACCTATAGTTTACCATATATTTTAGCTTTTTACAAATTTTGGACAAATGAACATTAATTGTGTCGAAAATATTGACTTCTAGTTGCCTGTACTATTGACAAACAAAGGTTTTTTGGGCATACTTAAAATACTATGTATAATATATTTTTAGATTTTGATGGAGTTATCGCGGATACCATAAAGCAGCACGCTACGGCGTTCAAAGAGATTGCTGGACTTGATATAAGAGTTGAGGATATTATTAGTATGCAGTTCAGGAAGGAAGAATACGGTCCGAATGCTACTAAGACCAAGTTAATTACTGATGATTTGTACCAAGATTACGAGAGTTTTAAGAATTTGACGACTAAGCAATGTGAGATGGTGATGAAGATGGACTTTGAACTTTTTACGGATTTCGTCGACGTCGTGAGTAATATTAGATCCAAAAAAATTGCAATTATTACCAATTCTTCACGGGCAATTATCGACTTTGCATTAACCAAACTCGCAGTTCATGGTCTCAAAATCGACACAATTAGTACTATCGAAGATGGAGCATCCAAAACCACCAGAATGCAAGCGATTTGTAAAGATTGGAATGTCAAACCAAGTGAGGTTTATTTCGTTACCGATACGACTTATGATGTCAAAGAAGCACAAGGATTGTTCGAAGATGACAAGATTATCGGCGTGGCTTGGGGTTATCATCCGTACCAAAAACTCAATACACTACTTCCTGCTGGACAAATCCTAATCGAACCTGATGAATTGTACCGAGCAATTGAGTTAGAGTCTACCGAAGTTTTCGAAAAAAATGTAGAAAAACGGGTCAAAAAAATTGCCAAAAAACAACTCAAGCAAGAAGAACGCGATGCCCTAGAAGCCAAAGAACGAGAAGAAGAAAGAAAATTCCTTGAAGAACAAGCTCTAGAAGACCAAAAAACCTCCAACAAAAATCCCCCTGTCAGGGGGCAAGGGGGGACCAAAAATCCTGAGCCAGAATTGGACGAAGAATTAGAATCCGAAGAAGATTCAGAAAAAGAATTGGACAATGATTTTGAATACCAATCTACGACATTCGAAGTCGATCGCAAGTACACTTTGTTAGACTCTACTGGAATTCGCCGTCCTGGACAACGTACCTTTGGAGCTGAGTCTTTTGCTACTTTTCAGACTATCGAAGCTGCCTACAAAGCCGATGTAATCTGTATGGTCGTCGATGGTTCACAGCCTATAACTCACCAAGACCAAGTCGTGGCCGGCATTCTCAAAGAAGCCAAAAAAGGTGTAGTAGTAATAATTAACAAGTCAGATCTGTTGGGCGAAGAAGACCGTGTTGAGTTCATCAAGGAGTTTACCTACAAGTTCGCCTTTCTTAAGGTCAAAAAATTCGTGTGGGTAAGTGCCAAAAACTCTAAGGGATTGGACGATATCTGGGAACAAATCGACGATGCTCTAGACCAAAAATCTCAAGAAATTAGCCGCGACGAAACTAGAAAAATCTTTAACTACCTGATGAAACAAAAACCTCCTGCCAAACTTCGTCTCAAAAAGCGTCCGATTGTCTATGATTTGATCTATACCAACAAGAATGGAACTCCACTATTCGAACTTTTGTGCAAGGACAAAACTGCAATTCACTGGTCATATCTGCGGTTCCTTGAGAATACACTTCGCAAGAACTTTAATTTTGACAATACCGAAATCAAGGTCAAAGCCGTCAATCTCAGCAAGCAACAAGTAATGGTAAAGTAGGAGAATAAAGTCTGTAAACTGAAATTCCCCTTTTTTAAAAGTGGTGACAGCGTAGCTGGCGGGGTATTTTTAGCACTATTTTAAAGTGATTAATTATTTATACAATAAAACGTTATTATTCAAGAGTTTGATTACTCTTATTTTTTTTGACAAAATATTACAAAAGGTGTAACCTTAATAGTATTAATAAGTTCAACTATATGATTGTAACAACCAAAGAATTAAGACTGAATCTTCAACAGATTTTATCCCAAGTTACGCCAAACAAAGGTGTCCAAATCTCCTATGGAAAAGGTAAAAACAAGCAACTTTTTTATTTGTCACTTAGTACTCCTTCTTCTCCCAAAAAAACAACCAAAAACTCCAAAACTCTAGAATTATTCCAAAAAATTAGTAATCAAAACACTCCAAACCCAAACCTAAAAATTCAAAATATTTCGCAATCTGATTTTGTAAATTCAATCAAGAATATGTATGACTAAAAAGGTTTTTTTGGACGCTAATGTGTTATTAGAGATTCTCTGTAATCGTCCTAAGAGCAATGTTTGCAAAGAGTTTTTTTTAGATGACGAAACTGACTTGTATGTATCAATTTTGACTATTCATATTGTTCACTATTTTGCCAAAAAAAGTGGAATTAATTTAGAACTTACGGTCGAACTACTCAAATTATGCAAAGTCTGTAAATCTAGCGAAATTGATTACAAAAAAGCTTTGGAACTCTATATTTTTAACAAAGATCTTGAAGATGCTCTGCAAGTAGCCATTGCTCTGAATAATTCGATGGACTCATTAGTTACTTTGGATATTGATCTGGTCAAAAAATTCTCCAAGAAAATAAATCTAGAGTTAGTTCAATTGTAAGTTTATACTCCAAATTTTTTTTTACTTAAAAACCCAAGGACTTCACTAACTAGAACTCTAACTTGTTCCATTGTATCGCGGTGGCGAAGAGTAACTGTATCATCTTTGACACTATCAAAATCAACGCACATACACCACGGAGTTCCATTCTCATCTTGTCTACGATAGCGTTTGCCAATAGATCCCGACTCGTCATAAATACAACTAATTCCTTGCTTTTTGAGGTTTTTATAAATCTCGGTAGCTTTTTCGCTCATTCCATCTTTTTTCATGAGTGGAAGAATGGCGATCTTGTATGGAGCTAAATTAAATGGGAGTTTGAACAAAATTCTAGTATCATTTTCAATCTTTTGTTCTGTATAAAAATCACATAGAACTGCCAAAAGTAGTCTATCAACGCCAACAGTTGGCTCAATACAGTGTGGAATGTACTTTGTGTTAGTTTCTGGGTCTAGATAAGATAATTCAACTCCAGAATGCGTGGAATGCTGGGTAAGGTCAAAATCCGTTCGGTAGGCTAGTCCAGTGAGTTCACTGGAACCAAAAGGATAGTTGTAATTCCAATCTGAGGATTTTTTGGAGTAGTGGGAAAGCTTGTCTTCGCTGTGGATTTTTTCGACAAGATTATCAGGATTCAAGCCTATTTTATTGGTCAAAAATTGCTTTTGTAATTCCAAAAGTTCGTAAAATTGTGGATTAGCGTCTTCGTAGTTTACTGGCGGTTTGATAAAGTATTCGATTTCCATTTGTTCGAATTCAATCACACGAAAGTTGAAGTTACCGGGAGTTATTTCGTTGCGGAAGGCTTTGCCGATTTGCCCAATACCAAAAGGAATTTTGCGGCGTTCAGTCTGTAGAACATTCTTGAAGTTAACGAAGATTCCTTGTGCAGTTTCGGGTCTCAAGTAGATTTTTTGGGCAGGATCATTACCAATTTTGTCTCTATTGGTCTCGAACATAAGGTTCATATATCGAGCTTCGGTCCAGTTTTGAGATTTACATTTTGGACACTTGATTTTTTTGTCACCAACAGTCTCGGTAATTTGCTCAGTGGTCCAACCTTCGACGTCAATATCACAGGCTTCTTCAATGAGATGGTCAGCTCGGAATCGACTTTTGCACTCTTTACAGTCGATCATACAATCCGCGAATCCACTAACGTGTCCGCTAGCTTCCCAGACCTTCGGGTTCATAAAAATTCCAGAATCAACTTCGACCATATCGGTTCGCTCGGTAATAAAATGCTGTCTCCACGCTTCTTTGATGTTATTTTTGAGTAATATTCCTTTCGGGCCGTAGTCCCAAGTATTAGCAAGTCCGCCGTAGATTTCACTACCTTGATAGACGAATCCGTTTCTTTTGGCGAAGTCGGAGATAGTTTTGAGGGTTTTAATTTCGTTGGTTGGTGTTGGTTGAATTGTGTCTGACATATACTAATAATTTACAGTTTGTTTGCTTTTTTGGCAAGTTTTAGTGAATTATATTTCATTCAGATTTTTCAGTTTTTGATATTTCTAAAGCTCTCTACATCTTTTACCATTATTAAAAATTGTAGGTGTATGTTCAGCATTTTTTTGATAGTTATACCTAGCCCATCTTCAACTCTGGCATTTGACTATTGACCAAAAATAGTAAATAATTTTAGGTATGAAATACGACAATAAAACAAAAAAATTAGTACTAAAAAAG
>JAYUIW010000055.1:0-6086 GCA_043765655.1 bacterium
ACTTCACAGAGGAGTTTCAATACAAAGAAAAAACAAATTATTGATGAATTTTTGAAGGTGGTTTTGAATTAAAATCCCAACTATTTTTCCCGTGTTGCCAATAATTTTGACAATCTACAGCTTCCAAAGTACACTAAAAATATATGAACAATTATTTTTATTTGTGCCCAAAAGCTACTATAGATGACAATTCTGAAGCTAATATTATAACTGGCAAAGACCTTCAAAACCTAGAACTTCCCTCAATTGAACTTACCCAGTTTTATTCATCAATTAACGATCCACGAATCCAAGAAGATCTAAGTAACGTAGATGTCGAGTTACAAAGTTTCCAGTCCAAATACAAAGGTAAAGCTGCTGAGCTAAAAGCCAGTGAATTGTTAGAAGCGATTGTCCAATACGAAGCAATTCTGATTAACCTTGGCAAACCCAGCTACTATCTCTCAATATTGTATGAACTAGGCGGACCTGATGTTGACCAAGTCAATTCTATGCAAGTTCGCGTGGATGAACAGACAATAATATTGCAGAACAAGATTATATTTTTTGAGGTGGAATTATCTAAGCGAGTCGATCTGAACGAAATATTGCAAGATCCAATTCTGAGTAGTTACAAACACTATCTGGAAATGGTTGGAGCGTACGCCAAGCACACATTAAGCGAAGAATCTGAGCAATTGTTGAGTCTCAAAGAACTCAGTGGAAATCAAGCATGGAGTAAGTTTTATACAGATCAAAAAGCCAAAATTAGTGTAGAATACGACTTTGGCAAAGGTGTCAAAAAGCACTCAACCGTGGAACTAAGCGAGATTATTCAAGGTCAAGATCGTACAGCCAGAGCCAAAGCCTTTGAATTATTGACCAAGGCCTGCAAAGAGCGAGAAGAGAATTCCCTAGAGGCTTTTAACAATATTATTCTCGACAAAAAAGTCAACGACAACCTTCGCGGGTACAAATTCGCCAGCGAATCGAAGCTAATTAGTAACCAGATTAATCAGTCTTTTGTGGACTCTCTTGTGGCAACAGCACAGGATAAAGTCAGCATTGTTAGAGATTATTACAAGCTCAAGTTCGACATTATAGGGATTGAAGATCCGCAGTGGTACGATGTCTCCGCTCCGACGATTCCTGCCACCGAAGGCTTGATTCCAGAAAGTGATATTACCTACGATTGGAACGAATGTAAGCAGATTATTGTTGAGAACTTCTCCAAGTTCCATCCTCGTTTTGGAGAGATTGCTGTAGAAGCCTTCGAGAAGAACTGGGTAGATGCTGTGAGCCGCGAACGCAAGTATGGCGGAGCTTTTTGTAGTAGTTTTGCACCCGATTACGATCCGTTAATCCTAGTTAATTACAAGAACAAGCTCAGCTCGGTGTCAACCGTAGCCCACGAGATGGGACATCTTGTACACTCTGTTCTCACCCAAGAATCTCAGTCATATCTGAACTGTAACTATACAATGTCTATGGCAGAAATCGCTTCGCTAGCCTGTGAAACTGTAGTCTTCGAAAAAATGTATGAGACAATTACCAATCCATATCTCAAGCTCAAGATTCTGTGCGAAAAAATCGAGGAAGAAATCCTGAATATCTACGAAGGCGGAGTGGCAAGATACAACTTCGAGACTGCAATGCACGGAGAATTCCGTGAGAACGGAACAATTAGCAAAGAAAAAGCCCGTGAGCTGTGGTTAACTCAAAAGTACAAAGATGTCTACGGTGATATTGTCAGTCTCAATGAAGGTTGTGAGCATACTTGGCAACTTGTAGCACATTTTACATATTCCTTCTACAACTACGTCTACGCCAGTGGACTACTGACTTCTAATGCGATTTATGAAATCATCAAAGACGATGAACTCAAAAAAGAAATCTATGTCAATATTCTTTGCTCTGGAGGTAACGCTTGGCCCAAGGATTTGTTATCAAAATTAGATCTAGATATTGAATCTACCGAATTCTGGAAAATCGGCTTCAAGCCTTTAGAAGACAAACTTGTTCTAGCTCAAAAACTGTGGAAAGAATTGAAGTGTGAAATTTAGAAAACCCTAAACTGTCTTTATTTTTTTGAGAAAGTCTGAACTATTATGAGTCTTGGCACCGAGCCCACTAACCAGCTCAACATTGTACTTGGTACATATCGGTAATTCAGCTGTATTATCAGCGAATCTATCACCACCCTTGGCAAAGATGATCTTAGTTTCTGGATTATTAGCCAGTACTTCTTGGATCAAAAATTCCAACGAATCACACACAGAAGCTTCTTTATCAATCGACAAAAAAACTCTATCTACAGGCTTGATAGCTCCCGCCACCCGCATTCTCAATTCCTGATCTTGGAAGGACTTTTCACCTCGTTTTAGTTCGGCTTGGAGATCGTTATTGACGATTACCCACAGTTCGTCACCTAGTTTTTTGGCAAGTTCAAAGCATTCAATATGCCCAGGGTGAATAGGGTTAAAATATCCAGAAGTGATTACAATTGTTGGCATAAAAAAATAAAAAATAAAAGTTACTAATTATTAAAATTTGACTTATCTAAGCTTTTTTGTCAATATTTTGTGAAAGTTTTATGGGATTAAAATTTAAGAATCAGAATTACAGAGATTTTGGATCCAAGGCTGTAATATTGTAATGGTGTTAAAATTTTGGTGTTAGTCTTGTAATTTAGCTTTTATTCTTGACATTAATTGTACAAAAAACCATAATAAATAACATGTCTACTATTAATTATACTAACCCATACTTTGTTCCATCTGGAACGGCAGACGAATTCAACGTCGTCATCGAAATCCCTTATGGCTCACAAAACAAGTACGAGCTCGATCCTGAAACTGGAGCAATTTTTTTAGATAGAGTTCTATATTCTAGCGAATTTTATCCTTTTAATTACGGCTTTATTCCCAGCACCAAAGCTGAAGATGGCGATGCCCTTGACGTAGCTGTAATGTTGACCAATCCAGTCCCTCCAGGAGTTGTCATCAAGTGCCGAGCGATAGGAATTCTCAAAAAAATTGATTCTGGAGATATCGATAACTGCGTCATTGCAGTTCCACTTAGCGATCCAAGATTCTCAGATTACAAGTCTATTAACGATATTGCAACTCATACCAAAGCTGAAATTATTGATTTTTTCTCAAGCTACAAAAGGCTTCAAAACAAAGTTTGCACAGTTGAAGGATTTTTTGACGTTGATATTGCCAAAACTGAAATTGCCAAATACCTTAATAACTACACCGAATTCAAGGCTTAGTAGATTTTTAAAATTGCAAAATACTAATCAAAAATTATTCAAAATTTGACTAAAACTATAATAAAACTAAATATATAATAGTATAACAATATTTTTTTAATAATATGTCCAATAATAATTACTTTGCAGGGCTCGAAGAAGCAGTAGCTCGACTACTCTCTTTTATAGTCAGTCTAGCTTTTTTTAGCATTTATATTCTTTCCAAATCCCAAATTACCTTAGACTGGAATGGGCTACTTATTCACGTTACTCTATTTTGGTTAGTCTACGAACTAATTGCTATGGCGTTGTTCTACATTCTTAGTCAGTTTTCCAAAGCAAAAAAACTTAGCAACAAAGAAAAAGATCCAAATTCAACCACAGGTATTGATCAAAATACGGATAAAAATTCTAAAATCTAATTTGATTCTAATATAAAGCTCAAAACTATTCTAAAAATCTAACAATTCTCATTTTTTTAACCAAACAAATTAATCCAACAATATTATGAACAAAGTAATTCTAATCGGAAATCTTACCAAAGATCCAGAAGTAAAAGTAACATCAACAGGCAAAAAAGTTGTCTCATTCTCACTAGCAATCAACGACGGCAAAGACGTCAATGGTCAAGATATGACATCATACTTTAATTGTACTGCCTGGGAAAAAGTTGCTGATATCATAGAAAAGTATGTCAAAAAGGGTCATAAAATAATGACTTCAGGAAAACTCAAAAATCGCTCATGGGACAAACCAGACGGCACCAAAGCATATGCAACTGACATCGTAGTTAGCGAAGTTGAGCTTCTCACCAGTAAAGTTGACGCTGAGCGAATTAACGCCAACGCAGGAGACTCTAACACTTCTACAACTTCAAGTTCCGCAGGTTCTACAGGTAGTGCCAAAAAAACTTCCAAAGTAAGTGACGATGACGATTCTGATTCTTTGCCAGAAATTGATATTAATGACATCAAGGCTCAAATGCCATTTTAATCTTTAGTTTTGAAGTGGAAAATTACTAAAAAAACACTTTTTACATTTTTTTTCAAAAAAAATAAAATTTTGTTAATTGCTGATTTTACTCTAAAATAAGCCAAAAATAAGATATCTTAGTACCGTATATCTTGACATAATAAAAAAATAAATGTATAATTGTTAGTATAAAAGTTTTGAAAAAAATATAAACAAAAATTTAGAAAAATAAATAGTTTAAATAAAAATAAAATAACATATATTTTATAATAAATACATTAAATTCTAAAAATACTCAAAACAAATTTACATTTATCAATTCTATCTTTTGGGTAGAATAAGTTTAATTTAATATATCATTAATTTCTTATAATTAGTTAATCACTCTTGTCATAACTTTGAGATAATCAGAGTATTTAGCATTAGTTGTTTATTAAAAATAATATTTTTTTGGTTATTACAAATTAAATTATTCTTATTCTACCTAAATTCGTGATCGCTGGGTAATCAGAGGCTTGGGTTCACAAAACAAAAACAAAAATTTGCATAAAATAAAAATAAATAATTTAAAACAAAAACAAAAATTAATTTAGGTAGAATTCTCTGAACTTCAGACTTCGGTCGCAGGGTTATCAGCCACTTTAATTTTCTTTCAGGGCTTAAGATGACCCTGTTTTTTTTGCTTAAATTTTGAGAATTATTTGTAAAGTTAATCAATTGTAAGCCTTGACAAAAGCTAAAAATCTTAGTACTATAAGTATTATGACTAAAGACAAATCAACAAACCCACAGTCAAGTAGAGATGCTCAATTTTTTGCTAGTTTAAAATATTCCAATTTAGATAGGATTCCAACCATACAAGATCCAGAAGTAAAATACCTAAATGAACAAGAATCATTAATTAAAGTTTCAGAATTTTTGTATGATGTGTTGCTCAATACTAAAACCAACGACGCTTCCTCAAAAGTTTCTATTCATACTAAATTTAATGTTATTGCTTGTAATACGAAAAGTGGAGGCGAGTCTGTGTTAAAACCAAAAGTAGTAGAGATAGCCAAAAAAATTATGCTAGTATATGTTAGCGTTGTTATCCTTGAGTTAGATACATTCGACGCAGAGTCTATAATATCAATGGATTTCAAAAATCCTAATTTTGAAGTTATAGAGAACTGGCTAAATAGCAAAAAATGTATTCAGACTTTAACAGGTGGTGTAATAAACTATAAAGCTAAATACATAGAGTTACATAAAAAATATTTTGAAAGGAGAGGTTATATAGAAGGAGAATTCGTGTATCAGGAAGATCTTATAATTTTTAACTTGCGTAATTGGTGTAAAAAAAATAACGAGGAATACCCTTTTGGTAAAGTCTCTAAAGAAGTTAAGAAAGCCAATCTACAAAAAACTATTGATAGCAAAAAAGCCGAAAAACAAGAGGCTTTACAACTAGCTTTTGAAGGAATAAAAACAAAACTCTTAGCTTATTCGAATTCTGAAAGTTCTCCAAGCTTATTAGAATATACCAATGATTGTATAAATATTAGTAATATGGGGGTTAATGGGAAACAATCTAAAGAATTAGTAAAACTAAAAAGGTCTATCAACAAAAAGTTTGGGCTTATTTCAGGGCTTAATCAAAACAATATTTTTGAAATTACAACGATGAAAGATATTAAAGATCCGAATGATAGAAATTTTGAATAAGTCTTGAGTATTAGGTCAAAATCTTTGCTTTTGTTCAACAGAATATTAATTCCAATATTTTTCTACATAAAAATAAGAGTATTGACATAAATAGCCAAATCAAGTATTTTTAGTAGTATATATGAATATATCAACACTTGCCAAAGTTCTAGGAACTTCAATCAACGATCTACGTGAA
>JAYUIW010000056.1:0-6068 GCA_043765655.1 bacterium
AAGAAACTAGGCGTCAAAAACAGACAAAGCATCATTTATTTTGGACATTAATCGCTGGATTGGTTAATTTTAAGCTAAATTATTAGGAAAGAGGTCTAATAAATCCGATCTAAAGATTGTGTCTAGAATTAAAGAAAAGAATTTTATCTGCTATTTTATTCAAAATACTCTTAGGTTGAGTTTTCTCTTTGAACAATTTGGCGATTTCTTCGTTAGAAAGCTCTAATAGCTTAAAAGCTTCGTTGACTAATCGAATATTTTCTTGGCAAGCAAAAAGACTTTCTTGAATTTCAATCAAAGGCTCTTTAGCGGTCTGTATTTGGGATTTGTATTCAAAAAATTTTCCTGATAAATCAACTGTCTCTTTCCTGTATGGATTTTGAAGAGGTTCGTCTTTTTTGTTTTTTTGTTTTTGCAAGCTAAGCTTAGCCCTGGATATTTCATCTTTAAACTTGGCTGCTTTTTCTATTAGTCTTGTATTTTTAGGGTCATTTTTTAATCTTCTACTAAATTCTTCAAATTGAGTTTCTAAATCCCTAACTTCAACTAGAGTTAAATTAACTGGCGGCACTTCATATTTTTGATCTTCCCAGCTTTCAAACTTTTCTTTCAAAGGCTTTAATCTCTTTTCTATATCAATTAACTCTAATTCAAGCTTAGCAAGAGTTCCATCTTGATATAATTCTTTTTTAACAACAGATTCTTTTACTTTAAGTCTTTCTATAGTTTCTGTCCAAGTTTGTATAGAGTTTTTATTTACCTGACTTCTTCTAAGAAGATGTTCCACCAAACCTTTGTAATCGAGATAAGGATTCTCAATACTAAAATAATTCAAATACTTTGTGTTTAATTGGTTTGCTTGTGAAAAATTGACACCCTTAAACTTATCAAAATATTCAAGTGTATTCTTATTTGTAAATAAACTATACTCATTATTATTAAATGCTTCTGATTCTATATGACCATTATAAATTTGAACATAACCAAGCAATGCATCTTTTATATGCAATTGTTTTCCTACATAAAATGTTTTGTAATTATCAAAAATTCTAGACACTTTGTCAGAATTTGGTTTAGATTCAGTTAGATTTAAACCATCGAACGGATCTTCGTTTGAATTATATAGTTTTGTAGTTTTTTGGGTTGTGTGAATATACATAGTAGAATTAGAATAATTTTATTAATCTTTTATATTTTACTACACTTTTCTAGTTATGTCAAACTTCTAATTAAGAGCTCTATTCCTTGTATTAATTCTCAATTTTTACTTATATTTTATAATTTTTTGGCAAAACATAATAACCCAACATTGCACATAAAAACCAACTCCAATAATTATAATCCAAATCACCAAAGATTGTGGAAAAGTATTCCAATAGCCAAAATTCCAAGATGAAAGTGCTTTGGGCTTGGTAAGCAAGAACATGTAGTTACTACCAGTGTTGGAATTAATTAAGCCAGCTATTGTGAGCAAAAGTATGAACGCCAAAACTGCCTTATAATAATCTCTAAGTCTGACACTGTAGAACTTGATACTTCCTATTGCCAAAGCTACCGCCAAGATATGCCCAAGCCAAAAATCTAAGAATTTATAGGTTAGAATATTCTCAATCGCTGACAATTCTGGGAACAATAACACGAACAAAATCGGCAAAAAACTCCAAAAAACTATGAACTTTAATTGTTTGACAAACCCAAAAGACCAGCCAATGCTGAGTAGAAGTAAAGACAGATCGCAACTGTATAGCGGGAATACACTCTGAATAATTCCCCAAGCAGAACTTCCAACGAGCATTGCATGAATTAGTCGAAGAACATAAATCAACAGACCGGCAATTCCCAATATTCTAAAAGTTCGCAGGCTACCGAATTTTGACAAGAGTATACAAAAAATTAAACTCAAAAAAAGTGCCACAATATGTGCCGTCCCAAAAGCCTGCCAGCCAATATATACTCCAGGAATTCCATTCCAAGTAATCCAGTTATTAGTCATATTTATTTAGTTTATAATTTTTTTACTTTCTATACTGTCATTCTGAGAGTAGCGAAGAATCCCCTGTTGTGCATAATTATCTTCAACACTACCCCGAAGCCTTTGGCTTCACCCCTACATAGGGGTATTTTTAGTACACTCTAAAACAAGTCGTCATCTTGAGCGTAGCGAAAGATCCCCTGTTGTTCAAGTTAAGTTTCAAAACAAACTGTCATCCTGAATTTAGTTCAGGATCTAAGAAGGTTGTTATCAAGCTCGAGTTATTTTTTGGAATAAGTTAGTAGTTTTTAATTAATGGTATAAACTTTAGGATAATTACAAAAATATTATTTGCCAGTTTTTTGGATCCTGAACTAAATTCAGGATGACATGGTTGGAGTTCATTATGTACAACAGGAGATTTTTTTGTAACCCCCTCCGTCGCCGTTGGCGACACCTCCCGTGGGAGGACAGCTCATAATGACACTATACTTTGAATCAACTTAAAAAACACTTTATACCAAATCGAACTCGATTCTCCTTACTCCGCTAGAGACAGATTTTTCTTTTAGAATGGTGAACTTTCCAACTTTGGTAATGTCATCTGTTGATTCGATATGCGGTCCACCACAAAATTCCCTTGAGACAACTTTGCCGTCTATATTAACCAAAGAATATACAGTTACTAAATCCCCATACTTTTCCCCAAATAATCCAATCGCTCCCATCTCTCTAGCTTGTAGTGGAGTTACTTCAACTTTAGACATCTTGAGATTACTTTGTATCAAATCACGAACTTTGGTCTCAATTAACTCTAGCTCATTATCTTCAATTTTACGGTCAAAACTAAAATCAAAACGAGCTTTTTCGCTAGTTATGGCACTTCCCATTTGTTTGACAGTAGAATTATCAGACAGATTATCAGAATTATTTTCAAATCCAAAAGCAAAACTAGGATCCAAAACTTCAATTAGAACTCGATGCAAAATATGGGTAACTGTATGAAGTGCTGTTGTTTTGGCGTTGTTTTCCCCAAGTCCAGATTTGAACATTCCTGCGCTTGTTGTTTGGGAGTTTTTTTGATGTGCAGTTATCAGAGCTTCTAATTCTTGGTCGTCAATCTCGATTCCATTAGCTCCCAGAATATCAATACTAACCTCGAACGGAACTCCAAAAGTTTGGTAGAGATTCCAAGCTATAAGCGTAAAGTTAGTAGTTTCATCTTTTTTCTTGAGAATTTTGGTCCATTCTTTTTCGCCTGTTGAGATAGATTTTTGGAATTTGGTGGATTCAGTTGCCAAGGTCTGAATAATTACATCCTTGGATTCCAACAACTCTGGATAAACTCCGTCGTAGATTCCAATCACAGATTCCACTAATTCTTGGTAATACTGAGTGTTGAGAATATCAATTTTGAGCCTTTTGGAAGCCGAAAGACTGCGACGAATTAGTCTGCGAAGTACGTATCCACGACCTTTGGCACTGGGTTGGACGCCATCCGCTACGCAAAAAGCAATAGTTCGGATATGGTCGGCGATAATATAGTAATTGTTCTTGGTCATAATAATTGATGGCTGATTGGTGATTAATTAATTTTTTGGATGATTTTATATTTTTTATATTATATTGTCATCCTGAGTAAGTGAGAAGTGGTGGCCTGGGTCTCCCAGACTAGAGCCTCGCCACGACAAGCGAAGGATCCCCTGTTGCTCAAGCTGTGCTTCAATTGTGTCATCCTGAATTTAGTTCAGGATCTAAAAAATAGGCAAATATAGCTTAGACAGTTTAATAAGAACAAGTACTGACTTATTCCAAAAAATGACTCGAACTTGATAACAATCTTCTTAGATTTTGAAAAGTAACTGGTTGTAAGTCGGACTTGTTCCGACGATAGCCGCGGCACGACAAATTCAGAATGACATTGTGGTAGTTAATTCTGTACAACAGGGGATTCTTTGGTTCCCTCAGAATGACAGCGTATTAAAGATGATAGTATTTTTTAGATTTTTAATAATACACTGGCCAGTAGAGACTGCGGATATTCCAGCTAGATTCCACCACCCAAACCCAAGATTCTGATTCGGCTGTAGAATTTTTGACATCAGTACTTTTGGGGCTAATAACGAACTTGTTGCCCGTGTTTTTTTGGAGTTGTAGATTTTTGATAGTATTATACCTAGAATTATTATACAAACAATAAATTTTGGCAGAATTCCTAACCCGTTCATACTCGACAATCTTGGTAGAATGAAGCTTAGGAAGTATGAAGTCTGATGAATTATCCTTGTTGCTAATTAGCGGTTCTATATCGGCTTTGGTGCAGATTGTAGTAGTGTCTATCAATGCAATGTTAGGATTCTTGGTGCTGTACCGATTGTCCATTGTGTACCTCGCCGACAGAACTTCCGTTCTAATATACGGCAAAAAAGCAAAGACCACAACGATAATTAACAACGCAAACCTAACAAAAGCTGATAGCAGATTAAAGTGACTTTGGTCGGAATGATGATAATTATAAGGACAATTCCCAAAACCAAAAAAATTCCTAATTGACTTTTTGGGATTAGGTTGAGCTTTGGTGTCTGTTACAATTGATTCATTCATTACTTTATTAGTCTATCCACGATTTTACTTTTTGTCCAAAAAAACCACCAAAATTGGTGGAGTAGATTAGGTTGTAATTTTATTTGTATCGATTATTTCAATTATTTCAAATTCAACATAAAAGTTACCATTTTGTGTATAAGTTTTGTTAAAAGAGCTTTCTGTTTCAATTTTAAATTCAAGTAGATTTAGATTGTTAAGGTTTGGAACTTTTGTATTTGTACCCAAAAAACCCAAACGAATAATAGTTTTTCTTTCTTCGTTTTCGATTAGATTAACACAATTCAAATCAGGATTATCTATTTTTATCAATTCAAAAAATATTAATTCAGCGTTTCGCAATTCTTCTAAGGTGGTAGATTCGTTTTGATTCTCATTCACAGAACTATTGCAAATTCTATTATTTTGTGGAGTTTTGTTTTCTTGAGGCTGACTTTCAGTAATTTCAGGATTTTGAATAGTTGAGTCTTTGCAACTTTGAAGGTTTGCACCTGTTAGAAAAATTGTTCCAGCTAATACTGTATTTCTTAATCCCTCTCCGAATCCTAATTTTTTGTGGTTGTTTTTGATTGATTGTAGATACATAAAAATAGTAATAAAATAATGGTTTCCATTCAATAGTGACTTACTTTTTGGGTTTTGTCAAGGCTATTTTTTATTTAGAATTTTAACAATAGATGATGGAACGAGAGTCTTTGCGTTTATAACAAAAAACCACAAAATTTAATTTACCAAGGCTTAAAATCATCATTAATTTTTTGAGAGATTTGATTTTCATGTTGTCAAACTCCAACATTTACTTTAGAATATTAATATATGTCCATCTCACAGAATTCTGGTAATTATCTCAAAGATTTTGTTAATTGGATACAATACAAGATATTCCTTAACACAAAACAAAAATATCCAAAGTTCAAAGAAGGCGAGATTTGGTGGACTAGCTTTGGGGTTAATGTAGGTATAGAAACAGATGGTAAAAATGATAAGTTCAATAGACCAGTTTTGGTGGTTAAAAAATTTAATGGTAAACAATTTTGGGCAGTTCCAATTACAAGTAAATTCAAGGATGAAAGTATTTTTTATTACAAGATTCGTTTGAAAACCAAAGATTCGTTTGAAAACCAAAGATTCGTTTGCAATGCTATCACAGCTTAGAACAATGGATTCCAAGAGGCTTCAAGACAGAATAACTTCAATGTCTGATTCTGAATTAAAAAAGATAAAAGACCAAATCAAAAAACTTTTATAAAAAAATATGCTCCCAAATAAATGGGAGACGGTACCTTACGACAATACAATTTGATTATACATTAGATGTTTTTTATTGTCAAACTCCAACATTTACTTTAGAATATTAATATATGTCCATTAACTCAAACTCAACTAATATAATCCTAGATACCAAGCGTCATTCATTCGCTCACCTAATGGCAGCTGCCGTTGGCAAAATGTTCCCTGAAGCTAGTCGGGACGAGGCTACCGAAGGATCAAG